>JAWOGU010000113.1:0-34197 GCA_046496595.1 Chloroflexota bacterium
AACACCCTCACCGACGCCTGGACTGATGGCGGTACGGTTGACATGCTGGTGGAGATGCGCAAAGCGGCGCTGCTTATCCTGATGGGGACCATGTTCCAGGTGGATTTTGCGCCAGACATGGAGCGCCTGTGGAAGCCAATCCTGAAGGCCATCGCCTACATTTCGCCCGGCTTCTGGATTATGTGGCCCAATATGCCCCGTCTCGGCTACAAAAAAGCCATCAAGGAACTGGACGCCTACCTGTACCAGATCATCCGCCAGCGGCGTGTGGATCTGGAAAATGGCGCAGTCCCGGTCGAAGGCGATTTGCTCGCCAAACTCATTAACGAAGGGCTGGACGACGACCTCATCCGCGACCAACTGTTGACGATGCTTATCGCCGGGCACGATACGTCTACGGCGCTGCTGGCCTGGGTGTGGTATCTGCTGGGCAGCAACCCGGAAGCAATGGCGCAGGCGAAGGCGGAGGTCGATTCCGTATTCGGTCAACCGTTAACCGTAAACCGAGAGCTGTTCAGCGAAAACGGATTACGGAACGCGGATGACGGAACACGGATGACGGAACACGCCCCCACGATTGAACAAATCAACCAGCTCACCTATCTGGACATGGTCATCAAAGAAGCGCTGCGTTTGTACCCGCCGATTCATGTGGGCAACCGGCGGGCACTTGAGGATATGACGCTGCTGGACTACGACGTGCCGCAGGATACGCGGGTGATGTATTCGATTTACCTCTCGCACCGGGATGAGCGCTATTGGGATGAGCCGGAGAAGTTTTGCCCCCACCGCTTTGACAAGAACGAGAGCGAGCAGGGAGAACGGCCGTCTTTGACCTATATTCCGTTTGGCGGCGGACCGCGCAACTGTATCGGCGCGGCCTTTGCCCAGGTGGAGAGCAAGGTGGTGCTGGCGCGCATATTGCAGCGCTTTGACCTGGAACTGCTCAACGGCGACAAAATCAAACCCTACATGGGCGCCACGCTGGAGCCGAAACCAGGCGTGCTGATGCGGGTGAAAGCGCGAGGGAATGGCTCATGACCCATTTTGACCGCTGGAAAAAGACGATTGTCTTGTCGCTGCTGGCGCCGCCCCTGGGGTATTACGCGGAGCGCATGTACCAATCGCTGCCCACGCTAACTCAAAACAATGCTGCGTGCGCACGCCCACGTGCGCACGTGGGCGTGCGCACGCAGCCGGACACAGCGCTGCCCTCGCTCTCCATCATTGTGCCGGCCCGCAACGAAGCGGACAATTTGCGTTACCTGCTGCCGTCGCTGAACGCTTTGCAGTATAACGGCCGTTTAGAAGTGATTGTGGTCGATGATAACTCGGAGGACGAAACGGCCGTTGTCGCCCGCGCCCACCGCGCCCAAGTCATCCAATTGTCCGAACTACCGCCCGGCTGGTTGGGTAAACCCCACGCCATGCTGCACGGCGCCGCCGCCGCCCAGGGCGACTGGCTGCTCTTCACCGACGCCGACACCATCCACGCCCCGCACGGTCCGGAACAAGCCGTGCGCTACGCCATCGAACACAATCTGGACGGCTTGAGTCTGTTCCTGGAGCAGGAATGCCGCGGTCTGAGCGACCGGCTGGCCTTGATGGCGGCCTTCGCCGGGCTGTTTACCGCCTGGAAACCCAATTCCGCCTATCTTAACGGGCAGTACATGCTGCTGCGGCGGGATGTGTATGAAGCAAGCGGGGGCATAACGGCCGTTCGCGGCGAATCGCTGGAAGACGTGGCGCTGGGGCATCATCTGCAAAAGCTGGGCTACCGTGTGCAGATGATGCGCGGCGAACAGGCCGCGCAGGTGCGCATGTACCGCGACAACCAGCAAATGTGGCACGGCATGAACCGGCTCGGCTCTCAATCGCTGCGCTTCTCCGGGCTGCGCGCCTTGATTACCGTGTTTTTCATCACCATTGCCATGAACCCGCTGCTGGTGCTGGTGGCTGTCATGTCCGGCAACGTGCGCCGGCGCTGGCTGCCCCTGACCTGGGGCGCAGTGGTTCTCGGCTTCATTCCCTGGGCGCGGCGCTATGGTTCCCCCTGGTACGCCGCTTTCTCGCCCGTCGGCGCTCTCGTCGTGCAGCTTGCCGGTTTCTGGGGCCTGCTGCGCCGGGTATTCAAAAAAGGTATAACCTGGAAAGGAAGAATGGTATGAAATGGTGAATTGTGAATTGCTAATTTTTAATTGTGAACGAGACATCTCGTTCACAGTTCGCAATTCATAATTCTCCATTCACAATTCACAATTCATATGACTTACTTTGCTTTTCTCGCAATTTTTGTTGGTATTCCCATTGTTATCCTGCTGGGGTTGACGTTGTGGGACAGGCGGCGCGGCATCACGATGCCGGCGCGGTTCAATTCGTTTTCGCCCTGGTGGGTGCTGTTCATCCACATCATCATCGCGGTAGTTTACACCACACCCTGGGACAACTATCTGGTAGCGACCCGCGTCTGGTGGTATGACCGGGCGTTGGTGACAGGAATTGTTATCGGCTGGGTGCCGATTGAGGAGTACACTTTCTTCATCGTGCAGCCCATCATGACGGGTTTGTGGCTGCTGTTTTGGATGCGGCGCACCCAACATTCCTCGTTCCTCGTTCCACATTCATCATTCTCAGAGAATAATCGTTTACGGCTCATCGTCACGGGGATAACGGCCGTTGTCTGGGCTGTCATGGTGGGTATCCTCATCGCCCGCTGGCAGCCGGGCACTTACCTGGCGCTGGAACTCTCCTGGGCGCTTTTGCCCATCATGATACAGCTATTCTTTGGCTTCGACATTTTGTGGTATTACCGCCGGTTGGTACTCATCGCTATTTTGGTCCCCACCCTGTATCTTTCCTTCGCCGATTCGCTCGCCATCCGGGCCGGCACCTGGACCATCGACCCACAGCAGTCGCTCAACATCTTTATCGGCAACCTGCCCGTGGAAGAGTTCATCTTCTTCCTACTCACCAACACCCTGCTCATCTTTGGCATGACGCTGGCGCTGGCGGCCGAAAGCCAGCCGCGCTTGCAGCATTACAAAGCCCTGCTCACCCGCAAACAAACGCCGCCGGCAGCCAACTCCAACCGGTGAAGCTATACCCGGCGAATCAATTCGCGGCAACGGCGGCAAAGTCCACCTTTGTGGACTGGCAACCAGTCGGCGCAGGCCGACTTTGTTACCGTAACCGCCATACGCGGCGAATCAATTTGCAACGGCGGCAAAGTCCACCTTCGTGGACTGGAAACCAGTCGGCGCAGGCCGACTTTGTTACCGTTGGCGCGGTTTCAACCGCCGGCTAAAGAATAGCAAAAAACGGCATGGTTCAATTCAGGCGATATGTGCTTTACAAATTTAACAAAAAAACGTGTCATGCTGAGGTCCTCCGAAGCATCCCGTTCCTCTGGTGGGAGCGGGATGCTTCGCTCCGAAGACTCCGCTCAGACCTTGTCCTGAGCAACGCCGAAGGAATGACAATTCAGTGTCAATTTGTAAAGAAGATGTTCCGCTCGATGAACCATGCCCAAAAAACAAAGGCCCCGCTCATGCAAACATGAGCGGGGCCTTCAGAATATCAAGGGACTGACGCCATATGTAGGGGCGCAGCGCGCTGCGCCCCTACGCCAGGCTCTGGTTAACCCACGAGTTCTCAAAAAGCGCAGGCTAGATAAACCGCCATTATCACGGCGACAATAGCAAAACGCCTAGACCAACGTTGCCTGCAAGGAAATCTCAGCGCCTTTCAACAGTTTGGAGACCGGGCATTTCTCCTTGGCCGAACGTGCGATTTCCATAAACTTCTCTTCAGAAATGTTCGGCACTTCAGCGCGGCACACCAGGTCAATATTGGTGATGGTGGGACCTTCGCCCAGATGGACCGAAGCCTTCGTTTCCACGCGCACCGGCGGCGTGTCGTTGTTGGTTAGCAAGGCAGCCAGGAACATGGAAAAGCAGCCGGCGTGCGCCGCGCCGATCAATTCTTCCGGGTTTGTGCCGGGGCCTTCGGCAAAACGAGAGGCCCAGGTGTATGGACCTTCGTAAGCGCCGCTTTGCAGCTTCATGACGCCTTTGCCTTCTTTGAGGGTGCCTTCCCAGGCAGCATTTGCAGTACGTACAGTCATGTTATCGTTCTCCTTTTTTGATTGCGGTTTGAGGTTTGCGCTACCATCATGCCGTTGGAATGGGGGATTGTCAATGAACAGATCAGAAAGGTTAAGGAAACGGCCGTTTGCTCTCTGTTAAGTTCCCGTTCATCATATAAAAAAAGATACGCATCTTTTAGTCAAGAGATACGCACCTTTTGCTTAAGAGATGCGCATCTTTTAGTCAAGAGATGCGCATCATTTTTCAAGCTGAATCCAATAAGATCAAGTACGAAATAACCAGACAATTTTTGTTTCATAATCAAAATACCTCCCAAGCAAACCAATAAGACATCACTATTTTACTTAACAAAGCTCACTTTGGTATGACTCCTGAAATACGGTTCCCCTCTACGCAAAATTGAATCATTCCCAATGCGTGTTATCATCCCCCACCATGAGCAGACTTTTCCGACAGCCTGCTAGTTTATCTTTCATTGAGATTTCCCCACCCGCCAGCCTTATGCTAAAATGAAACTATCTAAGAGTTATGAGGTGAAACATGCTGACAACCGTGCAAGCTATTGTCGAAAACAATCAAATTAAACTACTGGAAGAAATACCTTTAGAAGCGGGGCAAAAGCTCCTTGTCACCTTCCTCACCGATCCTGAATCTCAGTTCTGGATCAGAGCCAGCCAGAGCAGCATAGATACCATTTGGGATAATGAGGAGGATGACATTTATGCCCACTTACTCGAAGGGTGATGTCATTCTCATCCGGTATCCTTTCTCTGATCTATCTGGGGCAAAAATAAGACCCGCAGTGGTGGTCAACGCACCACACATTTCCCAAGACCTGATTATCGTACCTTTAACCAGTCGTACAAATTCATTATTGCCTGGTGAATTTACTCTAAAAAACTGGCAAGAAGCGGGACTTAATGTTGCTTCAGCTATCAAGCGGGGGATTTACACTGTTCAACAAAACTTGTGTTTAAAAACAGTAGGGCAACTGACTGTGGAAGACCAGGATAAATTAAATCACTCTTTAAAACAGTGGCTTGGCATGTGAACGGCCGTTGCCTAACGCCACGCTCAAAAACGCCGCCAGCTGGAAACCTAACCTTCTATTCCATAAGTGTGAAATGGGGGGGAAACAGTTTCACAATGCAATTCATCGCCAACCATTCTTGCAAGCACTTTTAATCAAGTGTAAAAGACCAACTATAATCCATAATTTCGCCAGATGTCTTCTTGACTTCTATCGTTGCGATGTGTAGTCCTTCACCTAATTCAGCAGGCCAACAAATTAGATGACTGGCTGGCGCTCGAGCAGTGATATACCCGTTTTCATCTTCTAACTCAGTTTCCATCAGAATCATGATCACTTCATCGACTCTTCGAAATTTGTCACCATCTACATATAAAGAAATCCTGTCAGGTAAAAACTCTCCCTTTTGAGGATTTGTCCTAAAATAATCACCCGGTTCTAAAAGGGTTCTAGATAAGACCTCGCCACAAATTCTTTGCTTCCCCTCCTTTGGTGCAGGGTGTGCTTCAGAAATTGGTGGGTAATGCATCCCTTCATCATAAGCCTCTACAGAATATTCAGAGTTAGGTGCTGGGACAACAAATTCTAGGTAAGGTGATAACGGAAGATTGAGATCCTCAGATGACAACTCCTTTTGTCTCTCGCTACAAGCCACTAAATCTAAGCCAAATATGAAAATTATCATACCCAAAAATCGCAGCATTTTTCCAGTCATTTAATGGCTCTCTCTATGGAGATTATCTCATAATCCATGGAATAATTTTCCTCGGTAATCAAATCAAAGCAACAAGATTACCTCTCCCTAATTGGTTGGAAATTCACCTGCAACATTCCCATAGCGTGTTATCATCCCCACCATGAGCAGCACCGCCCACTTCACCCACCTCCGCGTCCACTCCCACTTCTCCCTGCTGGGCGGCATGGCCTCCCCGGACGCCCTGGCGCAGCAGGCCGCCGCGTCCGGCCTCAAAACACTGGCCCTCACCGACACCTTTGGGCTTTACGGAGCCGTCGCCTTTAGCAGAGCCTGCCGCGCCGCCGATATCAAGCCCCTCACCGGCCTCGTCGTGCCCGTAGCGGCGCCCGACAACCCGCCGCCCATCGACGCCAGCACGCCCGGCCAGCTCATCCTGCTGGCGACCGGCCCCGCAGGCTACCGCTCACTCAACCAGCTCTCCACCCTGCTCCTGGGCAGCCCGGAACAAGATCGACTGCGCCACGGCCTCACGTGGGCCGACCTGAGAGCGCACAGCGACGGCCTCATCTGCCTGGATGGGGGACGGCGCGGCTGGCTGGACCGCTTCGTACGCGCCGGACATGACAAGGCCGCCACCCACGTCGCCTCCATGTTGGGCGGCATCTACGAAGAGCGCGCCTACATCGGCGTGGAATGGCACGAACCGGCAGACACGGCCGTTATCAGTGAACTGATCCGTATTGGCGCTCGTTTTGGCCTGCCGCCCGCCGCCGCCCAGCCAATCTACTGCCTGCATGAGGAAGAACGGCCGTTGCTCCGCCTGCTCGCCGCCATTGACCAAAACTGCCACCTCGACCACGTATCCCCCCACACGCTGCCCGGCTTCGACGATGCGCAAATCAACGTGCATTGGCTGCCGCCCGCGGAAGTAGTAGAACGCTTCGCCGCCTTCCCCGAAGCCATCGCCAACGTGGGCGCTATCGTGGATCAATGCCAGCCCTGCCTGCCAAACGGCCGTCCGCTGTGGCCCGCCCTTGATTTGCCGGAAGGCCAGACCGTGGCCCAAGCCCTGGCCCAGCAGGCAGAAGAGGGGTTGGAAAAGAAACAATCAACTGAGAACAGTGAACGAGGAACCGATAACGAATCACCCGCCACTCGCCACCCGCCACCTGCTTACCAAACCCGCCTCCAACGCGAACTGACCGCCATCAACCACCACGGCTTTGCCCCGCTTTTCCTGGTGGTGGCGGACGTGGTGGCTTTTGCGCGGGAGACAGGGGTGCCGGTAAGCACGCGGGGCAGCGTGGCGAACTCGCTGGCGGCTTATGCGTTGGGCATCACCACGGTGGATCCCGTCGCCAACGGCCTGCTCTTCGAGCGCTTCCTCAACCCGGCCCGCACCACGCTGCCCGACATTGACCTGGATTTTTGCAGCCGCCGCCGCGACGAGGTGCTGCATTACGTGGTGGAAAAATACGGCGCGGACCAGGTAGCGCTGGTCGCCACTATCAGCACCATGCAGCCCAAATCGGCCGTGCGCGAAACGGCGAAGGCGCACGGCCTGAGCGAAACGCAGATCAAACGGCTGTCCAAACTCATTCCGCGCGGCTGGCATCCCGACCCCGGCCGCCGCGAAGAAGTGAGCCTGCCCGACCTGCTGGCTCAAATCGAAGACGCGCAGGAACGCGAAGTGTTTGCCACCGCTTACCGCCTCGTGGGGCAGCCGCACCATCTCAGCGTGCATCCCGGCGGCGTGGTCATTACCCCCGGTCCGCTGACCGACACGGTGGCGGCGCAGTGGACGACCAAAGGCTTCCTGACCACCCAGTTCGACCACCGCGACCTGGAGACCATCGGCCTGCCCAAGCTGGATTTGCTCGGCATTCGGGCGCTGACGGTGCTGGCGGACACGGCCGTTTCCGTCCGCGCCGCCCACGACCCCGCCTTCCAACTGGAAGCCATTCCCCTCGACGACGAAGCCACCGGGAATGCCATTTCCCACGGCGACACCATCGGCGTGTTCCAATGCGAATCCAGCGGGGCGCAGCGCACCCTGCGCCAACTGCGAGCCAAATCGGTGTGGGATTTGGCCGTCGCCAATGCCTTTTTTAAGCCGGGACCGGCGACGGGCGGCATGGCGGCGGCGTTTGTGCGCCGCTACCGGGGCGAAGAAGCGGTCTCGTTTCTGCATCCGGCGCTGGAACCGATTTTGGGGCCAACGCAGGGCGTGATGCTCTTTCAGGAGCAGGTGCTGCGCGTGGCGGTGGAGATTGCGGGGCTGAGTTGGGCGCAGGCGGAGCGCCTCCGTAAAGGCATGAGCAAGTTCCAGCCAAAGGAAATGGCGGCGCTGCGCCTGGCGTTTATCCACGGCTGCCAGCGTCCCGCGCCGGACGGTCCGGCCTTCACGCAGGAACAGGCCAATACACTGTGGGAGCAGGTGAGCGCCTTCGCCGGTTACGGGTTCAACCAGGGCCACGCCACCGCCTACGCCGACGTCAGCTACCGGTCGGCCTACCTGAAAACGCATTATCCCGCCGAGTTCCTCTGCGCCCGCCTGGCGGACCACGGAGGCTTCCACCACCCCGCCATCTACCTGGCCGAAGCGAGAAGAGTAGGGATTGGCACAATGCCGCCGCATGTTAATTTTAGCGGGTGGAAGTTTACCCTGGTGGCAAGTAGCGAGTTGCAGGTTGCAGGTAAAGACGACTCGCCACTCGCAACCCGCCACTCGCAACTTTTGTGGATGGGTCTCGGTCAAGTCCGCGACCTGCGGCATAAATCCATCGAGGAAATTGTGGGGAAACGGCCGTTTTCCTCTCTCCGTGATCTGTTGGACAGGGTGGAACTGCAAGGAAAAGAGATCACGCATCTCATCCAATGCGGGGCGCTGGATGGCATGGGGACGAGCCGGGCGGCGCTGTTGGCGGACGCGGAGGAGATTTTGCGGGCGGGCAGCGCGCGGCAGATGAGCTTTGGGTTTGGCCTGGAAACGGCCGTTCCGCCTGAATCGCCCGCCCAACGCTTTGACTGGGAAATGCACCTGCTGGGTCTGCCCATGAGCGTGCATCCACTGGACCTGCTCCAGAAACGGCCTAAAACGCTGCCCATTCGTCAGTTACCTCAGCATTTGGGTAAACGAGTAACCCTTGGTGGAACGCGCCTGCCGGGCTGGACGGGTGGGCAGGGTTTCTTCCTCGATGACGGCGAAAGCTACGTGATTGTGCGCGGGCTGGATAAGGAAAAGCCGGAGGTGTGGGGGGCGTTGGTGGTAAACGGCCGTTTGCGCCAGGATGAATGGGGCACAACCTGGTTCCAGGCAGAGTCGGTAACTCTGGTATAATCAGTTAATTGTTGAATTGTTGAACGGCTTAATTGTTAATGAGTCGCCGTCATGCCTTCATTAATAATTCAACAATTCAAAAATTCACCAATTAATTATTAAAAATGACTGAATCTATCTTCATCCGGCATATCGACGTCGTTTATTTTGTTTACGGCCTGGCTTTTTTTAGCATGGGGCTGGCTGTTTTGCTGGAATCACGACGCACGTCGGAGTTTCGCATTGCGGGAGCCATGCTGTTTCTGGCCGGCTTTGGCCTGATTCACGGCGTGCATGAATGGATGGATATGTTCGCCCGTCTGGGCAAATTTGACGCCCTCAACCCTGAGCAAGCCTTCCTTTTTAACGGTTTGCGCATCGGCGACCTCGTTTTGTCCTTTGCGCTTCTGGTCGTTTTTGGCATCCGCCTCATTACCTCAAATCGCATCACCGATGGCCGCGAAAAAAGCTTTGCCTGGCTTGTCGCCGGATCGTTGGCCGCTTTTTGGCTCGTCAGTGTGCTGCTCACCCGCTGGATTTATGCGCCGACAGCCGCTGAATTTATTACCTCGGCAGATGTGTTGGCGCGGTATATTGTGGGTATTCCAGGCGCTTTGCTGGCGGCGTGGGCCATTGTATTGGAGCAGCGTGCTTTCAAGGAACGGGGCATGCCAGATTTTGGCCGGGCGCTGCTGGGCGCGGCTGTGGCGCTGGTTTTGTATGGCGTTGTCGGTCAGTTTTTTGTGACGCCCAGTTTTTTGTTTCCGGCCAATGTGATCAACGCGGAATTGTTTTTGCAGTTGTTTGGTTTTCCGGTGCAATTGTTTCGGGCAGTAACGGCCGTTATCGTTGCCATTTTCATCATTCAAGCTCTGCGCGCCTTTGAGGTAGAAACCCGCCAGCAGATCATGGCTGCAAACGACGCCCGTTTGACTGCTCAACGTGATGCGCTGGCAGTGCAAGAACAGGCGCAGCGGGAGACAGAAGCCATCAACCAGGAACTACAGGAAGCCGTGCAAGAGTTGTCCATCCTGTATGAACTGTCACGCACCCTGGCGGCGACCATTGACCGCGATATGCTCTTGCAGCAAACCATCGCTCAGGTGTTTGACAGGCTGCCTCGTATTGGCGGCGGTATGGTTCTGCTGCGTGAAAAACCAGGACTGCCCTTAGAAATTGTGGCGCGTTCAGGCTATACCGGGCGCGGCGTAGTCAATCCTGCCTTTGAATGCCCCTATGACCGCGCTTACCTGCTGGGCGAATACGTGGCAGAAACCGGCCATCTCGCCTGGTGTGACGGCGAAAATATCGTGGATTTAGGAGAAACCGGGGACGTTCTGGCGCGTGGACTGGACGATCCCGTTCAAATTGATATTGGTGGGCATACCATTGGCGTGCCGCTTCTGGCAAAAAAACATGTCGTGGGCAGCGTTGTGTTCAGCGTCAAGCAAAACACAGATGCTTTTACACAGCGCGATCTGTCCTTGATCGTGGCGATCACCGGCCAATTGAGCATCGCTATTGAAAATGCCGGCCTCTACCAGGAAGTGCAAGAACGGGAAGCGATGCGCGGCGAACTCTTGCAGCAAGTGGTGGCCGCTCAGGAAAACGAACGGCAGCGCATTGCCCGCGAACTGCACGACAGCACCGGACAATCGCTCACGGCGTTGGGTTTGGGCCTGGCGGCCGTCAGCGATAACCTGACGCGGGACACCACTAAAGCCGCCGCTCAATTGCAAGAACTGCGCACGCTCAACTCGCAAACGCTGCAAGAAGTGCACAATTTGGTGACGGATTTGCGGCCTTCTCTTTTAGATAATTTAGGGCTGGCTTCTGCTTTACGGAGTCAGGTGCAGGCTTTCCAGAAGCGCACCGGCGTCCATGCCGTTTTCTTGCTCACCGGCGAAAAACGGCGCGAAGATCCAAATATCGAATTGGCACTTTACCGCATCGTGCAAGAAGCGCTCAACAATGTGGCCAAACACGCCAAAGCCACGGAAGTAAAAGTGAGGCTTATTTCACGACCAGACCGAATCTGCCTGCGCATTCGAGATAATGGCTGCGGATTCAACCCGGAGAAAGTGCTCGATTCCAGTCAGAAACAGCGGGAATCATGGGGGTTGTTGGGCATGCAGGAACGGGTTTCGCTCATTGGCGGCCATTTTTTTATCAGATCGAAACAAAATATGGGCACTATCATTCAAATTTGTATTCCCTTGCCCCCCACAAAGGATGAAGCGCATGTCGAATAAAATCAAGCTATTGCTGGCGGATGATCACGCGGTGGTCCGCTCCGGACTGCGAATGCTGCTCTCGGCCCAACCGGACATGGAGATTATCGCGGAAGCGGAAACCGGCGTGGAAACGGTGGCGAAGACACAAGAATTCAGGCCGGATGTGGTGCTGATGGACGTGGAGATGCCGGAGATGAATGGCATTGAAGCGACCCGCAGAATAAAACAGAGTGTGCCGGAAACGGCCGTTCTGGCTCTCACCATGTATGAAGATGAACAGTACTTCTTTGAAATGCTCAAGGCGGGCGCTTCCGGTTACGTGCCCAAGCGCGCCGCTCCTGATGAACTGGTCAACGCCATCCGTACCGTCAGCCAGGGCGAAGTGTTTCTCTACCCTACCCTGGCGGCCCGGCTGGTTAATGATTACCTCAACCGCGATGAAACGGCCGTTTCCGACCCTGAAGAAGATCTGACCCCTCGTGAGCGAGAAGTCCTCATCCAGATCGCCGAAGGGCTAACCAACCCCGAAATCGCCGAGATACTTACCATCAGCGTCAAAACCGTAGACCGCCACCGCGAAAACATCATGCGCAAGCTCAACCTGCACAGCCGCGTCGATCTGGTGAAATATGCTATCAGAAAAGGGTTGATTGATTTGGAAGATTAGGGCAGAGTGGCAGAGTGGCAGAGTGGCAGAGTGGCAGAGTGGCAGAGTGGCAGAGTGGCAAGGTTTTTCACCCCAACACCTCCACACCTCCACACCCCATTACCTCCACACGCTTCACGCGTGCGCTGTCTGATAAACCGTGCAGTCCGGGCAGCCCGCAGGCAATACGCCTTCTGCCGCCAGACGCGCTACCCAACACGGTTTGCCACGCTGTTGGTAGGCAGGGCAATCAGGACGATGAGCCGGATCGCAGTTTTTTACGAGCCAGCAGGGGAGTTGAATGGCGGGCTTTTTCTCATCAGGGGATTTTGCAAAAGCGGGCTGTGGCATAGGAATTGCTGGTTTCTCCGGGAAAATCTGCCCCGGCTGTGGCGCAGGCGAGGATTCCTGCTCTTTCTCCTGCTGTGCCAACGCCTCCCGCTCCCATTTGTCGACCATGCGGTTCATGAAGTACCCCACCCCCATCAGCAAGACAAAGGGCGCAATACAGCGCAGCACAAACAACAAAACCATGAATCCAGTTGCTTCAAATTCGTTCATCGCGCACTCAAACCCAATTTACAGTGAAAAGTTAGCAGTAAACAATTCATCAGTCACCCGACAGCATCGGTACTGGCATGGGCTGTGCCGTCTCATGCTCATGGACTTCGGTATGGTCAACAACGCGCAGATAGCGGACTCCCAGTGTAAATGCCAGTATACCATAAGCCACGACGCCTAATCCAGCCGCTATTTCAACGAAAGACGGCAGATAGCTGGTAAACAGCGGCGTTGTTGCTTGCGGCAGATAGCTAAACACCACCATTTGCCCTACCATGTTTGTATCCCAGCGGTAAAGTATTAAACCGATAACCACCATCGCTGCCGCCAACATTTGCAGGCGCGGATTCTGCCGCCAGCGCGGCACAAGTAAAATGATTATGGGAATGATAATGCCGATAATCATCTCGCCTAACCAGAAATTGACGGCTAATGGACCCTGGGTCAGGTAAAAAAGGCTGTCGCCTCGGCCAGGATCGGTGCTGAAACTCAGGTAAAGCAGATCCCAAACACGCAGGAATAAGTAGACAATCAACACCCAGCCGATATATTTGGCGATGGTGTTGAGCAAATCCTGGTTTATTTTGGCTTTGGACGTCATACGGGCCGCCACATGCGAAGCAAAGATGACCATAGCCGGACCGGCTGCTACCGCAGATACGATGAACAGCACGGCCAGGCTTGATCGATCCCAGGCAGGTCTGGCTCTGATGACCCCGTATGTAACCCCCAGAGATGTTTGGTGCATCATGGACAGGCACAGACCCACAACAGCCAGCACCGGCGCCAATTTATGGACAGATCCCATTTTGCGGCCTATTTTGGGCCAGCGGTTTTGCATGATGTCGCTGTTACCCACAATGGGCGTCACTTCCAGCGTCAGCACAGCGAGATAGAGGGTGACGCACATAGTGACTTCCCACAGCGGTGAGTGGATGTTCCAATAGGCCATGGCGTGCCAAAAGCGGTCGGGGCGGCCGATGTCGAGCAGCAGGGTGAGGACCGCCATGGTATAACCAATTAAACCGAGGAAAACGGCCGTTTTCGCCACCGGCAGCAATTTCTTCACCTTCAACAAATAAACAATCGCCGAGATGCTAAATGCCCCCGCCGCCAGGGCAATCGAAGAGAGGTCAATACCAATCCACAAACCCCATGGCACCAGGTCCGTCAGATTCGTCACGTACAGCCCGCGCGTAAACACCACAACAGCAGCCACTAGGCCGGATACAATCAGCAAGAGCAAAAACGACACCCACCAGACAAACGGATTACGTAGAAAGCTTAAGCGTTGTCGAAACATGCGGCTTCCTCCTCTGCTTGAACCGGCAAATAGTACACGCGCGGTTCCGTGCCCAGATCTTCACGCAGACGGTAAGAACAATTACCAGCCAGCAGTTGGCTTACCTGCGATTCCGGATCATTCAAATCGCCAAAAACACGCGCGCCGGGCGGGCAGGCTACCACACAGGCTGGCGTAGCCTGTTCATCGACACCGGGCGTCAGTCCCATTGCCAGACCGCGATCAATGCGCTGGTAGCAAAAAGCACATTTTTCCACCACACCTCGCGGACGACGGGCTACTTCCGGTTGTCCCCAATCGGGCACTGCCGGATTTTCTTCGGTAAACGCTTTCCAGTTAAAACTACGAGCGTGGTATGGACAGGCCAGTTCACAGTAACGACAGCCAATGCACTTATCGTAATCCATCATGACAATGCCGTCTGGCCGATAATAACTTGCGCCCACCGGGCAAATATCCACACAGGGCGCATCAGCACACTGCATACAAGGAACGGGTAAATACACGTCCCGTTCCTCCTCTGGTTCCTGAGCGATGAGGCGGGTCCATGCTTTGTCCGGTGCCACATCGTTGCAGGCGCGGCAGGCATCCACACAATACCCACAGCCGTTACATTTGGATTGGTCGATCACCATCGCCCATTTATGCGGGCTGTCCCCTACCGGACCAGAGGCTTTGTTACGCATCGTGGTCGCCGCAATCGTTGTCGTGGCCAGACCGGCAATGGAGAGCTTCAGGAAATCACGTCGTTTCATTGTTTTGCCAGCAATTGTTTGATTGCTCATGATGTCACCTATATCTGCACGCGGCGGAAAGCGCGTTCTGCCAAAGGCGTCACCACGATGCCAAGCGCCAGACCAAACACCATAGGCAGCACAAAGCTGAGCGGAGCCAGTCCTGAAGGCGGTTCGGGAGCCAGCACATTTGAATCAATCTGATCCGGGAAGACGATGTCGTTGCGAGCCTGTTGCAAGGTATCCAGCGCTTCACAAGGGGTTACTCCAGCCGTCCCCTCGCCCTCTTCGCCACCCATGGCAGTGCCCATCGTCCCCATAAAGGCCGCGTCACTGCTGGTGGAATGCATTTGATGTTCGTGACATTGATTACAGTTGTTTAAGTCTACGGCAAAGGTATGGACAAGTTTGCCATGACCTTCTCCAGCCGGCGTCTCAGACACCTGGAAATGGCAGTCGGTACAGATCATGCCTTCCTGAGAATGGGTAGTAAATGCGTAAAAATAGGATTCCTCATTGTGGCAATCGATACAAACTTCCTGCACATTTTCCTTTTTAAGTTCGGCCGTATGCGGATTGTGGCATTTGACGCAGGCGAGATCCTCTTCACCGTGTTTGCTCATTGCCCAGTCCTCATGCGTATCAACATGACATGTACCGCAGGCTTCAGGTGAGCGATTGACCGGCATTACCTGCTCGGGGTGATGGGTGCTGTTTGGCCCCATTTCGTGACAGGTGGAGCAGCCAACACCTTCTTCTTCCCAGGTGTGTGTGGCTGCGTCGTAGCCGGTGGTGTGGCAGGCCAGACATTCCGGCGGGCTGCCTTGCGCCAACCACGATTCCTGGAAGGCAGGATCGGCAAAAGCCTGCCCATGTTGGCTGGCTTCTGCACTCACGACAATATTTTCATGGCACTCACCGCAGTCGTCGGGGAGTGCTGTTTGGGGCATGGGTTTGGCTTGTGGTTTAGCGTGCGTAACCGTGATGGTGAAAAGCGCGAAGGACAACCCACAGGCCAGGCCTATGAGCAGTCTGGTGGTCCAATGTTTAATCATGGGTTTTCTCCTTTGCGGGATAGGGGTAGTGGGAAAAGGTTTGACGTTTCATTCCTTCCGGCATCAGATATTCGATTTGCGGTTGCGATCCTGAAGAATGCCTAGACCCATCACAATGACGGTTGGCAAACCAAAACGTAGTAAAAACAAACCAATTAAAATGAGAACAGCCAGGAAAATGTCCATCTTTCTACCTCCACGGTCTGAGGAATGGTATTAGACTATTCCTCAAAACAGATACTTGTCTATTGCTTTCAGTTTACGCTTTTCTGGGGATAGAGAATATTGGGAAAGGAACGGATTTTTTGTATGGGGTGTTTTGGGGAATTAGCGTAGGAAAATGGGGGGATAGATGGGGGAAACGGCCGTTTTCCCCATCATCATGCGCAAAAAAACCATACCCAGCGCTAAAATCGGGCATTTTGACCTGACGCGCCTAGTTCTCGCTTTAGGTTTTCAGCACAAACGCCCCATATCGATATGGGGAAACCACCCAATCAAAAAGACCAGACACCCATAGATGTCTGGTCTTTTTGTTAGTTAGATACCATGTTCCGGATCGCAGTCTGCTAACGGTTCACGTATAACGATTCAGGGCCTGCTATTCGCTAGGCGCTTCCACCACAGCGCGTGTCATGGCAGATACGTCACCACCCAGGCTGTTAATGGAATCGTACAAGAACTGCATCACATACGTGCTGTTGTGCGCATACGCGCCAGGATCTTTTTGAGAATACTGGTAGTTATACGCAGCACGCAGCAAGGCTGGCGTCCAGGTGGTAAAACCATCGTTGGGCGCGCCATCACCATCGGTATCATTGAAGAAATAGGGATAAGCGGATGGGTCGTAAACGATAGGTTCCACACCGGCTGTGTTCGCAGAATAAGCCTGCATAGCGGCATACAAAGCCTCAGACATCGTCTGGATTTCCCCATAAATGCCTTCAGCCACGTCTCCGTCGCCATCAAAGTCAACTTCCGAGACCCGAATAGCTTGCAGGTCATCTTTGGTGCTTACGTTTTCATGGCAGTCAGAGCAATCCTCAAAGACCACTTCCAGGGCATGGGTATCATGACATTCAACGCAGGTGTTGAAGCTGCCCACATGTTCGTTCCGGCCCGCATATTCCTGGCCGGCAAACTGGTAAGCGCCCTGCACCTCATTGCCAAACAACGTAGCGCCGGCAGCGAAGTAATGAATGTTCTGGAAACGCAGTTCTGCAACCTCATTGTCGCCTGTTTCGCCAATCACCCGATCCACACTGACAGTAGATGAACGACCTTGATGACAGTTGATACAGCTATTGCTCTGCAAACCTTCTTCATCCGTCTCGTCCTCTGCCAGAGACACGGTAGCGCCGCTGGGGAAGGTGACATCTTCAAAGGTGTACAGTTCAAAAGTCGTCAGGTCGCTGTGGCAGGTGGCGCAGTTCAGGCCGCTGGAGGCCGGTTGAGAAATGGAGACGCCTTCGGTCGCCATAAGCGGCAGCCCGTTGGCTGTATGGCATTTACTGCACGTGGCGGGCACAATGCCGCCATCTTCCTCACCATTCCAATGCCGGAATGCTTGTTCTGAACCGGCGAAATGCCCATGATCAATGCGGCGCATGGCGCTCATGTCCACCTGTTCGGTGACAGCCATATTTAAGTCTTCAATCGAATCGTAAAGCAGCTGGATGATGTACTTGCCGCCATGCGCAAATTCGCCCGGATCCTTCAGCGATACCTGGTAGTTATAAGCTGCTTTGGCCAATCTAGGCGTCCAGGCGTTAAAGGCATTAGGAAATGCCGCTTCACCTTCCGTTACCATTCCATCTCCGTCGGTGTCGATGAAGAAATAGGGGTAGGCTTGGGAATCGTAGACAAGGGGTGTGCCGGCCACTTCAGCCGCATAGACCTGGATACCTGCGAATACCGCTTCTTGCAGCCCTACAATTTCAGCCTGGATGCCTTCTTCCATGTCGCCATCACCGTCATAATCAACCAGAGAACCTTGCATACGAATGTTAACCAGGTCTTCCGGGCTGTTCAGGTCCTGGTGGCAGGCGGTGCATTCCTCAATCTTCACTTCCAGAGTATGAGAATTGTGGCAGTCGATACAGGAATCGTAGCCTTCGACATGGTCGAATTTGGAATCGTAGGCTTTGCCTTCATACTCGTATCCGCCCATAACGGCCGTTCCATACTGTGT
Source organism: Chloroflexota bacterium (assembly GCA_046496595.1). Taxonomy (GTDB): domain Bacteria; phylum Chloroflexota; class Anaerolineae; order Promineifilales; family Promineifilaceae. The sequence goes on from JAWOGU010000113.1 coordinate 17,877, forward strand.
CGCCGCTGCCGCAAAGTAGTGGATATTGGTGAAGCCCACATCTTCGCTGACGGTATCGGCGTCAGCCACAGGATCCAGACCGGCTTCTTCGATACCGGCATTCACCTGTACCGTAGAGGCGCGCCCTTGATGGCATTCCATACAACGCGCTGAGGCATTCAGCCCACTGATTTCTGCGCCTGAAGGAAAAACGACTGAGTCTTTTTCGATGACGATGTCGTTATGACAGGCCTGGCACTCGATTACAGTGCCAATGGGCGCCGGGGCATTGACCACACCTGCCTCAGAACCATCTGCACCGGTGAAGTCCATGTAACCAGGAGTGCTGTGACACTTGGCGCAATTTTCGGGCACTTCAGCCGGATCCTCCTCGTTCCAATGGTTGAAGGCTTGCGCTTCTGCATCAGCATGAGGGGAAGACGCCCACTCTTCCTCGAAGGGAATGACAGAAACCATTGTTTCCGGTTCTACCATCACTTCGACAGGAACTTCTACTTCGACCGGCACTTCTACCACCCGCGTCACCTCTACTTCTGGGCCAGGAACCTCGACCACGCGGGTCACTTCGACGGGTTCCTGGCTGCAGGCAGCCAGGGCGGTGACGATGAAGAGCAAAAGCCCGATCACGATGATAAAACGCTTATTCGGGTGAAACATAGAAAATCCTCCTTTTTGTTGAAATTAGCGTACAAACCGTACGCTTTTGTTAAACATCTTCAGAAAGAGGAAGCAGCTAAACCGAGTCGCAAAGCAGGCCTCTTCCTGAAGTTGGTAAACTAAGGGACCGGAGTCGCTAAGGGCACAAAGATCTCTCGTGTCACTTGCGGCAGCGTGGTGATGGCTGTTTCTTCAAAGGTAAACAACCAGAAAATAGCGATGAGGGCCAGGATGGCAACGGCCGTTCCCACAAAAAAGTAGATATACTTGCGCGTTTTTTGAGCTGTCAGAGCCACTCCAGGGAAGGGGTCGCCGCCGGCTTCCAACCGCTCCAGTTCCAACATATGCTCTTCTTCCATCTGGGAATGGCTGATTTTGCCGGTAAAGATGCTCCAGTTGCGGTGTTTAATGAGCACGTTGTAGAAATGCCAGATGACGATGGAAACGACCGCCAGCAGCGCCTCGGCGCTGTGGGCGGTTTTGGCCGCCGGGATAAACTGGCCGGGCAAAATGGCGGTGACGGCGATAGGATTCCACAACATGAAACCGGTGATCACCATAACGGCCGTTCCCCAAATCACCGCCCAATACTCAATCTTCTCGCCAAAGTTAAACTTCGGCATTTTGGGCGGCTCTTCCTTGAGTCCCAGGTTGTGGCGCACCGTGTCGTAGATGTCCACGGCGTCCTTGGGCCGCAGCATAATGCGCATCCGCTCACCCTTGACATACCAACGGTAAGCTCCTGTAAAAAGATGGTAAACAGAACCTAGAATCAACAGAATCGCCGCATAGCGGTGAATCAGACGCACAGTGGTAATGCCGCCCATGACATTGATCATGTCCACGGCAAAAGGAACTTCAAAGTAGCGCTGCGGTAAGCCGGTAAGACCCAAGACAGTAAAGCTAAGCAGCAGAATAATATGCTCAATGCGCGCCATCATGCGAAAGCGGAGATACATTTTTTCCTTCTCGTCACTCATCCTAAGCCTCTTTCTGCCTGACGCGCCATTCGCGCACCCGCCGGTAAACGTCGGTGGCAATCATGAACGTAAAGAACCCGATTGTCACCGGAATCACAATCGCATAAAACAGGTCTACCAGATAAATGATGGGGTAATTCTGCAAGGAAGGGCGGTAATGCCCCAACCAGGTATCGGCAAAGTTCGGCTGGGCATCCGGGTGACACTGCTGGCAGTTTTCCACCAGATTTTCTTGCAAATTGGCGTGGGGGTCATCGGGCGCTTTGATGCTGTGGACGCCATGACAGTCATAACAAACGGCTGTGTTGGGCGGCACATCTTCATGCTCATAATCGAACAAAGCGACCGTCGTGCCATGGAAATCAGACACATACGTGTCGAACACTTGCGTGGAGATCTCATACTTCGTCATCAATTCCACATCGGCATGGCACTGGGCGCACAACTCCGGCGACCGGGCGCGCGCCGCCGCCGTCGTCGGGTCATGAATATCATGCACGCCATGACAGTCGATACAGTTGGGCACGTCCTGATTATCTTCGTCTATTAAAGCTGCACCGTGTACGCTCTCTGAATATTCGTCAAAGATGGTGCTGTGACACTGCTGGCACGTTTGCGAAATCGCCACCCGCGGCTGCTCGCCCAATATGGGCGTATCATGCGCGCCGTGACAGTCCGTGCAAGCAGCCGCGTCCAGGTTGCCATCCAACAAAGCCGCGCCATGTACGCTGTCTAACGACTTTTCAAAGTACTGCTCATGACAAGACTCGCACACCTGATTCTTCGTCACGGTGTATTCACGGGCGCTTTCAATTGTGTTTTCTGGGTGGGGGAACTGGTAATCTGTGTGGCAATCGGTACATTGCAGCGCATCCCAGGAATTGTCTGTACCATGGGCTGACGCATGAAAAGCCTCAGGATCAACCGTGACCGATTTGACATCACCATTGGGGAAGGTCATGGTGAGTCCCGGTTGACTGTGGCACGCTAAACAGTAGTCGTTGTCCGCCTCGTCTGCAAACAAACCATTCCGAATTAGTGTTCTCAATTGGAATATATCGGTTAGTTCAACACCTGCTTGTTCGTGACAGTCGGCGCACGCTTTTACGGCCTCGCCTGAGTTCCATGCCTCTTTACCGCGTACATTATGAGACCCATGGCAGTCGGTACAGGTGACGGGCATGGCGGCATCCTGGCCTGGATGGCTGGTAATGTGCGGGGTGCTGTGGCAGCGCTCACAGGTGGCGGCCGTTTGCACCTGATACTCACGCAGATCAACGGCCGTTACCTCGCTGTGAGGGTACTGATAATCGTTGATGGTCACGTGACAGTCAAAACACATCAACGAATTTTCCGCACTCTCTCCATGCACCGACATCGCCAAAGCCGCCAGGTCCACCTGCACCGGCATGGTTTCACCGGATGGGAATTCAACCTCAGCAGTGGTGTCGCTGTGGCACAACTTACAGGCCATGTCATTGGTCTGAGGATGACCGGTTGGCTCCTGCGCCTGGTAAGCTACACGCCATATAAAATCAACGTTGTCTGGCAGGGCGGCAGGTTGGGCGGAAACGGCCGTTTCCGCCGCCGTCAAACGAGCAGGGGACAAGACAAACAAGCCCAGCAAAATCATGAGCAGGCTCAGGGCGGCAAACACCCCCAAACCAATTCGGACCTGTCTCTCTCTCTTCAACACTCTCTCCTTATTCTCTGTTTCCACAAAAATTGATTACGAATTGTAACTATCCAGGTGTAGCCTGAGCCTGTCGAAGGTGGAACCGGGCTTCGACAAGCTCAGCCCTCGAGGCGATGAATAGTTACTACGAATTGTCGTCTGCTGTTTCTTCAACGGGTTCTACCGGCGCCGGAATCGGCGTATGGTAGCCGCGGGCGCCTGCCAGCAGCTCTTCATCTGTCTTTACCCCGGCGTCGCCCCCGTCAGAGTGGCAGCTCCGGCAGGCAAAATCGAGAGAAATCTGAGACAGCGCCACAGACCCATCTTCACTAAACTGCCCCACCTGATCCGGATCAATCGCCATCATATGTGTGCGAATATCACCGGTAAACGTATCAGGGTTGCCCACCGCGCTTTTGACAATTCTGGGCATATGGCAGTCAATACATTTCACATTAACCCGCCCATGAATGGCGATGTTTTGTACCTTCTCTTCCTGGAAATGGCAGTTTTCACAGGTTGTACGCACCGTTTGCTGCCTCGCTTCGCGCAGCTGCACCACACCCACGTGCGGATCGTGGCACATAACGCAGTCGATCACGGCATGTTTGCTCTGGAACAATTCCTCATACTGCTCATGATGCTGAATAAACCCATTCCTGGCATTCACCTCTTCCACCGCGCCGCGAGAATGACAGGCGCCGCAAGCTTCCGCATCCCGATCCACCTTCATGCCATAAGACATCGGATGGTTGACATGCTGGCTTCCTGGACCATGACACTCTTCACACTGCACGCCATCTTCCGCCCAGGTACCAATCAAGCCCGGTAAATCATTTTGATTGCCGCTTTGGCTGTAACCTGTGGTATGGCAGGCGCCGCAGTCATAAGGCGTTTCCTCACCGGCGTGGTAAGGTACCCAATCATCGCCCATATTCAGGATATCGTTGTAAAGGTTGTACTGCGTGGTGGAATCGGCGTCCCCGGTGATGATGAAGCCGTCTTGATCAATAAAACGGGCCTTCCAGTTGTAGCCGCCAATCACATAGGTGATATCATCCCAGGTGTAGCCGGCAGGGGGTTCAGGAACTTCTGAAAAAGGATATACAGGGGGCTGTCCATCCACCACTTTGTTGAGTTTATAGGGATGCCCGCTCTGCATGAAGACATCATACAACTCCTGGTGACATTCGGCGCAGGCTGCCGCGCCCACATAAACGGGCGGTTGATAACTCAAGCCATCAGCGCCAGCCGGTCCGGGGGCGCCTGTTTCACCCGTTCGTCCGGCAGGACCCGGAGGGCCTTGTTCACCCGGTTCACCAGGCGGACCAGCCGAACCTTGAGGCCCTGCGCAGCCAACTGCAAAAAAAGCGGCAATCGTTAAGATAACAACCACCCAAAACCAGGATTTCTTCTCCATAACCTTCCTCCTGATATCCCCGTTCAATGGGCGCAATGGGCGGTCCAAATAACTATTCGGGGAATAATCGGGAATTCTTTCAGGGAATGGGGCAAATACCCCATATTATTTATGCTGATTCGCATAACGGGGTTATTATACGTGATAAACTAGGGATTGGGTAGTGACATTCGTCACTTTATATGGGTAATTTAGCCCACATGTCATTTTTATATGGGTCAAATCACCCATTAAAATATGTGGCCTGCACATAGCAGAGAAAGACGTAACAAACAAAACAGCACATTCCAAATTTTCGGAATGTGCTGTGCAATTTACAGAAGGGTCAGGGCAAACGTGTAACTTCTTGAAATTAACGATTTATTTCGATTGCGGATACAAAGGCAAATACTTCACTCCAAGTGTCAACCCCAGCAGCGCAAAAGCCAATATCCCCAGAGAGACCATCATCTCCACAACGGAAGGCATGTAGGTCGCCGCTACCACGTTACCCAATACGCCAGGAGACCACTGTGGCGGCGCCGTTAACCCGGAAAGCGTTACGTTCCACCGATTAACAACCAGACCCGCTACAACAAACACCAACGCCAGGATAAGCAGCCCAGTTTGTTTACGCAGCGGCGGGTATAACAAAATCACCACCGGCACGACAATACCTAGAAAAATTTCAATAATCCAAAAAGATTGGCTGTATGGCGTCGTAGCTTGCAAACGCGCCAGCGCGTCGGCTGTGCCTGGCGCCTGGCTGTAATAAGAAGTCGCCGCCCAGTCCCACAACTTGAGATAAAGATATGCCAGAAGCGTAAAAGCAGCCAAACGAGCAATATCTCGCCTTAAGTAGCTATCAATCAACTCCCGACCGGATAGCCTCTCCACCACTAGCGTTACCAACAGCGTCAACGAGACCCCACCAGCCACGGCCGACAAAATGAACAATACCGGCATAGACGGCTTAAACCAGATGTCCCTGCCGGATAAAACGCCATACGTAGCCCCCAGAGACGACTGATGCAGCAGTGACAAACCCAGACCAATCACCGCCATCACCGGCGTCAGGCGGTGCAGCATATGCCCAAAAGCCCGCAGGCGCGGATGCCGGATAAAGTAATCGCTTTCTAGCACAATTGGGATGAACTCAATCAGGAGTACTGTCGAATACAAAATCACGCACATGGTGATTTCCCAGAGTACCGAGTGTACATTCCAATAAATCAGCGGATGGTAAAAGCGATCCGGCCGGCCGATATCCATAGCCAGCGCCAGCATAGCCGAAGAATAACCCAAAAAACCAATAAAAACTGCGATTCGTGCTATCGGTTCAAACCGTTTGATACGAAACAGGTAAATCACTGCTGAAAAGGTGAATGCGCCTGCGCCGAGAGCAATCGCCGATAGATCGTATGTAATCCACAATCCCCACGGCACCTGATCGGTCAGATTTGTCACGACCAGGCCATGATACAGGGTTTGGAACATGCCATAAGCGCCTAGTAGCAGAAAACCACCTAAAATCAGATACCAAAGACGCAACGGCCAGGGATTTGATTGACGAACGGGTAATTGTCCGGCTGCCATGCTACACTCCTTCCTTTGAAGGCCGCACGTAATGAACTTTTGGTTCTGTGCCTAAATCTTCCCGCAAGACAAAGGTGTCATATTCTTTCAAGAATTTGGAGATTGGGCTTTCAGGATCGTAGATGTCGCCAAACACTCTGGCTCCCACGGGACATACGTTGACACAAGCTGGCGTCGCCTGGGGATCTATACCTGGCATCAGACCTTGTTCCAGCCCGCGATCGATGCGATGCACGCAAAACGAACATTTTTCCACGACGCCTCTGTCGCGGCGTGGGACTTCCGGCGTGCCCCAGGTGGGAACATATGGATTTTCTGCGGTTGATTCCTGCCAGTTAAAACGACGCACGTCATAAGGACAGGCCACCTCGCAGTAGCGGCAGCCGATACAGCGATCATAATCCATGGCCACGATACCGTCTTCACGCACCCATGTGGCGCCCACAGGACAAACTTTGGTGCAGGGCGCCTCCTGACAATGCAGACAGGGTCTGGTCATGTAAAAATCAGTGCCGCTCTCAGTTCGTTCGGGAAAGCCGATATTCCAGCGCATATCGTCATCAGGCACATCATTGGTGGCCTGACACGTCCACAGGCAGTAATTACAACCGATACATTTATCCAGATTGATGCCCATGTGCCACTGATGCTTACTGCTGGCGTCGGAAACCCGTGAAAGTCCTGCCCACCTGGACTTATACCACACCGCATAATATCCAGCGTGAAACGCCGCAAACCGAATCCTGTGACGCCTGCCACGGTAACGCCGATCTGTTTTTAACCGCCGACCAGGTAAAACCCGAAGAACTTGAGGCCAACCTCTCCGTCATTATGGAGTCCGTGCCTCCTCTGACGGCAGAACTGGACCTGAGCGTATCCATTACCACGACCGGCTTAATCACCGCCACGAATACGCTCACCAACACGGAAGGATCACCCTAAATCGGTTTTCAGCAACCGGTGTAACCGGAGACCCCATTAATTTCAATGACGCGATTAACAAATCGGTCATCACAAAAAGGACCTAAAAAGAGGAGATACCCATGAAAACCCGTAGTTTATTAATCGTTTTTCTACTTGTTCTAGGGCTAACGCTGATTGCCTGTGGCGGCAGCGCGCCCGCAGAACCGGCCGTGCAAGAAGCGCCGGCTGTGCAAGAAGAAGCACCAGTAGTTGAAGAGCCAGTGGTTGAAGAACCGGCCGTCGAAGAGCCGGTTGAGGAAGTGGTAGAAGAGCCAGTAGTAGTAGAAATCAGCGAAGCCGATCTCGACAGCGCTTTTGAAATCTTCCTGGCTGATATGGAGGGGTATAACACCATCAATATCGAGCCGCTCAACGAAATGCTAATCGAAGGCGAAGTCTTCTTGCTCGACGTGCGTGAAGCAAGCGAATTAGAAGAAAATGGCTGGATCGAAGGAGCAGTGCATATCCCGCTGCGCGATGTGGCCGATAACCTGGCCTACCTGCCCAGCGAAGACACCACGATTGTCAGTTACTGTGGCAGCGGCTGGCGCTGCACCATCGCCCTCACTGCCCTGGAAGCGCTAGGCTGGGAAAACGTGTTAGGTCTAAAAGAAGGGAGCTTCGGCGGCTGGGTGGAAGCAGGCTATCCCATTGCCGAAGGCGAGCTTCCTGAAATGGTGGAATTGAACGCGGCAAATCCGAACCCGGCTATGACCGCCGCCATGCAAGAAATGCTGCAAAACGTGCCGGAAAGATATGGCGGAATTGACGCCGACGCTCTGAACGCAGCCATTGCGGAGAATCCAGAGCTGATTCTCATTGACGTCCGCAAGGCCGAAGAAGTGGAAGCTCAAGGTTACATTGATGCGCCGAATGTGATCTTCATCCCATTGGAAGAGTTTGTCGCTAACAAAGATATGTGGCCGGCCGATTTGGACGCGCCCATTGTCGCCTACTGCGGCAGCGGTCATCGTTCCACCATCGCCATGAGCATCCTGTGGTCCTATGGCTACACAGATGTGCAAAGCCTCAAAGGCGGCTACGGCCCCTGGCTGGAAGCCGATTATCCCACCGTGGGCGCGCCGGAAGTGGAAGAAGGCGCTGATTTAGACACGGCCTTCACCACGTTCTTGGAGGACATGGAAGGTTACAACGCCATTGGGTTGGAAGACTTTAATCTGGCGTTGACCGAAAATGAAGACCTCTTTATTTTGGACGTGCGTGAAGCATCTGAACTGGAAGAAAGCGGCTGGATTGAAGGCGCTGTCTTTATTCCGCTGCGTGAAGTGGCTGACAGCATTGAATATTTGCCCAGTTTCGATACGCCTATCGTGAGTTACTGCGGCAGCGGCTGGCGCTGCACCATCGCCCTCACTGCCCTGGAAGCCTTGGGCTGGGAAGACGTGAAAGGTCTCAAAGACGGCAGCTTTGGCGGCTGGGTGGAAGCGGGATACCCGATTGCGGAAGGCGAAATTCCGGAATTGGTGGCGCTGAATGCGGCAGAACCGGATCCGGCGCTGCTGGCGGCCATGCAGGAAATGCTCCAAAACGTGCCGGAAGGGTACGGCGGCATTTCGGCGGATGATTTGTTCCTGGCGCAAACCGAAAATCCGGACCTGATTCTGATTGACGTGCGCACCACGGAAGAATTGGAAGAGAAGGGCATCATTGAGCACGATCCGGAGCGCTGGATACATATTCCGTTGGAAGAGCTTGTGGCTAACCAGGATATGTGGCCTGAGGATCTGGATGCGCCCATCGTGGTTTACTGTGGCAGCGGGCATCGTTCTACCATTGGCATGACGATTCTGTGGTCTAATGGCTACACAGACGTGCAAAGCCTGAAGGGTGGTTTTGGGGCGTGGACGGAAGCCGCTTATCCGGTGGTGGAGTTTACGCCATAGTAGTAACGGTTAACAGTTTTCAGTGAGCAGTTTTTAGACGTGTTAACCTCCCGAGGGGTCAAAACTTCCGGGAGGTTTTTTTATTCTACTTTGACTGTGTTAACCATTACCGCGTCACCGCCATCAGGCAAGAGCAGCCGCCGCCCGGACTGCGGTGAATACAGGCCGACGCGCAGGAAATAGTCACCGGGGAGCGCGTCCGGCGGGATGAACAGGGTGACCGGTTGGGCGATAATGTCGCCGGGTTCCAGGCCAGACAGGGCAGTAGGCCAGCCATCGGCCTGGGCGATGATGTGGGCGGGGTCGGCGCCGGAGAGGTGGATGAAGGCGGCCAGGGGAGCAGCCCGGCTCGGGTTGGGCGTATCGATGACAGCTGAACCCACCTGCCAGTACAAAGTCAGGTTGAGCGGATCGCCAGGGGAAACGGCCTGTCCTGAGCTTGCCGAAGTGTCTGTTTCCCCCCCACCTGTTAACGCCGCCCCCAACAATTCAAACGCCCCCTCGAAATCCGCGCCAATCGGCGCAAATTTCGCTGGCGGTTCAAATCCTTCCCCTAATGGGAATACGAGACTATCCGGCGACTGTACCCACTTCGCCACCACCCGATTCTCGCCCGTGATGCCTAATTCTTGTGGTGGGATGTCGGACACGGAACGGCCGTTTACCACCACCCTCTCCACCACCACATCATCAGGATACGCCACCTCGTACAGGCAAATGGAGTAGCCCGCACAGGCCACCGGCTCCTTGTCCTGAAAATAGGCATACATGTCGGTGTTTTGCAGCATCAGGCCAAGCTGCTTGCTCGTTTCGCTGAGCGCATACCAGCCTGGCAGTGGTGTGTAGGGGTTATAGGCGTCGATCTCCGATCCGGCTGTGAAACGCATAAAACCGGGCAACGGCTTGTAGTTCAGGCCATACGCCTCCGGCAGCGCCGTGCCAAAATAGCCCAAATACACCTCGTCAATATCCCGTTCCGCCAGCAAAGCGCGTAAAAAGAGCAAATCCTGTCCCCAGTCGATATTGGCGTCCACCAGCAGTTCACTGCCCCGCGCCGGTCCGCCCGCCAATTCGTTGAAAAACGCCTCTTGATGGGGCCAAAGACGCAAAGCGCCGAAGGTTGACCAGGCCAACAGGAGCAAGATTAAAAGATTAAAGAACTTGTCCTGAGCTTGTCGAAGGATTAAAGAATTTGTCCTGAGCTTGTCGAAGGATTGGGGTCGCGTACCCTTTCCTTCGACAAGCTTAGGATGGGTTCTTAAATCTTCAATCTTAAATCCTCGTCCACTCTGCGCCGCCAGCATGATGAGAAAGGGCACAACGGGCAAAATGTGGCGGTAGCCGATGGTGATGCGCCCGGTCATCGCCAGGAGCATAAAAAGGAGGGGCGGCAGCCAGAGAACGGCCGTTTTCCGCCAGCCTTCTTCCTTTATAGAGAGCAGGAAACCAACGGCCGTTAACAGCAGCAGCGGAATCGTCGTTTTCAGGGCCAGCGCCACCGGAAAATAATACCACCAGCCCCGGTCTGACACCTGCCCCAGCAGATACGCCGCCTTGGGCTGCTCCTCAATCACCCGGAACGTCTCCCACAAACTGGCAGGATAAAAGGGCGCCGGAATAGGAATCGGAAAGTTGCTGCCCGGAATGAGACCAAAATCAAAGCGGTAGATGGCCCAGAGGGCGGCGTAGGCAGCCAGAAACAGGACAAAAAGATTAAAGATTAAAGATTGAAGAACGTGCCCTGAGCCGGCTGAATGGTTGGACGCAATACTCAAATCTTCAATCTTTAATCTTCGATCTTCAATCTTCAACCAATCCAGCAGAAGCACCCCCACTATCATCGGCCAGATCAACAGGCCAGTGAATTTGGCCGCCATGGTGCAGCCTGCCAGAATGCCTACCAGGATCAGGTTCAGCCAGGAGCGCCATTTCGGCTGGCTCAATGACGGCCGTTTTAGCCACACCCACAGCCGCCACATCGTCAGCGTCATGAACAGCGTCAGACCCAAATCAGTGGTGATGAGGCGGCTGTTGGCGATGAGGTTGGGATCGAAAACGGCTAAAATGAGCGCAATCCACCCCGCCCACGCCCCTGCCATTTGCCGCGCCCAAAAGAACAGGGCTGCTGCTAAAATTGCGCCGAGAAAGATGATGGGATAACGGCCGTTTACCACAATCTCGTGCGGATTGTCATTCACCTGCCATAAGAACACGTCCGAAAAGATGAAATAATCACTCTCTGCCCAAGAAGGATGGTCGGTAGGGAGATTCACACCGTCGAGAAACAATAGAGGTACGGCGCTCAACGTATCCACCAGCGGCGGATGGCTGGCAGACATGCGAAAATCGCCCGTTTTCAGGTAGGCATAACCGGCGGCAATGTGGTACTCCTCATCAAACGCCGCCGACTTCAGCGGCGACGCCAGCGCCGCCTGCCCCGCAAACGCCGCCAATCCCAGCAAAAACAGCAGCCATTCCCACCAGCGCATCTTCATGAAAAGTCAAAATCTTTAGAACAACGGCACAAAAGAACAAAGAGACAAAGGGAAAATTCTTTGTGCCTTTGTCTCTTTGTTCTTTTGAAATAATGGTTTTTCTAAACGCCAACCCCGCGCATATACAAGAAATACAAGCCTAACAAATACACAATAATAATCGCCACCGCGTCTACTTCAATGAAGAATATCTTACGCTCCACCCGCGCCAATGTGCCGATGAGCGCCATATTCGTCAGCAGCAGGCCCAACAAACCCACCATGGCAAACACCGGATCGATGTCGGCCAATAAACTGCCTTCCGTATAAAAGAAGTCGGAAAAACCCAACGCCAACATATTAAAAACGCTGGAGCCAAACAGGTTGCCCACCGCCATGTCAAAGGCGCCAATGCGAATGGCTGCGATCGCCGCCACCAATTCCGGCAGCGATGTCACCACACTAAGCAGCACCGTGCCCACAAAACCGGCACCCAGGCCGGTTATCTCGGCAATGCCTACACTGCTGCTCACCAACTGCGGTACCGCCAACATCAACACACCGGCGGCAACCGAAAAACCAATGGCTCCCACAAGCAGCGTGGGGAATCCCGACTCGGGCGACACAACAACCGGCGCAACCACGGACGGACCGTTGCTCTCTCGTTGAATCAGCCAGATGCCGCCAAAATACATCACGATCAGCAAAATACTGTCTACGCCCACCCAGCCAATCATCAGATTCATGTCAGACAAGATGGCAAAAACGGCTACCACCATCAACACCGTTGTCAGCGCCGCCGTCAAAGCATGGCTGAGGGCCACTTTACGCAGCAGCGGTACTCTGAATACAACCAAATCAATCAGCGCCAGCAGCACCACATTGACCATGTTGCTGCCAAAAAAGTTGCCCGCCGCCAGGTTCGGTTCACCCAGTTGGAAGGAACTAATCGAAGCAATCAGTTCCGGCAGCGAGGTGGCGGCCGCCAGAAAAATGGTGCCCACAAACAGTCCGCCCAACTTAGTGCGAACCGCAATCACGTCGCCATATTCAGCCAGTTTTACAGCCGCTATCACCACGATAGCGGAAAAGAAAATAAATTCTATCCAGACCATGTGTACTCCAGGTTAAGCGGTTGGGAGGTGATGGGTGATGGGGTGTAGAGGTGATGGGGTGAAAACCTTGCCACTTTGCCACCTTGCCACCTTGCCACCCTGCCACTTTGCCCCGCCGCCTTCAGTCATTTGCGTAAGGCTCGGGGATACCCCAGGTTTTGGCAATCGGCAAAGCAAAAACGATGCCGGTGTGCGGATTATTGAGCGCGCCAATAACGGCTTCTGTGGCTTTAACGGCCGTTTCCGCCAACTCCAGGCTCTCAATCACAGCAAACAGGGTATTGTGTCCCACTCGCCCGGAACCAAAAATCTGGCTAAACCCGGCAAACATCGGGCCCGCCTGCTCGCGGGGCAAAACCCGGTTGATACCCGTGCTTTCCAAAATCGTCACCCCAGGTATCCCCGCAGCCATCCAGGCTTTTAACACATCGTTCAAATTTTCGCTGTTATCCAGCACCATGATTAGCATGTACATAAGCACACTCCGTAAATAATGATGAATGGTGAACGATGAATAAGTTCATCCCTCGTCTTTCTTTTTTCTATAGGCCGCATACGCCTGCTGGGTTTGCGCCAGCCAGGCGGCTAATGCCATTTCGTCGCCCTCTTCCAGCAAAGCGGTAACGGCCGTTATCTCATCCTGGTAACGCCGCAACTGCTGCAAAACGGCCGTTTTATTCGTCAGCAAAATGTCCAGCATCATCCGCGAATCCGTGCCCGACACCCGTGACGTATCCCGGAAGCCGGAAGCGCTCACCGTCCATAACCGATCATCGGCCAGCGCCGCCGCCGTGCGCATCAACGAACCCGCCGCCACATACGGCAAATGGCTGATCGCGGCGACCATCTCATCATGCACCTCCGGCGGTAAAAACAGCGGTTTCGCCCCCACTATACGCAGCAAATCCAGCACCGTCTGTTCAACACGCTCCGATGTTCGATCAGTGCGGCACAAAACAAACGTTTTGTCACGGTAGAGATCTGGTGTGGCCGAACCAAAACCGCCCGTTTCCTTGCCGCACATCGGATGACCGCCCAGCGCTTCAAAGCCCTCTGGCAGCGCCGCCATCGCCGCGCAAATATCGCGCTTGGTACTGCCCAAATCCAACACCATACAGCCCTGCGGACGCACTTCGGCCAGTTTCTCCAACAGCGCCAGCACCGTGCGTACCGGCGTCGCCAAGATCACCAGTTCGGCCTCCCGCACACCCTCGGCAAAATCGGCCGTCACCACATCCGCCAGCCGCGCCGCCGCCTGCCGGGTTTGCGCATCCGTGTCAACAATGGTGATGTGAGCCGGAAAAGGCAGTTGGGGCAACGGCTGTTGGCCCGATCGCTGCGCCAACCTTATTGCCAACGCCAACGAACCGCCCATCAAACCCAACCCGACAATGCTCACCTTTGTTTGCCACATAACGGCCGTGATTATACCCAGTAGCACCGTTTCATCCTATGCCAGATGCCTGGTTCGGAACTCGCCATTCAAAGGAACCGCCCCCTGCCCCGCAGGTCAAGCCTGTCAAAACCGATTCCCCTTCGACAAGCTCAGGGGACACCGATTCCCTTTCGACAAGCTCAGGGGACACCGATTCCCTTTCGACAAGCCCGGGGGACACCGATTCCCCTTCGACAAGCTCAGGGGACGTGGATGAATGATTACCATTTAAATCTCAAAAGGCTCATGAAAAAATGCACATTTTAGAATTCGGATGTTTGACACAACCAGATAATTAGGGCAATCTTATAAGTTGCAATACGGAATTAGCAAAAAATTTACCTGTGCAACGAGGAGCAAAGATGAAAAAGATAGCCTTATTCACAATTCTGATCCTGGCCCTGGCGCTGGCCGCCTGTGGTGGTTCAGAACCGACCCCCACACCAGTTCCGGTGCCTACTGAGCCGCCGCCCACTGTCGTGATTGAACCGACTGTAGCGCCGCCCACAGCCGTGCCGCCAACAGAGGTACCGCCCCGTGAAGATCCGTCTATGTCCGGCACACCCCTGGATTCTATGACGCACACCCCCGATCCGGATCTGGTTAACAAGACCTGGGCTTGGGAAACGCGCGACCCCAATGGCAACAGCATCGATCCCATCACTGTGATCAATCCGGAAAACTACACGCTGGTCTTTAATGAAGACGGTACCTTCAATGCCAAAGTGGACTGTAACCGGGCAAACGGCCGTTACGCCACAGACCAGCCCGGCAGCATCTTCATGGAACTCGGCATGATGACCATGGCCGCCTGCCCGGAAGGCTCTCTGGCCGACAGCATGATGCAAATGTTTGGCCCTGCGCAGGATTACACTTTTGAAGAAGATGGCACAGTCCTCGTTTTCTCCTGGGCAGCCGGCGGCCCGGTAGATACCTATCGTTTGCTGGACGTGGCAGATATTGACCTGCCAGAACCGGCTGAAGGCGCTGCGGCCGGCACAGTGACTGCGCCTGATGGCGTCTTTTTACGCACCGGCCCTGGCGTCAACTATCCCTACGTCGGCGCTGCTCCTTTTGAAACGACCGGCGCCATCATTGGCGTGAGCCAGGACGGCCAATGGTGGCTGGCGGCTGCGCCCCAAATGCCCGGCGGACAGGTGTGGGTATCGGCCGAATTTGTGGCAGCTACGAATACAGAAAATGTGCCGGTGGCAGCCACATCCGCCGCTGAACTAACTCTCACCGATATCCCCTGGGAATGGGTCTCCACCACCGACCCCGTCCAGGGCGCGGTCGCCGTCAACGACCCCAGCCGCTACGTCATCCTGTTCAACGATGACAACACCGCCTACATCAAAGCCGATTGCAACAATGTGCGGTCAACCTATGTCGTGGATGGCAGCAACATCAGCATCGCCCCCGGCGCTTCTACCATGATGGCCTGCCCGCCAGACACCTTAGACAGCACGTTCTTGCAGCAGTTGACCAACGCTGCCATTTATTTTATTGATGGCGGCAACCTGTACCTGGACCTGCCCGCCGACAGCGGCACGATGCGTTTTGTGCCGCAGGGCGCGCCTATTCCCGCCCTCAATCCGCCGGCCGCCGAAGCGGAAGGCAGCACCTTGAATCTGGTGTCTTTTGGTCCGGTGGGCAGCCCCCAACCGCTGATTGAGGGCACCAGTATAACCGCCAACTTTGCCGATGACACGATCTCCGGTTCTGCCGGCTGCAACAACTATTCGGGCACAATGACGCCGGTAGACGACCATTTTACCGTCAGCGGCGTTATCACCACCATGATGTTCTGCGCGGAACCGGAAGGGGTGATGGAACAGGAGCAGGCTTACCTGGCAGGGCTGCAAACGGTGGGCGGCTACCTGTGGACGCAAGAACTGGTTAACAACACCACGCTGGTGACGCAAGGTCAATTGTTCTACACCTTGCCGGATGGCAGCGCCGGTGTGATGAACTTCGTGTCCACACAATAGTAGTCGCGGTATCCTTACCGCGCTTGTGCAAGCACGACAGGCATGTCGCAGCCACTTTTCCGAGAGACTGCCAGTCTGAATGTTTTATGCATCAAAAAACGGCCGTTCCTGGGGAACGGCCGTTTTCCTTGC
>JAWOGU010000135.1:0-2771 GCA_046496595.1 Chloroflexota bacterium
TTCCTACATGGGGGGCGTGGTGGCAGCGTATCAGGGGCAGGGTGTGGGCCGCCAGCTCAAACTGGCGCAGCGGGATGAGGCGCTGCGCCTGGGGTTTCGCCTGATTACCTGGATGTATGATCCGCTGGAGAGCTTGAATGCGCATTTGAACGTGGGTAAGCTTGGGGCGGTGTGCCGCACCTACCACCGCCATTTTCACGGCGACATGGGCGGCATTAACGCCGGGCTGCCTACGGACCGCTTTGAGGTGGAATGGCGTCTGGACAGTGAGCCGGTGTTGAAGAAGGTGAAGGGGGAGAAACGGCCGTTATCCCTCCAATCGCTCATCAACCAGGGCGCCGTCCTCCTGAACCCCGCCATCGAAAACGCCGCCGGGCTGCCGGTGCCGCCGGAAGCCGCCGCCATCGAGACGCCGCTGGCGCTTATCGAAATCCCCACCCACTTCCGCGCCATCAAACAACAAGACGCAGTCCTGGCGGAAACCTGGCGCTATCACAGCCGCCAGCTCTTTGAGAAAGCGTTTGCCCTGGGTTATAGCGTGACCGATTTTGTGTACGACCGGGACGGAAACGGCCGTTACCGGGCGTGTTATGTGGTGAACCGTGAACAGTGAACCGTAAGCCGTAATCCGTGAGCCGTGAACCGACTACCTTACTACCTGACTACCTTACTAAAGGACTTCCTATGAAAATTGAACGCATTGACCTCTTCCACGTCTCTATGCCGCTGGTGACGCCGTTTGGCACCAGTTTTGGCATGGAATATGAACGCGAGTGTCTCATTCTCAAGCTCTACGCCGAAGGGTTGGTAGGCTGGGGTGAATGTACCGCTTCGGCGGCACCGGGCTACAGCTACGAAACCACCCTGACTGCCTGGCACATTTTAAGCGATTACCTGATTCCGGCGGCGCTGGGCAAGGAGCTGCAAGAACCGGAAGAAGTGCAGGCGTGGCTCAGTTCCGTGCGCGGGCATCCGCTGGCGAAGGCGGCGCTGGACCAGGCGGCCTGGGACATCACCGCCCAACGCGATGGCCTCTCCATGGCGCAAAAATTAGCCGCGCCTTATGCCGAAGAGCCAAAAGCGCGCGTCAAAGTGGGCGTCAGCATCGGCACGCAGCCCGGCATCGCCGCCACGCTGGACGTGATCGCCGACCATCTGGCGCAGGGCTACGGCCGCATCAAACTCAAAATCAAACCGGGCCATGACCTGGAACTGGCCTGCGCCGCCCGCGCCCGGTTTCCCGACACGCTGATCATGTTGGACGCCAATTCGGCCTACCGCCTGGAGGACGCCCCTCTGTTCCAGGCGATGGATGACCTGAATCTGCTCATGATCGAGCAGCCGTTGGGCAACGAAGACATCTATGACCACAGCCGCTTGCGCCCGCTCATCCAGTCGCCGTTGTGCCTGGATGAAAGCATTACCTCGGCCGACCATGCCCGGTATGCGCTGGCTTTGCAGGCGTGCGACATTATCAACGTGAAGCCTTCGCGGGTATCTGGCTGGACGGAGGCGCGCCGGATTCACGATCTGGCGCGGGCGCAGGGCATTGGTTTGTGGGTAGGCGGTATGTTGGAGACGGGCGTGGGGCGGGCGGCGCAGTTGGCGCTGGCCTCTTTGCCCGGTTTTACGCTGCCGGGTGACATTTCGGCGACGGCGCGCTATTACCACGAGGATATTGCCACGCGCTTTACATTAAATGCCGAAGACAGTACCATTACGGTTCCCACCGGACCGGGTTTAGGCATTGAGGTGGATGAGGAACGGTTAACGGCCGTTAACCAACAACAAAAGACATTTACGATTTTTGATTGACGATTGACGATTGCCAATCGTCAATCAAAAATCAACAATCGTCAATGCGAAAGGTGCATATGTTTACAGATCAGAAAATTGCTTTTATCGGCAGCGGCACGATGGCGGAAGCCATGATCCGCGGTTTGTTAGACCAGGAAGTGGTCGCACCCCTGCAAATCATGGCCGCCGATCCCTGGGAAGCGCGGCTCAAGTATCTGCACGAGCGTTATGCCATCACCACCACCGCCGATAACGGCAAAGCGGCCGAAGAAGGCCAGATTGTGGTCTTTTCCTTTAAGCCGCAAAATCTCGGCGCGGTGATGCCCAGCGTGCGCGGCCATTTGCGGCGGCAGGATTTGCTGATTTCGATTGTGGCGGGCGTGCCTATTGAAAAGTTAGCCAATGGCGTGGCCCATGCGGCCGTGGTGCGCGCTATGCCCAATACGCCGGCCCAAATCGGGCAGGGCATCACCGTGTGGACCGGCACGCCGGAGATCAGCGAGCTGCACAAGGGACAGGCGCAGGCCATTCTCGGATCGCTGGGCGAAGAGGTGTACATGGGCGATGAACGCTACCTGGACATGGCGACGGCGTTGAGTGGTTCCGGTCCCGGTTACGTCTTCATGATGATGGAGGCGATGATCGACGCCGGGGTCCACATGGGTTTTTCGCGTCACGTGGCGCAGCAGTTGGTGACGCAGACGATGTTGGGATCGGTGGAGTTTGCCAAGCGCTCCAACAAGCATGTGGCGGAACTGCGCAATCAAGTCACGTCGCCGGGCGGCACGACGGCGGAGGCCATCTATCACATGGAAAAAGGCGGCCTGCGCACCGTGATTTCACGCGGCATCTGGGCGGCCTATCAGCGCTCTATCGCCCTGGGCCGCGGCGATGAGCATAACCCGGACCTGTAATAAATTGTCAATTGACAATTGACAGTTGACAATTAGAAATGGTTGTGATTCAGGATGGCC
>JAWOGU010000610.1:0-22698 GCA_046496595.1 Chloroflexota bacterium
CTTTCAAAGAAACAGACGGCTCCGAGCGTTTGCAAGAGTTCCACTTCAACTTGCAAACCAATCAGCTCACCCTGAAAACCGCCGATGGAGACAAAACCTTTCAAATCGACGACATGGGCATCCCCCTTTCTAATTGACAATTGTCAATTGTCAATTGCCAATTGTCAATTGCCTCAGTTCCAGCGTTGGCGGTGGGCTTCGATGACGTTGGGCATATTCTCGAATTTTTGCAGCAGCCAGTTTAATTCTTCCAGACTCGTTACCTCCACTTCCAGATAGATCGTGCGGATGCTGCCTTCGGTGACGGTTTTGGTTTTGGGGGCGATGATATGCCTTCCGCGCAGGATCGCAGCCATTTCATCCACCAGACCAGGACGGCGGTAGGCTTTGACGATGATGGGAATGGGGAAAGTTTCTGCTTCGCTGCCCCAATCCACGTCAATCAGCCGTTCGCGCTCGGTGATGGCTTCCACCTGCTTGCAGTCCTGCCGGTGTATGGTAACGCCCTGTCCCCGGGTGATATAACCGATGATGGGTTCCGGCGGAATGGGGTTGCAGCAGCCAGCCATTTTGGTATAGAGGCCGCTGAGACCGCGCACCGTCAGTCCCTTGGGTTTGGTCTGGGTTTGCAGTAACGGCCGTAATTCGTCGTCTTCTTGCAGGCTTTGCTTGAGGATGGCGATAGCGCCGCTGATTTGGGTGCTTTGGATGTCGCCAAAACCCACTTTTGCCAGGAATTTATCCACATCGGTGAATTTCAAGGCTTCGGCGATTTCGGCCACCGTATAAGTCTCGCTTAAACCAAGGCGTCTGAGTTCCCGTTCCACTACTTCACGTCCTTGGGTGATGTTTTGCTCGCGTTCTTGGGCGCGAAACCAGGTGCGGATTTTACTGCGGGTGCGGGCGCTGCCGGTGTAGTCCAGGCTGGCATTCATCCAGTCGCGGCTGGGTCCGCCGCGTTTGGCGGTGAGAATTTCCACGCGCTGCCCGGATTTGAGTTTATAGTCCAGGCTGATCATTTTGCCGTCTACGCGCGCGCCACGGCAGCGGTGGCCTACCTGGGTATGGACCTGGTAAGCGAAGTCGATGGGGGTGGCGCCTTTGGGCAAATCAACGACGTCGCCTTGAGGGGTGAAGACGTAAATCCGCTCGGCCACGACTTCGGTTTCAAAGATTTCGTTGTTGGCGTCGCCGCTGTCACGCATGGCGGCGAGTACTTCACGCAGGTTTTGGATGCGGCGCTGCACGGAGGCAGCGACTTTGGTTTCGCCTTCTTCTTTGTAGGCCCAATGGGCGGCAATCCCTTTTTCCGCCTCCTCATGCATGCGGCGGGTGCGGATTTGCACTTCCAGGGTATGGCCGTAGGCCTGGTCGATAACGGCCGTGTGCAGGGATCTGTAGCCGTTTGGTTTGGGGGAAGCGATGTAGTCATCGAACTCTCTGGGAATGGGCTGCCAAAGGCTGTGGACGGCGCCGAGTACCTGATAACAAAGATAGCGGTCTTCTTCATCTTTTTCTTTGCTGTTTTTTTTGGCGTAGGCGTCCGGGTCTATTGGTTCGATGATGACGCGCAGGGCATGGACGTCAAAAATCTGGTCAAAATCGACTTGTTTGCGTTCCATTTTGCGGTAGATGGAGTAGATGTGTTTAGGCCGACCGGTGACCACGCCGTTCAAGCCAAGTTCTTTCATTTTTCTCTGCAAGCGATCAATAGCGTGGTCGATGCGTTCGGCGCGCTCGAAACGGCGTTCTTGGAGTTTGGCGGCGATTTCTTGGAAGCTTTTGGGTTCCAGATAGCGAAAGGCCAGGTCTTCCATTTCCCATTTAAGCTGCCATACACCCAGGCGGTTTGCCAGCGGCGCATAGATTTTCACGGCCTCATAAGCGATTTCCTGCTGTTTTGCTGAGGGCAGGTTGTGAGCTTTACGCAGGTCTTGCAGGCAGTCGGCCATGCGCAGCAGAATGATGCGGATGTCGCCCTCGATGATGGAAAGCATGGCCCGGCGAATAGTTTCCAGGGTTTCGGCTTGTTTATGCTGCTGGTAGGCGCGTTCCTCAGTGTAGGCGTAGAGGTTGTTTAGGCCGATGACCAGTGACCCAACTTCATGACCGAAGGTGGTAAGAATGTCTTCTTCTGTTTTGCCGGTGTGGGGATAGAGGGTGTCGTGGAGGATGCCAGCGATAAGGGTGGGGGCGTCTACTCCCAGGTCCAGTAGAATTTGGGCGACGCTCAGGTCATGCTCTACGTAAAGTTCGCCTGATTCGCGGCAGGCGCTGCCATGAGCTTCTAAGGCGAATTGGTGTGCGGCTTTGACCTTGTGTGCTGTTGGACTGTCTGTCCCATCAGGCAGATTACTTAGAAATTCCTCTAAGGTCAGTACGGCGATTTGTGTCATGGGTTAAGCAAAAAAACAGGCGGTCTCCAGGAATAGAGTCGCCTGTTTGGGTGTTATGTGGGTGTTAATGGTGTGGGTAAACGGCCGTTTCTATGGCTGATTATGCTTCTGTTTCATCCCCTTCGCTAACGGGGGTGGTTGTTTGTCCGTTTCCTTCGTCTAATACAATATGTTCGCTGGCGCTGCTTTCCTCTTCTTCGCTTTTGTGCAGGAGTTGGGTGGCGCGGTCCTGAACGTCCTGAATCTTTTCTGTGGACAGTTGGCGGTAATGGGTAATGCGTTCGCCGCTGATAGAGCGCAGGTCTTCGCTTTTATCGGCAATTTGATGGCGGGTTTGTTCTCCGGACTGCGGAGCCAGAATCAGGGCGGTGGCAGCGCCAACCAGACCTCCGATGACGAATCCAGCCAGGAATGCTCCCAAGTCGTTGTTATTCTCACTCATTTTTGATCTCCTCAAAGTTATCAGGTAATTTGTTGTAACTATACAGTCTGTCGAGGGCTGAGCCTGTCGAAGCCCGGTTACGCCTTCGACAGGCTCAGGCTCCACCTGTATGTATACAATTGGTTTGTCTATTTCAGGTTGTTTTTGGGGTTGCCAAACAGGGTTTTGATGCCCTGGCGCACTCCTGCCATGTAGCTGCTGGCGGTGGTGAGGGGCTTAACAACGTTATCCCCCATGAAAGTGGTGGTGCCGCGCACCATGCCGATGGTTTCGTTGGTGCGTTCGAGTATAGGCTTAATTTCAAATTCCAGCATGTTGACCAGGCGAATGACCATGATTAACAAAATCATGAGGACGATGCCAAAGATGCACGATTCGAGAGCCAGGGCGATGATGAAAATGTCGCGCAGGGTTTCGACGGTGGCGGCGTGGTAGACAGCCAGATAGATGACAAGGGCAAGGGAGAGGATGGCAATGACAACGGCCGTTATCACGCCGATCACCACATATTTTGTGGGGATCAGTTGGGGTTGTGGTGTTTCATAATAGGGAGGTGCGCCATTGCCGGGCGCCGCAAAATTGGGTGATGCGTAGATTGACGGTGAACCGGGCTGCGCCGGGTTTGCCGCTGGTGGTTGATTTGAGGTTTCATTGGGTGTCTGCATACTCATTATATTCCCCTGCTGCTAAGTATAGCACTAATAAAAAGCGCGTTCAAAAGAAGATCAGGTTTCTTCCTGGGCAAATAACCACCAACTGAGGATCAGGAACAGCCAGGAACCCAGACTGGCTGTGAGCAAATGGAGCGTTCCTAATTTAAGAAATTCAATATTTAACAGATCACCGAGCAAATGCCCGAGGGTAAACCCCAGCCAGGAGGCCAGGACATAGATGAGAATTCGTTTGGCCGGTCCGCCGAGGATCAGGTGGAAAGCGGCGCCATAAGCAGTTGCCAGTAAAAAGCCCAATACGATTGCTGCGGCCGTCCCGTTCAAGTTGTCTCCTGGAAATCGTCGATGATGCCGCCGCCCAGACAGGCGTCTCCCTCAAAGAAGACTGCCCCCTGCCCGGCGGTGATACCCATTACTGATTCCTGGAATTTTACTCGAAAACGGCCGTTTGCCACCTTTTCTACACTTGCCGCCGCGGGCTGCGCCTTGTACCGTATTTTCACCGACACCATCTGGCCGGGCGGCGGCGGCGAACCGGAAATCCAGCTTACGTCACGCACCGTCAGGGTGCGCCGCCCCAATTCTTCCCGACTGCCCACGATGAGCGCATTGCGCGCCACGTCTTTACGCAGCACAAACACCGGCTCCGGCGTGGAAATGCCCAATCCCTTGCGCTGCCCAATGGTGTAAGCCGGCAAACCTTGATGCTGCCCCAAAGACCGCCCGGATGAGTCCAAAATAGGGCCGGTTTCGCCTGTTTGCGGGCTGTATTCCCGCAAAAAACGGCGGTAATCGCCATCTCCCAAAAAGCATAGATCCTGGCTTTCTGACTTGGACGCTACCGGCAGCTTGAACTTCTGCGCCAGTTGGCGCACTTCAGCCTTGGTATAGCCGCCGACCGGGAAGAGGACGTGGGCCAGATGTTCCTGCGTGAGCATGTGCAGCACGTAAGCCTGGTCTTTGGCCGGGTCCAGTCCCTGGCGCAGGCGATACCCGGCGGGCGTCTGCTCCAGGCGGGCGTAATGCCCAGTCGCCAGGTAGTTGGCGTCCAGCGCCAGCGCCTGGTTGAGCAAATGGGTGAAGCGGATTTGCCGGTTGCACTCAATGCAGGGATTGGGCGTGCGCCCCAGGGCGTGCTCGTCGATGAAAAACTGCACGATGGTATTGCGGAAGTGCTGCTGTACATCGATGACGTAGAAGGGAATGCCCAATTGATCGGCCACGCGCTGCGCATCGGCCATCTGGTCTGGCGTGCAGCAGCGATTGGCAGGCGAATCCGGGCCGCAGCTTGGCTCGCTCCACAGGCGCATCATCATGCCCACGACGTCGTAGCCCTGTTCCACCAGCAGCGCCGCTGCCACGGAACTGTCTACGCCGCCGCTCATGGCTACCACCACGCGGTTTGCTTGAGTCGTTTCAGATAAATGAAGCGTCAAAATTCCCTCTGGTCCACCCACTGTCCACTGCTCACACCGCCAGCCTTTGCAGCCGCGGCACAATCGTTTTCATCGTTTCCAGGGTATAGTCAATGTCTTCCGCGGTGTTGGCCGTGCCGACCGTCAGCCGCAGGCCGCCGGTGGTCCAGGCGGGGTCCAGGCCGATGGCTTCCAGCGTGGCGGCGGGTTTGGGATTACCTGTTTTGCAGGCGGAGCCGCTGCTGGCGCCGATGCCCGCCATGTCCAGGTGCATCAGCAGGTCGTTGCCGCTGAGATGGCGGAAGGCGAAGCTGGCGTTGTGGGCCAGGCGCTCGCTGGGATGCCCGGTGAGGACGCAGTCGTCGGGGAAGGTTTGCGTGAGACCGGCGATGAGGCGGTGAGATAGGGCGGTGTAGTGGGCCAGCCGCGTTTCCAGTTCGTCGTTTGCCAGTTTGAGCGCTTCGGCGGCGCCGAC
The DNA here is from genome assembly GCA_046496595.1 of Chloroflexota bacterium. Classification (GTDB taxonomy): domain Bacteria; phylum Chloroflexota; class Anaerolineae; order Promineifilales; family Promineifilaceae. Next base: position 5,400 of record JAWOGU010000610.1, read on the forward strand.
GGCAAAAGCGACGTTGGAGGTGCCGGCGCGCAGGCCGTTTTCCTGTCCGCCGCCTGTTAAATGTGATACCAGCTCCACACCTTGCCGCGCCGCCAAAATGCCGACGCCTTTGGGACCATAGAACTTATGCGGGGCGATGCTCAACAGGTCAATGGGCTGGGCAGCCATGTCCCAACCCTGCACGGCGGCGGCCTGTATGGCGTCGGTGTGGAAAAGGACGTGATGGGCGCGGGCGATGGCGCCGATTTCGGCGATGGGCTGCAACGTACCGATTTCGTTGTTGGCGGCCATGATGCTGATGAGGGCGGTGTCCGGGCGGATGGCGGCGGCGACGTCGGCCGGGCTGACCTGGCCGAAGTGGTTGACGGGCAGGATGGTGAGGTCGAAGTTGAAGAGATCCCGTAGTTGAACGGCCGTTTTCAAGACCGCACTGTGTTCAATACAGCTCACGATCAGATGATTGCCCCGCTTGTGCTGCCGGGCGGCCCACATCACACCGCGTAAGGCGATATTGTCGCTTTCCGAGCCGCAGCCGGTGAAAATGATTTCCTCCGGTTGGGCGTTGAGCAAGTGGGCAATGGTTTGCCGCGCTTCGTCCAGGGCGCGGCTGGCCTGCCGCCCCTGCGAGTGGGAGGAGGAAGGATTGCCGTAAACGGCCGTCCAGTAGGGCAGCATGGCTGCCAACACTTGCGGATGCACGGGCGTGGACGCGCCATGATCCAGGTAAATGAATTTTTTTGCCATCGTTTTTCAACTCGTTTGGGTTGACATCTCAATAAATTAGGGTGGAGTTGGTTGAGCTTGTCGAAACCAACGGCCTTGGCCGAATCACCTTCGAAAAGCTCAGGCCTCGTTCAAAAAAGCGGATGGGTTGTCTCATCCGCCTTTCATTATTCACAAATCCAGGGCTGTGGCAAGTGGACGGTAGATCTCTCAGGTATCACACATCCGCAATGGGCAGTTTCACGGTGAAGGTGCTGCCTTTGCCTTCCGTGCTGGCGACGGTGATGGTCCCCCCAAAATGCTCGACGCTTTCTTTGACCATGTAGAGACCTAAACCGGTACCGGCGATGCCCCGCTCAACGGCCGTTTGCGCCCGGAAAAAACGGCCAAACAGGTTGGGTAAACTGGCTTTGGGTATGCCAATGCCCTGATCTTTGACACTGACATGAATCCAGCCGGCCTTATGATACGCATCCACCCGCACCGTGCCCGACATGGTGAACTTGATGGCATTGTCGATCAGGTTTTTGAAAATCAGGTAGAACGTGTCTTTGTTGCCCATCACCGGCGGCATATCTTCTTCAATGCGCTGGCTGAAAGACAATCCTTTTTCCGTCGCCGTGTCGGCCAGTGGTGGCAGCATTTCCTCAAAAACCGCATTGATGGCTACCGGTTCAGAACTGCGCTGCAATTCACGCGCTTCCAACTTCGCCACTTGCAGCATCTGGCGCACCATTTTCTGCAGGCGGTCGCTTTCCCGTTCAATCACGCCCAGGAAGCGGTCTGCTTTTTCCTGATCTTGCGCTTTTCCTTCCCGGAGCAGACGAGCGTACATCAAAATAGTAGCCAGCGGTGTGCGTAATTCATGGATGATGCCGTGGAAAAAGTCGTCTCGCATCCGCTCCACTTCACGGATCTGGCCCAAATCGCTAAACACAAAGATGGTTTCGCTGACTTCGCCGTCGTCGCCAAGAATGGGCGCGCCGCTCAACAAAACGGGTATTTTTTCACCGTCATCCAGGAAGATGTCGGTGGCGATTTGTGGATTTTCCGTTTTGGGATTGAGCACGCTTTTCATGAACTGGTCGAAACTGCCGGTACGCAGGCGGATTTTTTTGTTGGCGGGTTCCCCGATGAGATTTTTCGGTTTTTGGGCGATGAGCATGAGCAAAGCGTCATTGGCGTGGCTGATGTAACCCAGGTTGTTGACGGTGAGTAAGCCTTCTGACATGTTGTTGATGATGGTTTCTACTCGTCGTTTTTCGGCGATCATGTCGTTGTGCAGGCGGGCGTTTTCAATGGCGGCAGCCAGCGGACCGCCGATGGCCTGGAGCAGGCGCAGATCATGTTCGTTAAAGTCGCCGCTTTTTTTGTTGATGGCTTGCAGTACGCCGATGATACGTTCTTCTACCTGGAGGGGTATGCACACCATGGAATGGGTGGTGAAACCGGAGTCGCGGTCTACGTTGGCGTAGAAGCGCTGGTCGGAATAGACGTCGTTGATGATGACGGGCTGCCGGTTTTCGGCCACCCAGCCGGCGATGCCCTGCCCTTTGCGGATGTGGATGGTGGGCAAGGTTTGGAACAGTGGGCCGAGCAGGGAATCGACGAAGGTGATGTCGCCGGTGTCCTGGTCTAGCAGGCCCACGGAAATGGACTCGACAATGAGCGTGCGCCGCACGGGGTCCAGAAGCTGCTCGTAGATTTTTTGCAGGCTGAGGGTGGAGGTGAGGGCAAAACTGATGTCGGAGACGACGCTGAACTCGATGTGCTGCCGGTGGACCTGCTGCTGGAGAAAAGCGCGATCCAGGAAAGTGGTTACGTAAAGGACAAGCGGTCCGATGTTTTCTAAATGGATGGGGCAGTCAGCAGGGGGATCGATAAGGCAGAGAATGCCGGGCGGGGTCAGGGAGTCGGTTTTTCCGGGCAGGGGCATGGGTGCTGCCAGAATTTTGTCTTTAGGGAGCTGCCAGAGTTCGCTGCGCACCAGGTTGGCGGGTGACAGGTCGAATTTGCTTTGGTATTGGGGAACGCCGTCTTTAAGAAGCGGCTCGAAGGAAGCTTTTTCCTGGGTCCAGCGTGTTTGCTGTAAACGGCCGTTTTCATCACATACCCATACATCATAATACCGGCCCTGCATGGCGCTCATGCCCACCACTGTTTGTAAACCGGTATACGCCGTTACTTCCTGCGCCACTGTCGCGCAGACAAAATGGGCGTCGAAAATGTCGGCCAGTTCCCATGTTAGTTTTTGCCAAAGCTGATGGATGTTTGTCTGTTCAGTCAATGTTGGTTGAGTCATCATGGCAAAGTCTAATGAACTCGCTTGTGGATTGCAAGGGGAAAAGGGTCATGAGGGCAAAGTAGCAATGTGACAGGGTAGCAGAGAGGTGAGAATATGACGAATGACAGGGGATTTTATATGACGCTTTTGGTTGCAGGATAGGCCGGGCTTTTGTATAGTTCTTAGTGGCAGTTCTCGACTTGAACATATCGTTAAAATCACTCCATGGCTCACAAAGTTGATACAGTGACAGCAAGCAATCATTCACCCCCGTACCCTGAGCTTGTCGAAGGGGGCCGGTTTCGACAGGCTCAACCTTCGGGGGCGTGAACAGTTACCGCAAATCCTGTTTTTTCTGTGTCTCTCCTGTGATTCCGCCTGTTGATTTTATCAATTGGGATATCCCCTATCTGAAAAGGAGTTTTTAAATGAGCTATATTGAAGCAGTACATGGACGAGAAGTTTTAGACTCTCGTGGTAATCCGACCGTAGAAGTGGAAGTTGTGACTTTTGATGGCGCTTTTGGTTCGGCCATTGTGCCTTCCGGCGCCTCCACCGGCATCCATGAAGCGTGGGAAAAACGCGATGGCGACAAAGAGCGGTATGGCGGCAAAGGCGTTCTCCAGGCTGTGGAAGCCGTTAACGAAACCATTTCGGAAGAGCTGGTGGGTTGGGATGTAACCGATCAGGTCGGCATTGACGAGATGCTGATTGAACTGGATGGTACGGAAAACAAGAAAAACCTGGGCGCTAACGCCATTTTGGGCGTTTCCCTGGCCGTGTCCAAAGCAGCGGCTGCCAGCGTGGGTTTGCCCCTCTATCGTTACCTGGGCGGTTCCTCCGCTCGCGTTCTGCCCACCCCCATGATGAACATTATGAACGGCGGCAAACATGCGGCCGGCGCCACCGACTTGCAAGAGTACATGATTATGCCGGTCGCCGCCGAATCCTTCGCCGAAGGGCTGCGCTGGTGTGTTGAAATCTACCAGAGTCTGAAGAAAGTTTTAGCCAGCAAAGGCTATCCCACCACCGTCGGCGATGAAGGTGGTTTTGCCCCGCCGGTCAAATCCAATGCGGAACCGTTTGAACTGATGCTGGAAGCCATCGAAAAAGCAGGCTACAAACCGGGCGCCGACATCATGTTTGCCATGGATCCGGCCGCTTCTGAAATTTATGAAGATGGCCTCTACAACATGAAGGTGGAAGGCAAGAAGCTCACCGGCGCCGAAATGGTGGACTTCTACGTGGATCTGGTCAACAAATACCCGATTATCTCCATCGAAGACGGCCTGCAGGAAGATGACTGGGATGCCTGGAAGATTATGATGGACAAGCTGGGCAGCCGCATCCAGATTGTGGGTGACGACTTGCTGGTGACCAATGTGAAACGTATTGAGATGGCTTTGGCGCGTGGTTCCGCCAATAGTTTGCTGTGCAAAGTGAACCAGATTGGCACCCTGACCGAATCCATTGCGGCCGTAGACATGGTGCAGCGTCATAACTGGACGGCCGTTGTCAGCCATCGCAGTGGTGAAACCGAAGACAATACCATCGCCGACCTGGTGGTGGGTTTGAACGCCGGTCAGATCAAAACAGGCGCCCCGGCGCGCAGCGACCGCGTGGCGAAATACAACCAACTGCTCCGTATTGAAGATCAGTTGGGCGACTCTGCTTTGTATGCCGGTATGAAAGCCTTCACGAATTTGAAGCTGTAAAATTAGTTGCCAGTTTCACCAGCATCTATGACAATAAAGGGGCACGCACATCGTGCCCCTTTTTGATTGTCAGTGTTAACGTCAATCTAACGGTGATAGGGCATCATTATGCGACTCAAGTGATTACGCCTGCGTTTTTAGAAATTATGTCAACTATTTAAGAATTGGCTCTTATTAAAATCGAGACCAGTTTCTGTTAAGAAGGAGAAAGCGAATGTATTATTTTGACGAAGATCCTGACGAAGAGATTGAAGAACCACAAGAAGAACAAGAGGAAAAAGCGCCAAGGGAGTTGGGCTATGAAACCATCAAAAAACTTCTAGAAACCCGTACCATACTCTTGTTTGGCGAAATCAATATGAAGGTGGCCGAGCGGATTTCACAGCAGCTGCTGCTGCTGGCTTCCGATTCGGATGACGACATTAAACTGATCATCAATTCACCTGGCGGCCATGTAGAATCAGGCGACACCATTTTTGATATGATCCGTTTCGTGAAGCCGAAAGTGAAGATCATCGGTACGGGCTGGGTCGCCAGCGCCGGGGCGTTGATTTTTGTGGCAGCCGATAAGGAAAATCGTTACAGCTTGCCCAATACGCGCTTTTTGCTGCACCAGCCAATGGGTGGTACGGGTATTCGTCAGGCATCCGATATCGCCATTGAGGCGGAAGAAATCATCAAGATGCGCCGCCGCTTGAACGAGACGTTTGCGGAGCAGACGGGTCAACCGATTGAGCGGGTGGAAAAGGATACGGAACGTAATTTCTGGCTGTCGGCAGTACAGGCTAAAGAATATGGTCTGGTGAGTAAGGTTATCACGTCGATGGGTGAAGTGGAGTAGGCAGTTTTCGGTAAACAGTGAACAGTTTACAATGAGAGGGTCGCAGTGATGCGGCCCTTTTTTATGTTTGAGTGACATATGGCAGGGGGAGAAACGGCCGTTTGTCACTCCCCCTCCTTTCTTTTCCACGTCATACTACGCCCACCTCAAACGTCAAAACAGGAATTTGTTATGGCTGTCAAACCCAACAAAACATTAGCCATCTGGCTGTCGATCATTTGCTTTTTTATTGTTGTCCTGGTGATATTTGGCGGTTACGTGCGTCTGACACGTTCCGGTTTGTCCATTGTCGATTGGCACGTCATCACCGGCATCATTCCCCCGCTCAATGAAACTGCCTGGCAGGAAACGTTTGCCAGATACCAGTTAACGCCGGAATTCATCAAAATCAACAAGGCTATGACCCTGGACGAATACAAATTCATCTACTACAACGAGTACATCCACCGCCTGTTAGGCCGTTGGACAGGCATGTTGTACGTGGTCCCGCTTTTCTACTTCATGTGGAAAGGAACGATAGCCTGGCGCAAATCCAGTTTCTATTTAATCATCGGTCTGGGGTTTCTGTTTCAGGGCTTTTTGGGCTGGTACATGGTCAGCAGCGGTCTGATAGATCGCCCCAGCGTAAGCCATTACCGGCTCACAGCGCATTTGGTTACAGCTTTGGGCTTGCTGGGCTTATGCTGGTGGGCAGTGCTGTGCAACCTCTACGGCTCAACTGAAATTCCTGAAGACCGGGCAGAGCGTAAAGGGGCACAGTGGCTGGCGGCGGGTACGGTGGTGGTGCTGCTTGTGCAGATTTCCTATGGTGGGTTGGTAGCCGGCTTAAAAGCGGGTCATGCCTCCAGCACCTGGCCGCTCATGTTTGGCAAACTGCTGCCGCCCGGCCTGCTCTCCTACGTGGAACCGTGGTGGAAGAATCTGCTAGAGGTGCCGGTGACGGTGCATTACGTGCATCGCTGGTTTGCTTTTGCCGTGCTGTTGATCGCGCTGATTTTATATTTTTTTACACGGCATAAGGCGTATTTTACGGCCGTTCGCGCCGGAATTTGGTGGCTGGTGGGGCTGGTCTCTTTGCAGATTGCGCTGGGGGTGGGCGTCATCTGGTTTCGCGTGCCGGTCTGGCTGGCGCTGGTGCATCAGGGCATGGCGATTCTGCTGCTGCTGGCGGCGCTGTTCATCAATCACCGGATACGCTTTTCTATTATACCCAGGCTAGGGGTAATTGTAGAGGTCAACAATGCAGTGTAAAAAGTGTGTCTTACTTCGGGTAAAAAACAATTATTTAAAGGATGGGAGGATAATTTGAAAAACTTTCGTCGTGTTTCAGGTTTATTCGTTGTCGTTGTTTTTTGGGGTTTTATCGCAGTGTCCTTTTTTATGAATTACATGCAGATACAAACTGTTCAAGCTAATGATTTGGAAACTATGGGAAAAACTCAATTTGCATGGGTAACGGGCGCTTTGACACCCACTGCCTATTTACCAATAGTTGTGGTTCCAGAACCGTTACTATATGTGTTCGATGATTTTAGTGATCCGGGTAGTGGTTGGGATATCTATGATGGTTGGTTAGCGGCTACAGAATACAAAGATGGTGAGTACCGTATCGTTTCGGCTCAAGGAGCCGTGTATAAGGGAAGTGCTAATCATGAAGTGGAAAACTTCGAGGTTTCAGTAGACTGTCGCCTGGAAGATGAAGATATCTATTTTAATGGTACAGGTTATTGCGCCATTACGTTTGGAAATAGTGCCACTGGTGTACATGAGTTTGCGATTGATAGTAGCAAAAACTGGTATCTCTATCATATTGATAATTTACCGTATTTGGCACCTTATGATAATCTCAATTATACGCTTTTGGTATCCGGTTCAAGCAGTGACATAAATTCTGCATTATTGGGCAATCGGTTAAAAGTTAATCGCCAGGATGGACAAGTCACCCTCAGTATAAACGGTGTGACAGTATACCAGAATGCTATAGTGTATTCCGGAAAGGCTTATATCTCGTTGAAGTCTGTATCAATACGCCAAAATTCCTATGGTTATGATGCTCGGTTCGACAACTATGAGTTGATTGAGAAATAAGCCCAACGATTTATTAACTTTTACCGGTTTTCATTAAAGCTTTTGTGCTTTTGTTTAGCAATGATTGATCAGAAAGGATCAAGAAGCCGAGGATTTTACACCTTCTTGATCCTATTACAATCTGACTGTTAATTGAATAAGCTCATTGAGACGGTGCTGCTCTGGCTGACGCGCACGGTGGACATGGACACCAGGTGGAAGATGTGGCGCAGGGCGTCCTGGCTCAGTCCGGCGGTGAGGGCTTCGGTGAAGCCGATGTCGCTGGCGAGCTGCTGCACCTGGGCCATGGCGGGATTGACGCTCCCTTTGGGGTTGAAGCCAAGGGCCGGTTTGTTGGCTCCAGGCACAAAACCGACGTAGGCCAGAGTGTAGATTTCCTGCTTGAGCAGTTCCTGGGCGGTGCGGGCCACGTCGCGGGCGCGCTGGCGGGATGAATTATCCTCCCCATCCGAGTAGACAATGACAATACAGCGCACCATGACGCCGCTCTGACGAAGCTGCTGGGCGTAGAGCACCATGTTAGTTAACCCGCCTGCGACGGCGTCGTAGAGAGCGGTGCAGCCGTAGGGATCGTACTCCTGGTCGGTGAGGCGCACGGCGTCGTCGACGCCGACGTAGCCGTGCAGCAGGGTGACGTTGTCGTTGAAAAGGATGGTGCTCACCAAAATATCGTCAGCGGCGATGGAACTGCTCATGGCTGCCAGGTAGCTGTCGTTGTAGGCGCTCATCAAGTCGGCGGCGTGGGGGGTCATGGAGCCGCTCATGTCGATGATGTTCATCGCCAGGGTGACTTCGCTGCTGGACAGTTGGGAGAGGGGGACGCCAACGGCTGTTACCATCGTCGGTCCGTTCAAGTTTGAAATCACCAAATCAAGCGTGTCGTCTGTCAGCCCATCATCCTGAGCCGATTGGAATAAGTCATCGAGGTTTCCGAGTCCGGTGTTCATAATATTCTCCGAATATGATTGACGATTTGGCATTTACGATTGACGATTGGTTTACTGAGAGACACCAATCGTCAATCCAAAATCAACAATCTAAAATGGTAACGAGTCTGTGCTGTTAATAAAGTTCACGCCTTGTTTCTCAAATTCGGCGAACCGCTTCAGGGCGATGGCGTGGAAATCGACGTCCGGGTGCAGCACCGGCGAGGTGCAGTCCTTGAGGAAGAAGATTTTTTGCAGGGCATCGGGGCGTTGCCCAAAATCTTCCACCAGGTCTTCCACCGTTTCCAGCACGCAGTGGCTCTCCGCTTCGCCGGCGACCAGCACAATATCGGCGTCGGCCAGGGTATCGAGGAAGGCTTTGTTTTTGCCGCCCAGCGGGTGGCTGGGCACGGGCACTTCCGGTTGGATGATGGAGTAATGTTCGGTGAGCGGAATGCTGCCTTTGGTGAGCCAGGTGGGCTGGGTTTTGCGGGCGATGCTGTGCCACAAAACGGCCGTGAACAGTTCCGGATCCAGGGCGTTGCCGATGCTGCCGATCATGACGTGGTAGGGCCAGATGGTGAGCGTTTTCTTGGCCTGCTCTTCCAACTGCTTGACATAACTGGTGGACTGCACCGGTGCGACCAGAGGCCGCCATTTGCCTGTTTTGATGTCGTCGTAGGTGATCATGGTGAAGGGGGCCGGATGATTGCCGTCGGCGTCGGCCCACCAGGCGGGATGAAAGATTTGGTGCGGCAGGTGAGAATCCAGCGAACAGGTAATGTTGGTGATCCGTTCCGCGTGGGTGTAGATGAACTCGATCAGCCGCTGGATGTCGCCGATGGAGCCGGGCACGTTCAGGCTGCCGTTGGCGTGGCAAAAATCGACCTGCATGTCAATGATGACCAGGTGGATTTTCTCTTTGTCGGCGGCGGCGGCGCTCAGGTTGGCTCGTCCGCCTTCGCTGGCGATGGCGGCATAGTCGGGATAGAACAGGGAGCCGATGCGGCTCGGATCATAAATTGAGGGGAAGATGGTCATGTGTTGTCTCCTGAATGATGAAGGATGAATTTCATCGCTTCGTGCTAAACGAGTTTACTAAGTGTTTGTTCTACACTAAGTTTGACATGAGTAGTATAGTGTATATATGACACTAATGTCAAGAGGGAATTTTTACGGCGATGGGAACGTGGGTTTTAGATTGGTCCAATGTATCTTCTCGATAACTCGCGGCGGAGTTGGTTGAGCCTGTCGAAACCAACGGCCTGGGCCGAACCAACGGCCTTCGACAGGCTCAGGCCTCGTTTCCCCCAGATTATTGAGATGTTGACCAATCTTATGATCAAAATGCGGCGAAGTGGTTATCAATGTGGATGATACCAGATTTCTTGTATGGTGTGGCTGAGGTTTCCCTGAAGGAGTTGGATGGCGGCGGAGGACGGGCCGGCGGCGTGGTCTGTCTGGTGGGTGATTTTGCCGTGGTGGGTGGTGTGGTAAACGGCCGTTCTCTCTTTCCCACGCTGATTAATCTTCAAGGTGAAGATAACGGAATCCTGAGTAAAGGCAACGGCCGTTTCCGCCAGGCTCTCTCCGGGTGGTAATGGGGGAATGGCAACGTCGAAGGCATTGCCGCCGCACCACAAGAAGAAGCGGTATTCGGCGAAAATGCGATGATAACCGGCAATGGTATCGTCGACTGGAGAAGCGCAAAACCAGGTCTGGCGGCGGTGGGCGGTGGCGAGGGGGTCTTCGACAAAATGGCCGTTTTGCACGCTGCCGCGCATGATCCAATCCCCGGCGATGCGGACAAGATGATGGGGGCTGGCGGCAAAAACGGCCGTTTCCTGAAATACCGCCGTCTCCAGCAGCGCCACTTTGCGCGGCTGGCTGCCGCCGACATCGAGCAGCAGAAGCTGTTTGCTTTCGGGCGGATTGACCGCCAGGATGTGTTGGAAAGCGGCGAACTGGTAACCGGCGCGGCCATTAAACAAGGCCATTTCGTCCAACACCCCGCCCAGGCCAAAGCGCACCAGGCGGTACTGCTCCTGACTGTAGAGGATGGCGAGAAAACGGCCGTTGGGCAGGACGTGGATGGAGTCGATGAAGCCGTCGGTGCAGGTAAACAGACGCTTCGGTTCGGCGGCCAGGCCGGCTGGCGTTTGAGGTTGCGGTTTGTGAGCGCAGGTTGGGCAGCGCTGTCGCTCCTGTGGATACTGCTGCCCGCAGTGGGCGCAGGCGGCAAGGCTGTTCGCGTAGTCAATAAGTAACTGAACCGGAAAGGGCGGGCGTTCTCCGAGGTCAAAGACGCGGTGCAGATGATGCAGCAGGCTGTCGGGCAGGTATTGGTGGGGACGGGCGCTGGCGGGATAGGTGACGTCGGGTTGGAGGATGCTCAGGCCGGCGGCGGCGCGGGCGGTGATGCTTTTGTGCTGGTGGTGGACGCCGCCGTAGGGATGGACGTGCAGCAGGCTGCGCACCAGGAGTACAAAATAGGCGTACCAGTCGGTGGCAGGGGAGAAGAACGGCCGTTGGCTCAAGTCGGCAATCCCATATAAATTGGGATCGACAAATGTGTCCATGGCGACGGGGCAGGGGAAACGGCCGAACTGGTAACTATCGACATCCAGCAAAAAGTGGCAGGGTGGCAGGGTGGCAGGCGGTAGGGAAATAAAGATATTTTGGTCGTTGAGATCGCCGACGATGACGCCCAGGGTGTGCAGCTTGCTCAGGGTGGCGTGAAGCTGTTGGAAGAGGGTGAGAACGGCCGTTGTCGTCAGGCCGTTTTTTTGCCAGAAGGCGGCTTTGCTTAAGTGTTTGCTGGCGACGGCGCCTGACGGCAGCAGCGGCATCTGAAAGCCGAGCAGGCGGCCGTGCTGATCGGTCACGAGCGCGGTGGGCGCCAGAATTTCCGGCGGCAGTTGACGGTTGAGACCGGACTGGAATAAGAAGTCGAGTTTTTGTTGATGCTGGGGTTGGGGCTGATGGTAAAGTTTAACGGCCGTTTGCCCCACTTGAAACACCATGCCCTCGCCGCCGGACTGGATGAGTTGGGCGGGGTCTAGGGTGACGGGTTGCTTCTGGATCAGGATGGTTTTGCGCATGATTTAAGCATATTAGTGTATAAAATACACTTTGTCAAGATACTGTGTTTACCGGACTAGAAATGGTATACTTTTGGGCATGAAAACCTTGTTATTACTAAGACATGCGAAGTCAAGTTGGGATAATGCGAATATGGCGGATCATGAACGGCCGTTAAACAAACGGGGCAAACATGATGCGCCGCGCATGGGTGAACTGCTCGCCAGAGAAGAATTGACGCCGGACCTGATCATCACCTCCTCGGCGGAAAGGGCGCTGGCGACGGCCGAGATGGCGGCGCTGCACAGCGGCTACGAACAGGAGCTGGTGGTAACGCGCGAGCTTTACCATGCCGATCCCGAAAGCTATCTGGCGGTACTGCGTGAAAAAGGGAATGCGCACAATCGCGTGTTGGTTGTGGGGCACAATCCGGGCATGGAAGTGCTGCTGGAAGAGTTAACCGGCGGTTATCAACGGATGCCGACAGCATCATTGGCGCGGGTTGATCTGCCCATTGATTCGTGGGCAGACTTTACTGAGGATGTCGAAGGAAAATTGATTGAGATCTGGCGGCCAAAAGAAATTTGAACGCAGTCTGAATATATTTCAAGAATGAGGACAACCAAGATACAATAGACGCCATTGCTGCATAGGTTGCCCTTTATCAATGTCTTTGCCCGGTAATGTAGTTGTCCGGTCGGAAAGTCGGGAAGCGGAATATTTCAGGGCAGACCTGAAAGCGGCGCCTTCATGGGGTCGCTTTTTTTTTGGAAAATCGCTGTTGTTTATGAATGAGTGTTAATATGATAACGCCTGCAGGAAAAGAATGTCGTTTTTATTATCAAGATTTTCATCGCGGTCATTCGACTCAGGAATGTCGTTTAGTTGATCAAAATCCAACCTCAGAACCCTGGCGGCCTAAAGATTGCGAGAGCTGCCCTGTGCCGGGCATTCTTCTGGCAAATAGCAGCCCTAATCTGGTTTTAGAAGCGTCTATCAAAAAATCCTTCATGAGCCGCAAGTTGAAGGTTAAAGCCTCTTGCAGCCGGCATCTGATCGATGTGGCTGAGCCGCATATTGGCTGTCTGAAATGCGCGGCGGAAAAGCCGGGTTTTCAGGCTTTGTTTGGTGAGGATTAGGCGTTTAGCCTGGGGGAAAATCATGTTGAAAGCAGTTTTATTTGATCTGGATGATACCTTGCTGGGGAATCATATGGACACGTTTATTCCCCGGTATTTTGCGCTGCTCAGCCACTATGCGGCGGCGTATTTGCCCCGTGATCAGTTCTTGAAGGTCTTGCTCACCAGTTCTCAGGCGATGACATCCAACACGGATCCATGCCTGACCAATCGAGAAGTCTTTTGGCAGAGTTTTACCGCGCAAACAGCTCTGGATGCCGCTGAGATGGAAGCTTATTTTGAGAAGTTTTACCGGGAAGAGTTTCCGGTTATGGCAGATGTGGCGCAGCGCCGGGAAACGGCCGTTTCCCTCGTCCAATTCGTGCAGCAGCAGGGGTTCCAGGTTGTCATCGCCACCAACCCCATGTTTCCGCGCGCCGCCGTTGTCGAGCGCCTGCGCTGGGCCGGGCTGCCGGCGGCGGAATTTTCTTTTGACCTCATCACCACCTATGAAAACATGCATGCCACCAAACCCCATCTGGCTTATTACCAGGAAATTTTGCGCGAGATAGGCGCGGAAGCGTCGGAAGTTTTGATGGTGGGCGATGACTGGGAAAACGACATACAGCCGGCGGCGGCTGTCGGATGTCATACTTACTGGCTGCCTATGAATGGCGAAACAGCGCCGCCAACGGATGATCTGGCCACGGGATACGGTTCCCTGGAAGCCTTGTACCATCTGGTTACAAATGGTTGGCTGGCTGCATTGGGGTAAGGAAGGGAAAATCTTATGCAGCAGCCGCCGCCCGTACTAGAGTTATTACAAGAATTGGCCGACTTTGCCACGGCCGTTATGACCGCTTTGTCCTCAGAAACGATTGACTGGTATTGGCGTCCGGCTTCGGGTGAATGGTCACTTACAGAGGTGTGCTGCCATTTGCGCGACGTAGAAATAGAGGTGCATCAGGCGCGGTTTAAGGCGCTGATTGCCCAGGAAAACGCCTTTATCCCCGGCGCCACGCCGGATGAATGGGTGGCTAAAAGAGGATACCAACAGGAAAACGGCCGTTCCGCTTTCAATACCTTCTACCAATTCCGCCGGGAAACTATCGATCTGCTTTCCGGCCTGGATGAAACGCTGTGGCAGCGGCGAGGAAGCCACTCCTTTTTTGGTCCCACCTCCATGCACGAACTGCTTAACCTCGTCGTCGGCCACGACCGCGCCCACTGGCAGCAAGTGCAGTCGCTGCTTAACCATTAACAATTCAACAATTCACCAATTAATTATTCCCACCTCTTCGTATCTGCTCTCGGAGCAGTGCCACTTTCAGCAGCGTTGCTTCGTGCTTAAAAAGCATGTAATGGTGTTTTTTGTAAGCCAGTTCGCTGAGGCGATTATGGTGCTGCAACGTGCGCCAATACGCCGTGAAACCGCCGTTGGACAGCACTTCCCAACGCTGCCGGATGCGCAAACGGCCTGAGCAGGCAATTTCATACTGGCGCATGGTCAGGATGCCCAGCGCCACTTCTTCTTTCAGGTATCGTTTCAGCCAGTCTCGTTCTTGTAGCAGCGCCCACAAGATGATGACGAGCAGCAGCAAAATGCCGCCCCAGTCGCTGAGGACGCCGACCATCAAGGTCAGGCTGCCAAAGGAGACGCTGAGGTTGTGGATGGTGTGCAGGAAAACGGCCGTTGACCAGCCCACAAGCGGCGCGATGACTTTCGTGAGCGAATGGGTCGTCAGGCGGGCGGCGGCAATGCCCAACCCGGTTATGCTCGTGAACAAGGCATGGTTGAGACCAAAGACAAAGCCGCGAAAAAAGATGTTTGCCCCCCACGCTTCCAGTCCGCCAAGTTGATACTGCCCCACGTAATAGATCACGTTCTCCACCAGGCCAAAGCCCAGCCCCACCATCGCGCCATAAATAATGCCGTCCAGCAGACTGTCGATTTCGTCCCGCCACAGTAGGAAAATGCCCAACACCGCCGCGCCTTTGACTGTTTCTTCCACTACCGGCGCAATCAGGCCGGCAACCAGCAGGTCGGCGTTGGCCGCGCTGGTGAGCAGGTAAAACGGCAGCCCCAACACCCCATTTACCAGGTAAGCAATGAGGATGCTGGGCACGGCGCCCCACAAAAAGGTAGCCGTCAGCAGCCAGATCGGTTCCTTTTCATACCGGTCCACCCAATAAACGATACCGATGTAGAAGAGAACAGGAATGGCTGCCGCGATGATGGAGATGAGGAGAACGGCCGTTTCAGACATGTCCGTGAGTATAACGGAAAACAAAAAAGCGGGGATTAAAGGATTGGGGGAATAATCCCCAAATCTCCTAATCCCCGCCAAAAATTACCTCACAATCACTCTGCGCCGAACATCTCCACCCGCGCAAAATCATCAATCGTCAGGTCCGGCTGGTTGGCCGACGACGGCGGGAAGTCCGCCAGCCACGCTTCCTGCTGGCCCGCTTCCACCCACACCAGGTCCATGATGCGCGTGTGGTTGGTCGCGCCGGCCGGCGCGCCGCCGATGCGCCACTCTTCTGCTGCCGGCGCTACGTCACGCACCCGCCAGACGCCGCCGCTGGGGAAACCTTCCTGGCTGAGCACCGCCGCCGCGTAGCGCCAGTTCTCCGGATCGTCGCCCAAAATGCTCTTTGGTACGCGAATCGTCACCTTTTGCTGGCCGGGATCCGCCACCACGAAAAACTCGCTGGCTTCAGCGATGCGTTCCGGCGTTGGCTCCGCCGGCGTGTATATGCCAGACGTCCAGCCCTCGACGTGAATGGCGTAATCCCAGGCTTCGCCTTCTGCCAATGCAGCATTGCGACCGGGTAAAAAGGCGCTGCCGCCCACGCCGTCGCCGTCTTTGTCCACGTAAATGTCGAAGGTTTGCAGCGAAAGGCCGTTGCCGCCGCCCCAGGGATTGTCCACCGGGCCATTCAGCGTGAACTTAAAGACGATATTGTTGTCGTCGTAGCCGACCTGGAAATTCGTAATGTCGAAGTTGCCGCTGCTGAACACGCCGTTGGTGGGATAGGTGTACGTACCCGGTCCATGATCGTCGCCGCTGGGGTCGGTGATGTCCAGCACCAGGGTCGTCGTGCCCAAATCCGGCACGGCAATTACGGCCGGACCGCTGCCCGGGACGATGGCGGTGTCCACGCTGTCATCGGTGGTGACGGCTTCGGCGTAAATGAAGCGCATGGAAAGACGGTCGCCTACGTCGGGTTGGCCCAAGTCGGCCAGGGGCACGGCGATTTCCAGGGTGTTGTTGGTGAAGGCGGTGGTGAGAACGGCCGTTTCGACAGGCTCAACCGTTTCGGCAGGCTCAACGGCCGTTTCCGCCATCAGCCACTTCTCCTCCGCCACCCGCACAAGCGCGCCGCCGTCGGCCGATACCGTTACCAGATAATTTGCCGGGAAACCCAGCAGCGTGCCATTACGGCTGAAATTGGAAAACTCACCACCCCCTGGTGCGCTGAGGTAAGTTTCTGCCGCGCCCTTGGTCAGAACTTCGGCAGCATCACCGGAAAATTCGTATAGCAGATAGAGATTTTTAGCGTCAAAGCCATACGTCACGCTTTCGATGATGGTCTCTGCAGCAGCCATCACGCCGCCTTCGGCCAGATACTGCCCGCCAGCCTCCCATTCGCCTTCACTGACTGTGCCGTCGATGGTGGGCGTTATCAGGCCAGTGGAGGGCCGCGCCGCCACTGCCGGCGCTTCGGGAATAATCGGAATGTCGAGCAGGGTGGGCGGTTCCTCGCCCAACGCCAGATACATCTCTTTGAGCGTATTGCGGAACTGCTGGTCGAAAGAGCTATCGTTGCCGGAGTTCTGGTCCGCCCCGTACCACCAGAACCAGTCCGAGCCTTGCGCCACATACATCAAGTCTTCGGCGGCGGCCAATGCTTCCGCCGAGGGCGGGGTGCGCACCCCATTCTGGTATTTTTGCAGCAGTTCCCGCGCTTCCAGCAGATATTCCCAGGCGCGGTTTTCTTCCTCTTCGCCAATCCAGGTGGCAAAGTCGTGGTTGATCCAGGAACCGGCCCACAACTTTTCAATGGCGGGCTGTTCGGGCGCAATTTCCAGGAATTCAGACGGCGTCACGGTGATGATGTCGGGATCGTCGCTGAGGCGCTGGTAAAGGCCGTGGAGGAATTCCTTGCCGTCGTTGTCGTAATATTCCCAGGCATTCTCCCCATCCAGAATCACCGAGACCAGGAACGGCCCTTCTTCACCGCTGGCTTGCAGTTCGCTGCGAATGGCGTGGATGCGGTTCACAAAATCCTGCGCCGCCGCTTCGCCCGGCAGGCCGGAGTAGGTGAAGCCCACCTTGTCGGAAATTACCACATCGCGGAAGACCATCGCTACCGGTTCGCCCGCGCCGCCCTGCACGTAGTAGGGCCGGTAGAGCGTGGCCGCATCCTGCACCAAATCATTGGCGTCCCGCGAGAAGCCGTCGAAGCCCAGGCTGTTCGCCAGCACGCCCTCGTCAGAGGCCATCCATTGAATGCCG
>JAWOGU010000561.1:0-3797 GCA_046496595.1 Chloroflexota bacterium
TTAACGGCCGTTTCCGACTTTCTCGTGCAGCAGCAAACCTGGCTGCGCCTCATCGGTGCTCTCTTCCTTTTTTACCTCGGCGTGCAAACCCTGCGCGCCAAATCAGTGAACAGTGTACAGTTTACAGTGAACAGTGAGCCACCGGCCGTCGCTGCCATTCACCATTCACAGTTAAGCCACGCTTTTTTCTCTACTCTCTTCCTCACCCTCTCCAACCCCGTCACCATTCTCTCCTTCACGGCCGTTTTCGCCGGTTTTGGGGTGGGCAGCCAGAGTGGCGGCGCGGGAGCCGGCGCCGCTCTGGTGGCAGGCGTTTTCCTCGGCTCGGCCTTGTGGTGGCTGACCCTGACCGGGCTGGTAACGGCCGTTCGCGGCAAACTCAACGACACCCTGTTCCGGGCCATCAACGTGCTTTCGGGCCTCATCCTGCTCGGTTTTGCCCTGGCTTTGCTGTTAACAGCCGTAAGCCGTAAGCTGTAAGCCGTGAGCCGTAAGCCGTAAGCCGTAAGCCGTAAGCCGTAAGCTGTAAGCTATAAGCCGTAAGCCAACAGCCAACAGCCAACAGCTAACAGCTAACAGCTAACAGCCAACAGCCAACAGCCAACAGCCAACAGCTAACAGCTAACAGCCAACAGCTAACAGCTAACAGCTTCCCCTCTTCCTGGGTATAATCTCCGCATGGCGATACCCATCCTCAAGACGAAGTTGTTTGTGCCTCCGCTGCGGCAGGCGCTGGTAGCGCGTCCACTGCTGCTGGCGCGGCTGGATGGCGTTCACCAACGGCCGTTTGCTCTCATCTCCGCCCCCGCCGGTTTCGGCAAAACCACCCTGATCGCCGAGTGGCTTAAGGAAAAGGCAGAAGGCAAAAGGCAAAAGGCAGAAATTTTGCCTTCTGATTTTTGCCTTCTGCCTTTCACGGCCGCCTGGCTCTCTTTGGAGGAGAGCGACAACGACCCGGTGCGCTTTCTGCGCTACGTGACGGCGGCTTTACAAACGGCCGTTCCCGACCTGCCAGACGACGTGACTGCTTTGCTGGAGGGGCAAACAGGGATCGCTGTGACTGTTTTTCTCACCGACCTGTTGAACGCGGTAACGGCCGTTTCTCAGCCCATCATCCTCGTGTTAGACGACTACCACCTGATTCAAGATGAAACCATCCACAGCGGCATGGCTTTCCTGCTCGACCACCTGCCGCCCAATTTACACCTTGTCATCACCACGCGGGAAGACCCGCCGCTGCCCCTGGCGCGGCTGCGTGGGCGCGGGCAGCTTGTGGAAATCCGGCAGGCGGATCTGGCTTTCACCAAAGCCGAAGCCGCCCAATTTTTGCACGACGTGATGGGTCTGGCGCTCACCGAGCAGGCCGCAGCCGCCCTCACAGAGCGCACCGAAGGCTGGATCACCGGCTTGCAAATGGCGGCGCTCTCCATGCAAGGCCAGTCGGATATAGACGGCTTCCTGACAGCCTTTACCGGCAGCCACCGCTACGTGCTCGACTACCTGATGGAAGAGGTCTGGCAGCGCCAGCCGCCGGAGATTCAACGCTTTTTGCAGCAAACGGCCGTTCTGGATGAGCTGTGCGCCCCCTTGTGTGAAAGGTTGATGATGGAAGAACCTGCCTTGAGCTTGTCGAAAGATCAAAGATTAAAGCCAGCCTCGAATGCCAATCTTCAATCTTTAATCTCTGATTCTGACTGCCAGGCAATCCTCGAACACCTCGACCGCACCAACCTCTTCGTCATTCCCCTGGATGAGGCGCGGCAGTGGTACCGCTATCACCACCTGTTCGCCGATTTGCTGCGCCAGCGTTTGCGCCAGACCGCGCCAGAGCAGGCGCGGCTGCTGCACAGGCTGGCGGGGGCATGGTATGAGGAAAACGGCCGTTTGCCCTCAGCCATCCACCATTATTTGCAAGGCGAGTGGGATGATCAGGCCGCCGCCCTCATTTTGCAGGTGGCGGAAGAGTATTTGATGCGCAGCGAGGTCGATACCCTGCTCGACTGGATTGGGGCGCTGCTGCATGACACGATGGGGGAACGGCCGTTATTGTTTGTCTACCAGGCGGGCGCTTATCTGCTGGCGGGGCGCTCCTTTAAAACCATTGAAGCGCAGCTCCAGGAGGCGCTGGACCACAGCGGCGGCGCGGCCACCGCCGAAGTGAGCGTACTGCGCGGTCTCATCGCCGCCTTTCGTGGCGACGCCCAAGAAAGCGCAGCCTTGTCAGAAATGGCGCTGCGCCTGCTGCCCCCGGAAAACCACTTCCTGCGCAGCCTGGTGCTGCAAAACATGGCGCTGGCGCGGGCGCTCAATGGCGAGGTAGCCTCTGTGATCCAGGATTTGCTGGCGGCGGCGGACGTCAGCGCGGCGGCGGGCAACGTCATGTCGCAGGTGGTTTGCCTGGCCCACGCCGGCGAGTTTTCCATATTAGCCGGGCAGTTGTGGGCCGCGCACGCCTATTACCGGCAGGCAATTGACCTGGCGGTGGATGGGCAGGGGCGGCCCTTGCCCATCATGGGCATCGCCAAGATGGGCTTGGGCGAACTCTACCGGGAATGGAATGACCTGGAAACGGCGGCGGCGCTGTCGGCGGAAGGGCTGGCGCTGAGCCGACGCTGGGGTGAAATCGGCGGCCTGGATGGCTACATCTGGGCGGCGCGCATCAAACAGGCGCAGGGGGATACGGCGGGCGCGGTGGCTGCCCTGGACAAAGCGGCGGAGATTGCCGCCCGCTTTGACGTTTCCGAAATTGACGATTACATGGTAGGCGTGTTCCGGGCGCGGCTGGAGTTAGAGCAGGGGAGGGTGGAAACGGCCGTTCGCTGGCTGGAAGCGCGTCAGTTGCAAGCCGATACGTTGGAGAACACCTCCTACCACATGTGGGAAATCGGCCGCCTGACGCTGGTGCGGCTGGCGGTGGCCCAACAAGATTACCCGGCAGCCCTGGCCCTCATCGCCGCAGTGCTGCCCCATGCCAGAAAAATGGGACGGCAAGGCAGCGTCATCGACGCCCTTGCCTGGCAGGCCGTGGCCCTTTACCACAGCCAACAGGCGACAGCCGCCCAGGCCGCCTTGCAGCAAGCCCTCCTCCTCGCCGAGCCGCAGCAGTACGTGCGCACCTTCATCGACAAGGGCGATCCCATCCGCCAACTCCTGCTAACCCTGCCGCAAACCACCCAATCCGCCGCCCTGCAAACCTACATCACCCGTCTCCTCGCCGCCTATCCTTCGACAAGCTCAGGACAAGTTCTCCAATCCCTAATCTCCCCCTCTCCATCTTCAATCCTTCGACAAGCTCAGGACAAGTTCTTCAATCTTCAACCATCCCTCCCCGATCCTCTCAGCTCACGCGAACGGGAAGTCCTACGGCTCATCGCCGCCGGTTTCACCAACCAGGAAATTGCCGACCAGCTTTTTGTGGCGATCAGCACCGTCAAAACCCACATCAACCACATCTACAGCAAACTCGGCGTCAGCCACCGGCAAGAAGCGGTGGCGCGAGCGCGGGAAATAGGGTTGATCAAAGATTAAAGATTAAAGACCGTCAGCAATATTCATCCCTCATCCTTCATCCCTCATCCTTCATCCTTCATCCTTCATCCCTCCCTTCCACCCCCCAGGTTGACGACAATCCACCCCCTGCCGGGGCATACTATTTGCAAGAGGTTTTCACTGTCCACTGTTCACTGAAAACTGTTCACTGAAAACTGTTCACTGAAAACTGGAGGACGCCGTCCATGTTACGCTGTCAAATTCGAGTGCAGGGGCATTTGTCCCGTGATTCATGGGTGTGGTTTGAG
>JAWOGU010000175.1:0-20351 GCA_046496595.1 Chloroflexota bacterium
CACCCCTTTTAACCTAACATCACGCCCCCATCTTTAATCTTTAGTAACCATATACGTAGGTTCCCTGAGCCTGTCGAAGGGAACCTACGTATATGGTTACTAAAGATTAAAGATGGGGGCGTGATGTTAGGTTAAAAGGCGTGAGATTTTGGGCACATAAACCCCAATCTCCAATCTTTAATCTTTATCTCCCCAAAATTCCTTCAAAATCTCCACAAACTCGTCCAACTTTTCCAACATGACAATGTGGCCGCATTCCGGCAGGAGGTGGGCGGTGAAGTTGGGGATGAGTTCGCGCAGTTTATCGGCGTCGCCGGGCAGCACGACTGGATCGTTTTCGCCCCAGATGGCGCAAACAGGCAGCGTGAGGCGCAGCAGTTCGGCGCGCACGTCGTAGAAGGCCAGCAGTTTGAGCACGTCGGCGGTGGCGCGGGCCAGATTATATTCTTGCACCCGACGCTCCCAAATCTCGTCACCAATTTTATTGGGCGCAAAGGAAGAACTGCGTACCGCCTGCTGCACCATGCGGTTGGATTGGGAAACGGCCGTTCCCGCTTCCGGCAGCCGCAGCCACAAACTCATCTTCTTGAGGTAATCGGGGTAATTCAGCCCCACCAACAAAGCCGGGGCCGCCAGCGCCAGATGGGCCACGTCCTCCGGATAGGACAGGGCAAAACTGGCCGCCAGCGCCCCGCCAAACGAATGCCCCACCAGATCCATAGGCGGCAAATCCAGCGCCTCCCGGAACGCCGCCAGCCATTCCACCAGATGAACCATCGTATAGGGCTGCGTCATCTCGCTCTGGCCGAAACCGGGGATGTCCGGCGCAATCAGCCAGCGGTCCGCCGCCAGCGCCGCCAGCGTCTCCCGGTATGTATCCGCCGACGCCGACATGCCATGCAGCAGCACCACCGGCCGTCCCACCGGCTCGCCCGCCGTGATATAGGCCGTGTGTATATCCAGCGCCTCCACAAACTGCGTCTCAAAGGGTGAAGCGTGAGACGTGAGGCGTGATTCGTGATCCGTTGTCTCGTCTATCATCCCTTCGACAGGCTCAGGGCACATCCCTTCGACTGCCTGCCCTTCGACAAGCTCAGGGCGCGTCTCTTCGACTTTCTGCCCTTCGACAGGCTCAGGGCGCGTCTCTTCAACTTTCTGCCCTTCGACAAGCTCAGGGCGCGTCTCTTCGCCTTCATCTTTCATCCTTCATCCTTTTGCCTTTTGCCTCTAACACGCTTTCCCGTATTGCCTGCGCCGTCATCTCCGCCGCCGCGTTCGCCACCAGGTCAAACGGCGCGTCCACCATGCCGGAGGCCAGGGCAAACGCCGTGTCGCCGTCATGCGAGGTGTGGATGGGGCGCACTGCCATTGCCATGCCGTCATGGGCGCGCTGCGCCAGGCGGTTGACCTGTGGCCGGTCCAGGCTGGCGTTGGTCCATACCACCACCAGCGTCGTGTTCGCGCCGGTCAGCGGCATCCGTTCCAGCGAAATGAAGCGCAGGGGATGGTCTGCCGCCAGCCAGCCGCCATGTTCCTTACGCGCCCCGGCCAACACGGAACCGTCGGCCGCCACCACGTCGCCTACCGGATTGGTGACGGCCATGGCGTTAACCACCAGATCGCCCCATACCACGCCTGCCAGGCCAAAGCCGCCTTTCATCATGTGCTGGAAACCGGCCCATTTGCCCACCGTCACGCCGGCTCCCGCGCCCACGCTGCCTTGAGGGATGGCCTGATCGGTGGCATTTTGACAGGCTTCGTAGCCCATGTCGGCGTCCGGCAGCCGCCGCCCCATGCTGAAACCGAGATCAAAGACAACGGCCGTGGGCACAATCGGTATCGGCATGATGGGGGTCGGATGACCGATGCCGCGCTCTTTGAGATAACGCATCACGCCATCCGCCGCGGCCAGACCAAAGGCGCTGCCGCCGGTAAGCAGCACCGCGTTGACAAAATGATTGGGTTTGTCGGCCGCCAGCAACGCCGCTTCCCGGCTGCCCGGCGCGGGACCACGCACGTCAACGGAGCCGGTGGTATGCTCCGGACACAAAATCACGGTGCAGCCGGTGTGGTTTTCGGCATCGGTGGCATGACCGATCTTGAAGCCTGCCATGTTGAGGGTCATGGATTTTCCTTTTTTTAGCCGCGGAGAGCGCGGAGGAGCAGAGAAAACCCTTTTATCTCCGCTCCTCCGCGGCCTCCGCGGTTGACTGAGATTTTTAAAATGTTCGTTTGACGAAGCGGCCGCGGCCGGGTTGGGCCAGCAGTTCGCCGTCGTGGACGATGATTTCGCCGCGGCTGAGGGTGGTTTGCGGCCAGCCCGTGAAAGTCATGCCGTCGTAGAGCGTCCAACCGGCCGCTTCATGCAAGGAGGATGGGGAGATGGTAAACGGCCGTTCCGGATCAAAAATCACCACATCCGCATCATAACCCACGGCAATGTCGCCCTTGTTTGGCAGGCCAAACAAGCGGGCCGGCGTTGTGCAGCAGGCCGCCACCCACTGATTCAGCGTCAATCTGCCCGTCCCTACCCCCTGGTGGTAGACGGCTGGAAAACGAATTTCGATGGAGGGCACACCGCCAGGAATCTGGTTATAACTGCCCAGACGGCTTTCTTTTTCCGCCGCCGTAAAGGGGCAGTGGTCCGTGGAAACGACCTGCAAATGCCCCTGCGCCAGCGCCCGCCATAAATGCGCCTGCTGCGCCTGCTCCCGAATCGGCGGCGAACAGACAGGCAGCGCCCCCGCCACGCCGGGCCGGTCGTACAATTCCCAATCGAGCAGCAAATATTGGGGACAGGTTTCGCCGTAAATGGGCAGGCCGCGCTGCCGCGCCGCGGCGATTTGGGCCACCGTTTCCCCGCAGGAAACGTGGAAAATGTAGAGCCGCGTGCCCACAAAGTCAGCAATGTCAATGACGCGCCCCGCCGCTTCCCCTTCCAGCAGCGCCGGACGGCTGCGCGGATGCCAGTGGGGTTCCCCCTTGCCCGCCGCCAGATTTTGGGCGATGAGGGTGGTAATCACGTCCCAATTTTCGGCATGGACGACCGGCATCCCACCGACGCTGCGCACGGCCGTTAACGCTTGCAGCAGTTCGCCGTCATGCAGGCGCAGGCCATAGGCCATGTAGAGCTTAAAACTGGCGCAGCCAGCGGCATACACCGCCGGAATCTGGTCCAGTTTGGCGATGTCCGCCGGACCGATGGTCATGTGCAGGCCGTAGTCGATGAGCACTTTGGGGTCGGCCTTGGCGCGTCGGGCTGCCAGGGCCGCCAGCATGGTCTCGTCCGGCGCGGTCTCGATGAAGTCGATAAGGGTGGTCGTGCCGCCGCAGGCCGCGGCGCGGGTACCGGTGTAGAAATCGTCGGTGGAGGTGAAATCACCAATGGGCATTTCCAGATGGACGTGTACGTCCACCGCCCCCGGTGTCACCAGCTTGCCCGCGGCGTCGATCTCCCGTGTCCCGTTCAGATGGGGACCGATAGCAGCGATTTTCTCGCCATTGATGCCGATGTCTGCCTGGGTGGTGGAAACGGCCGTTACCACCGCGCCATTTTTAATTACCAGATCGTAAATCATTGCACCCCTCATTAACCATTCAACAATTCAACCATTCAACAATTAACCGTTCTGCAACGGATTGTAACAAATGCCCTTAATCTACGGTACACTATTCTCATGCCCACAATCACCCTTAATCAACAAGCGTTTTTTTACGCCCATCACAAAAATGTCCAGGCCGCTTATCACGTCATCCTCATTCATGGGGCGGGCGGCACTCATCTCGTCTGGCCGGCGGCGCTGCGGCGGCTGCCGGGAGCCAACGTCTACGCCCTGGATTTGCCGGGGCACGGCCGTTCTGCTGGTAATGGCTATGCGCAAGTAAGAGAGTACGCCGACAGCGTCGTCCAGTTCATCAAAACGCTGGCGCTGGACAAGGTGGTGCTTATCGGGCACTCGATGGGCGGAGCCATTGCCCAAACCATCGCCCTGCGCCAGTTACCCGAGATCGCGGGACAGGTTCTCATCGGTACGGGGGCCAGACTGCGCGTTTCCCCGGCCATCCTGGACCAGATTCTGCCCAATTTTGAGCAGGCCATCACCGCCATCAACCAGTTTTCCTGGAGCGCCGCCGTCCCGCCGGAGATGGCGGTTCGCGGCTTTGAGCAGCTGCGGGAAACAGAACCCGGCGTCCTCCAGCGTGATTTCCTGGCCTGCGATCAATTCGACGTGCGCGCGCAGTTGGCAGAAATCAACGCGCCAACCCTGGTCATTGCCGCCGCTGAGGACCAACTCACGCCGCCCAAATTCGGCCGTTTCCTGGCAGGCAATTTGCCCCAGGCCCAGTTCGTGCTGCTCGAAAACGCCGGGCACATGATGATGGTGGAAAAACCGGGGGAAACGGCAGAGGCGGTAAGGGAGTTTTTGAGGGGATTGGGGGCCGGAGACTAGTATCCGTAACCCGAAGTCCGTAGGCCGTTATCGGACAGATTTTCCAGAGGTTGAGCCTGCGGATTACGGCACACGGATTACCGAATACGGGTCACGCCTCACGCATTACGACCCCGTATTTCCATTCCGCGAGCGGGACACCAGGCAGGCTGAACAGGTCGGCGGGGGCGGTGCTGGGGACGAGCAGGTTCAGGGCGCGCGGCCTGACTTGAATGTGAAGAGGGGTGTCGCCTGATTTGTCGCCGTCGGTCTGGCAGGGCATGTGGGGCATGGTGCGAATCGTCACCTGGGAGCCGGTCACTTTGGTGACATCGGCGTTGGCCTTCAGACGGCCTGATTTAGCCTGAACGGCGTACTGCGCCAGCCGCGCCGTGCTGCCGGCCGGCAGCAGCCATACTTCGATGAGACCATCATCCAATCGCGCTTCGGCGCTCAGTTCCACCATGCCGCCCACGTAGCGGCGGGCGTTGCTGCACAAAATCAAGAGGTATTCGCCCGTGTATTCCTGGTCGTCCACGGTGACAGTGGCTTGAAACGAAGGGATAGTGGGCAAAATAAAGAGACCTTGCAGCATGTAACCGACGGTACCGAGGCGTTTGGACCATTTGGGGCGGGGTTCCACCTGATCGACCAGGTAGCCGTCGGCGCCCACACCGGCCCACAAGAGCCAGTAACGGCCGTTTCCCTTCACCCCTGGCGTATACCCCAAATCCATGGCCTGTACCCGGCCGGCGGCCAGGGCGTCCACCGCGTCCAACAGCCCCTGGCGGTTAAACACGCCGGGGCGCGGCATCAGCAGTTCCTTGGCAAAGGAATTGGCCGTGCCCGCCGGCAGCGGCGCCATGATGGTCGGGGAGTGGGCCAGACCATTGGTCACTTCGCCTAACGTGCCATCCCCGCCTGCCGCCAGCACCATGTCGATTTCAGCCGCCGCCGCCGCCCGCGCCAAAGCAGTGGCGTGGCCGGCTGCTTCCGTGGGTTTTATGACAATATCCCAGCCCTGCGCCTGCCAAAAATCAGCGACCAGATTCATAGAACCGGCCAAGTTGGCTGGCCCAGCGAGGGGATTGTAGATCAGGATCGCTCGCCGCATTCGCATCCACCTTCAACCAATAATCACATAATTTCTGGGCCAGTAATTCGGGCGGCTCGTGGGTGGTATCGACAATTAAATGTTCTTCCGCCAGGGGTTCTTGCGCTTCCACCATCCACTTATAGACCGCCCAATCCGCATCCGACTTGTCCATCACGTTGTGTCCGCGCAGCCCGCGGGCGCGCAGGCGCTGCCCAATCACTTCCTGAGACGCTTGCACGTAACAGATGGCCAGGGGCGCGCCACAGCGCCGCGCCACCTGCTGCAAATGCTCCCGGCGGGCAGCCAGTAAGTTGGAGCCATCAAAAATCACGCGCTGCCGCCGCCGCAGCCGGCGCTCAATGAGGCCGTAACACACGTCGTAGATCAGGCTCATTTCGGAGGCAGTGTAATTGGGTGACTGGCGAATGATGGCTCTGGCTTTGTCGGTGCTTATCACCACGCTGGGCAGCAGCGGCTGCAAGGCATTGACGACGGAAGATTTGCCGGTGCCGGGCAGGCCAACCATCATCAACAAACTGCCGCTGTCCGGCAGAGGTTCCATTTCTGGCAAGGTCTGGTCGATTTCAGCAACCAGGGTTTGCAGCGACATAACCAGCGCCCATGTCCTTGAGGTATTTGTTGTTTGAGGTTGCATAGTGGGACGGGTTGGGATAACGGCCGTCTTTGAGCACCGAAAACGCCCTGTCTACGTAGGTCTCGCCTTCCAGGAACAGATCGTTCATTTCCCAAGCGTCGGCAAAGCGATCCCAGGTGGTGTGGAGGAAAGCGATCCGCCGCCAGTGAAGGCTGACGATGGGGCGCGGCCGGTATTGCACCGGCCCTAGCTGCACGCAGTAATACCATTCTTGGGCGCGGGGGTGATCTGGTTGGTGGGGCAGTAAATCACGGCGCTGCGCCAGTTCGTGCCCCAGGCGGGGCGCATAGGCATGGATGGCCCATTTGCGCGGGCCAAAAGCCGCGCCAAAATAAAAGGCAATCCACTCCGCATACAGCCCTTTTGGCGCATGGCGATACGGAATCCGGTACCAACCCTGCTCTTGAATGAGGGCAAAATCGGCCGGCGACGGCACATATGCTACCAAAACGCGATCCTCAGGATACATATGCTTATACTAATCCACTAAACTGTAATGATCAAGCGAAATCAGGGTATAATCGCACATCTGGCACTACGAAATTTTCAAGAACGGGCATAACCAGAGAGACCGTTTTAACCGGGTAACGGCCGTTACCCACCAAACGCCTGGACGGTTATCCAAGACATGACCCACTGAAAAAGGAGCTGATATGGTTGATCCCCGCGTTAAAAAATTGGCAGATTTATTGGTGCATTACAGCGTCGCCGTCAAACCGGGCGATAAGGTGATTGTACGCGGCAATACGGCCTGCCTGCCCCTGGTCACGGAAACCATGCGGGCGGTGATCCGAGCTGGCGGCCATCCCCTGGTCTTGTGGCAGGAACCGGAATTTAATGAAATCATGCTCAAAGAAGGGAATGATGAGCAGTTAAAACACATTGCGGCGCCGGTCAAACTGGCGCTGGAAACCTATGACTGCATGATTGGCATCGGCGGCAGCGCCAATACGCGCACCCTCAGCGGCGTTGATCCCCAACGGCAGCAGTTGACCCAGATCGCGGGCGCGGAACTGATGCAGATTTTTATGGACCGCAGCGCGGCAGGCCAATTACGCTGGACGACCACCCTGTATCCGACCAACGCCCATGCCCAGGAAGCGGACATGTCGTTGTCGGAATTTGAGGATTTTGTCTTTGCCGCCTGCCGGGTAAACCAGGACGACGACCCGGTGGCTATCTGGCAGGCTGTGAGTCAAACGCAGCAAAAATTGGTGGATTGGTTGAAGGGTAAACGAGATGTCGTGGTGAAAGGTCCGCATGTGGACCTGCGCCTGTCGATTGCGGACCGGGTGTTTATCAATGCCGATGGCCAGGCCAATATGCCGGATGGGGAGATTTTTACCGGGCCGGTGGAAAATTCGGTCAATGGTTGGGTGCGGTATACCTATCCGGCGATTTATAACGGCCGTGAAGTGGAAGGCATTGAACTGCGCTTTGAGGAGGGCAAGGTGGTAGGAGCCAGCGCCCAGAAAAACGAGGCGTTTTTGATCTCTATGCTGGATACGGATCCCGGCGCCCGCTATTTGGGCGAGTTTGCCATTGGCACCAATACCGGCATCGACCGCTTCACCAAATCGATTCTTTACGACGAGAAGATTGGCGGCACCATTCATACAGCTGTGGGCAGCGGCTATCCGGAAACCGGCAGCCAAAACAAGTCATCGGTGCATTGGGATATGATCTGCGACATGCACAACGGCGGTCAAATCTGGGTGGATGGTGAATTGTTTTATGACAGTGGGAAGTTTGTGGTTTTGGGATAAGAGGGGCAGAGTGGCGGAGTGGCAAAGTGGCAAAGTGGCAAGGTGCCATCACCCCCTCACCTCCACACCTCCACACCCCATCACCTCTACAGGTTTAACCCATGCCTGAATTACCGGAAGTAGAAACGACGGTACGCGCTTTGCGCGGTCCTTTGATCGGGCGGACGATAACGGCCGTTACCAATGATTGGCCGCGCCTGTTAGTCACCCATGACCTGGAGGCGCTCAACTGGCAGCTTGGCGGGCAGCGGATTGAAGCTATTGACCGCCGGGCCAAATATCTGGTCTTCCGCCTGAGCGGCGGCGATACCCTGATCATCCACTTGAAGATGTCGGGGCATCTGGCGGTGGCGGCGGCGGACACGCCCCGTCATCCTCATGTGCATACCGTTTTTACGCTGGATAACGGCCGTGAACTGCGTTTCCGCGACATGCGCAAGTTTGGGCGGGTTTACCTGACGGCGGATGCGGAAAAGGTGCTGGGCGGGTTGGGACCGGAACCATTGGCTGACTCTTTTTCACCCGATGTCCTGCGCGCAAGGCTAAACGGCCGTTCCCGGGCCATGAAACCGCTGCTGCTGGATCAAAACTTCATCGCCGGGGTAGGCAATATCTACGCCGACGAAGCGCTGTTTTACGCCGGCATTCACCCCCGCCGCCGCGCCGATTCCCTGACCGAAAATGAGATTGCGGCGCTCTATGCAGCCATCCAAAAAGTGCTTACAATGGGCATAGAACGCGAAGGCGCCAGCATCGACCTTTACACCAAACCAGACGGCTCCCGCGGCGATATGCAAAATGCAGTCGCCGTGTTCAGGCGCACGGGCATGGCCTGTTACCAGTGCCAGACGCCCATTCAACGCATTGTCATGAACAGCCGCAGCACTCACTTTTGCCCCCAGTGCCAAAAGTGAACGTAAAGAAAACGAGAGCGAGAGGAAGCGTAAAATCCAGACTCTCGCTCTAGCTCAATACTCTAGTACCCGTATTCGGTAATCCGTGTGCCGTAATCCGAAGGCTCCACCTCTGGAAAATCCGTCGGATAACGGCATACGGGCTTCGGGTTACGGAGACTAGCTTTTCATACAGGAGAACGAATCATGCGTAACGAAATCGAAATTATGCGTATTTTGCGCATGCCCCCCTTGGGCAAACTGACCGTCGATGTCAATGAAACGCGCTACGAAAGCATCAACGACGTGGCCGATGTCAAACTGCGCCAGCGGCTGCTGGCGGGCGTCGGTGAACTGGTGGCCTTCGCCGGCGGCTATGGCGTTCTGGAAGAAGCTGGTTTTGCGCCGCAGTTGACGCCGCCCAAAACCGCCGCAGTTGAAGAACTGGAAACGGCCGTTCCCCTGGAAGTGAAACAGCAGCAAGAAGCCTTCTTAAACAGTTTGGAACGGCAGCTTGCCGTGGAAAAAAGCCAACCGGTTAAAAAAGGGCGCTCCGGCAGCGCCGACCCCATCATCGAAATAACGGAAAGCGGAGAAGTGAAACCGGTTCCCCTCCCTAACAGGCCCTTGACCATTGCTGAACAAATTGACGCCATTTTGCAAAAACACATCGCCGCCGATCCGGCTATGGCCCAACGGCGCATCCAGTTGGAACAAAACCCGGCAGGCGGTTTGCAAATTGTGGTGGATGGCAAACGGTATGAAAAACCGGCAGATATTGAGGATGTCGCAGTCCAGACCCTCATCAAGGACGCGGTAAAGGAATGGAACCAGACGAAATAGGTGGTTCAGTCGGCGGCATAAGGGCGGAAAAATGCGCCCATAAAGCCGTTCGTTCCGGCTCCGGCAAAAAGGATGTCGCCGCCGCATTCAAAACAAGCTGCCGCAGTTGAGCGTATCCAAAGTTTAACGCTTCTACCGCGACCTGATACTCATCGGTCAACGTCAGGTTGCTCACGCCGGGATCATCCGTGTTCAAGGTAGCCAGCAAATTCAGGTTCATCATGTCGCTTAAGGGATGATGATTAAGGCTGTGGACGACGCCGGTTTGTAAATTGCTGGTCAGGCAGACTTCCAACGCAGTTCCCCGTTCTTGAATGAGGCGCAAGACGCCTGAATTTTCGATGGCGCGTACGCCATGCCCCACGCGGTCTGCATACAACTCCTCAATCGCCTGGCGTACGCCTTCTGCGCTGGCCCACTCTCCCGCATGAATCGTCACCCCCAACCCCACTTCTTTGGCTTCTTTGAAGATGGGCGTAAACGGGGCTGGTGGAAATTTAACCTCATCCCCGGCAAGATCGAGACCTATCACCCCTTTGCCGGCGCGGTCAAACGCCACTTCGGCTACCCGCCTGGCCTGAGCCAGAGGTTCATGGCGCACCAGGGTGACGATCAAGCCGACTTTAATGTTGTGATCGGCGCTGGCCTGGGAAACGGCCGTTATCACCCAATCTGTCACCTCCCCCAAATCAAACCCGCGCACCCGGGCCAACGCCTGCGGACTAAATCGTAATTCCAGGTAATGGATATTGTCCGCCGCCGCGTCCGCTACCGCCTCATACGCCAGACGTGCAATCGCCTCAGGACTGCGATAAAACAAACGCAGTACGCCAAACTTACTCAAAAACACTTCATGGTCAGGGGGATCGTTTGTAATTTGCACCAACGGCCGCAGCGATTCCAGGCTGTCCGCCGGTAAATCCAGGCCATAATGGTGGGCAATTTCCAACAAAGTCTCCAGGCGCAAAGAACCCTCTAAATGCCGGTGTAGATCGATTTTCGGCATCGCCTGAAGTTGTTCAAATTTGAGTGCGGAGCGTCCATTTACCGACATAAGATTTAAGTGACTATACAGGTGTAGCCTGAGCTTGTCGAAGGCGAAACCGGGCTTCGACAGGCTCAGCCCTCGTCTGGCTGTATAGTTACAGATTTAAAAGCTAAAAGCTGTCGAAGAACCCCATTTCGTAACCGCGGTATCCTTACCACGCTCATGCAAGTGCGACAGGGATGTCGCGGCTGCTTTTCCCACAGCCTACTCAAAAGGCTTTTGCGAATCAGTCGGTTTTGGGTAGTGTGAAATAGAATGTACTGCCTTCATTCAGTTCACTTTCCACCCAAATCTTGCCATGATGAGCATCAATAATCCGCTTAACAATCGCCAGACCAATACCAGTTCCCCCAAAACGCCGGCGTGATGAGCCATCAATTTGATAAAACCGATCAAATATTCTCGACTGTTTTTCCCTCGGCATGCCTACGCCTTCATCAGAAACCATCACCTGGACTTCATGCTCTCCGTCCACCATGCGCACCATGATGGTCCCCCCATTCGGACTAAACTTCATGGCGTTCGCCATCAAGTTATCCAGCACCTGATTCATGCGTCCTTTGTCCATCGCCACAATACCGGCGGCGCCAGCCAACTGCGCAGCCACCGTTAAGCCCTTCTTTTCGGCCACCATGCGGTGATTTTGCACAGAATTGTGAATCAAATCAGCCATGGAAACAAGTTCAATCTGCAAATTACCTTCATCGATGCGCTGTAAGGTAATGATGTCATCAATCAGCCGCGTAATTTCATCTGTCTTGGCCGCCACAATTTGCAAAGCCTCGTGCTGTTCAGAGGCCACCAGTCCCATTTCCCCATCCATGAGTAAATCCACATATCCTTTAACAAACGTCAGCGGTGTGCGCAGCTCATGGGACACATTTTGCACCAGTTCATCTTTCAGCCGGTCGCTCTCTTTGAGTTCCTCATAGGCCACCGCCAGCTCCGCCGCCCGCGATTCCACCTCTTCAAACAAACCGGCGTTAGAAATAGCGATGCTCACCTGAGCGGCTGCAATCATCATCAGTTGAATGTCTAAATCGCTAAAGGCATGGGGCTGATCACTGTCGATGGTGAGTGTGCCAATGGTTTCGCCGCGTACAATTAAGGGTACCACCAGCAGACTGTGGACGATCTCGCTAAAAAAGAGGAAGTTGGGTTCGGAATACGTGTCACGAATATAAACCAGATCGCCGGTGCGCACCACTTCACCGGAAATACTTTCTTCCAATTTCATGCGAGCCTCGGTGTACTCCGGGTTTACGCCCACAGCCGCCGCTACCATCAATTCCGAACGGTCTTCGGAAAGCATGGTGATGGTGCTGGCGCGGGCGTTTAGCAGACCGCGCAGAATTTGTACGGTGGTTTGCAGCACATCTTTGATCTTGAGTTTGCCAGTGACGCGCTGCGCCATGTCTACCAGAGCCGACATGTCTCGTAAGCGGCGCTGTGACTCGGCGAAGAGGGCGGCATTGCGCACGGCGACAGACGCCTGATCCGCTAACAGGTTGAGCAGTAATATTTCATCCTCGGTGAAAGTGTGCGGATGCAGGTAGGTGATGGTAAAGGCCCCAATCACTTCATCCCCTCGCTTCAGCGGAAAGCCGGCGATGGCGTAAATGCCCCAACGTTTGGTCTCTTCGGTTTGAAAGAGGGGATGGTTGTGGGCATCGTTAATGATTAAGGGTTCGCCGCGCTGCACGACAGTGGCAGTCATGCCATTGTCACGCACTTTGCTGACAGCCGGGGTACGGCGGCCATCACGCCATAAGGCGGAGCCTGATGAAAATTTGCCGGTGCGCTGGTCATACAAATAAATGTGCAGGTTGCTGGCGTCGACCAGTTTGAGCGCCGATTCGGTAATGGCGTCGAGTACAGTACTCAATTTGAGGGGGGTGTTCAACTGTAGCACGATGTTGTGGAAGGTAGCCAGTTCTTCCACGCGGCGCTGTGATTGAAAGTATAAATGGGCATGTTCGATGGCGACGGCCGCCTGCCCTGCCAGGTTTTGGGCCAGACGGCGTTCATTGTCCGGGAAGGAACGTGGCTCGGACACTTGCCCCAGCGCCAGCAAACCCAGAACGTCGTCCCGGCGTACAAGCGGCGCCAGAAGTGCGGCTTTTAGCCCGGCCTCTTTGAGCAAATTCAGGCGCTCTGGCGTATGGGCATTATCGTAACGCAGGCTGAATATCTCTTTAGTCTTAAAGACGTGTTGAATAATGTGATTGCTTTCCAGGTCTTTTACCCGGCTCAGCCCAATGGTTTCTGCGACCGGCTCCTGATTTTTGCCCCAGAGTTGGGCCATAGACTGGGCCAGATTGCTGTGGGCGGCGGGTATGAGGTGCTGCCGCCCGGCATCCCAAACGAAG
Organism: Chloroflexota bacterium; assembly: GCA_046496595.1. Lineage (GTDB taxonomy): Bacteria > Chloroflexota > Anaerolineae > Promineifilales > Promineifilaceae. The sequence continues at coordinate 13,101 of JAWOGU010000175.1, forward strand.
ATGGTGCAGCTATCCACTTGCAAGGCGCGCACCATTTCTACTACGACGGTTTGCAGGACGAAGTCCTGGTCTAAATTGGCTGTCATGGTGGCGCTGGCTTGATACAGGGTGCTGAGTTCGTTCAACTGCTGCTGGGTTTTATCGTAGAGGGCAGCATTTTGCAGGGCAACGGCGGTGTGGGCGGCCAGGGTGGCTGCCAGCCACTGCTGTTGTTTGCTGAATGTGTGTGGTTGATAGCTTTGGATGACGAGAACGCCTGTTACCTCACCGCCGGAGACGAGCGGCGTGCCCAGCCAGCTTCGTGTTTTTTCACTGCCAGGATGGGAAGGCCAGGACGGATCATTACGGGTGTCTGGGATGAGTTTGGAATCTTTGCTCTCGCGGATTCTGTTGAGCAAAGGGTTGTCTTTCCAGATGTTTTCGAGCTGGTCAGGAGATTGATCCAGGGTCCGGTTAAAAGCATCTCGACTGGCGGCTAACCGGAGTTTGTTGCCGCGTTCGCGTATGAAAATAAAGGCGGTATCGTAGGTGAGGACGCCATCCAGGGCTAACAGGAAATGGTTGACGATGGCCTTTTTCTCGATGGTGCTGCTGATGATGGAGATGGCCTGACGCAGGGCAACGGCCGTTTGATAATCTCGGGTACTTTTGTCGACGAGTTTGCGCGCCTGAACGACTTTTCTGATGTGATCGAGGGCAGTGGCGAGGTGGGCGGCAACGGCCGTTACGATGTTAAAATCGTCGTCTGAAAAAGCATGAGGCTGCTCACTCTGCACGGACAGCACGCCCAGCACTTCATCGCCCAACTGGATTGGGACACAGATGATGGCAGCCTGCTCGTATCGACCCAACAGACCCGCCACCGGCTTGTCATCATGCACCCAATCGCCGGTGACATAAGGCAGCCCGTTGGCGATGACCCAGCCAACCAGGCTTTTTTCATTCGTGCTGGAAATGGGGTCTATGAGGACAGGTTTGTCAAAGTGAAGCACATAGGGGAAAGAAACTTGCAGAGTATCGGGCGAGTAGAGGGCGATGAAACTTAAAGTGGCGGAAAGCTCATGGACCACTCGCTTCAGAACTGCCTCAAAGAGTTTCTCCGGGGCATCGACCGTGCGGATGATTTCGACCACGGCGTAGACGGTTTCGAGAAAACGCTGCCTGCCGGGCCGCGTAAAATAAGGCGCCCTGCTGATGGTGACGGCGGCAAATTCGGCCAGGATGCGTTCTGTTTCAGAGAAGTCTTCTGGTTTTGTCAGCACCAGGCAGTAACCGGCGCCGGGAATTTCGAGCGCCAGGTGGGTAGAAGAAGCGGGGAGAGGGGAAACGGCCGTTTCCACCACAGCCGCGTCCGTTAAATCCATTTGTTCAGCCAGATAAGCAAAAGTCGCCTCCTGCACCAATTCCAAAGAATTGGCAGCGACGACCCTCTCCTGTAACAACTGCATCGCATCAAAACTGGTACGAACAAGTGGCATTACTTACAATCTCTTTACGCCTATAACCCACAATTTCTACCACAATAAAACCCTGATATTGCCCTCATTATCCTTTGCCAATCATCTCTCATCAAAACATGTTTTACCCCATTCGTCAATGTATGCTAGTGAAAGAGTCGTTAAAAGTCAACAAAACCCCCTGGAGTAAAAACACTTCAAACCTGTTAACATCTCACCTATGACTTACGCCCATGACAATGCTTGAACTTCTTGCCACTGCCGCAAGGACAGAGGTCATTTCGTCCAACCTTCGGTGCGTCACGGCGTAATTCCGTGCCCTTGCCGCCTTTGCGCTGCACGACCTGAAATCCCGCTTCTTGCGCATTGGTGCGTATCACCTTCTCTTGCTGCTGCTTTTCTATGTAAGCCTGATGGCTGGCAATCTGATGGAAAAAACGCGCCACAATATTTTGCTCAATATTGTGACGCATATCCATAAACATCTCAGCCGAACGCAGCTTATACTGCACCTTCGGGTCTCTTTGGCCCACCGCTTCCAGGCCAATCTCACGACGCAAATCATCCATCGCCGTCAAATAATCACGCCATTCGTGGTCGATAGATTCCAACAAGAGAAAACGCTGGAAATTTTGATACTCTTCATCGCCAATTTTCTCGCGCCATTTCCCCTGCACCTTATTCACATAGCCGGTCAGCGCGTCAACCAGTTGAGACGAATCCATCGAAGAAAGACTCTGCAGCAGCAAATCTCGAACGGCCGAATCCACCCCCACCTTAAACCGCAGTTGGCGCGTGGCGGCATTCTTTACCGCCAAACCATCCACGCTAAAGGCAGCAAAAGCCTTTTCCATCTTGTCAGCCGCCTGCGTCCAAATACGATCCCGGTCAGCCGGTGCAATCTGCTCTGCCAAAAAATCAAAATAGAACATTTCCACATGCTCTAAATAATTTCGCTTCATCGTTTCGCGGGCTTGTAGTTGACCGGAACGGCGTGTCGCCAAAGCGCCTAAATTGGGCGGCGAAGCCAGCAGCGGCAAAAAACGCCCCATCGCCTGCAGCAGCTGCTGCAAGTTATAACCCGCTTCTTCATTGTCATAGGCCAGGTCCATCAAGCGGTCCAACAGCTTCCCGGTTGACAACTCCGCCAATTCGCCCCGATCCACTTCGACCACGCCTGGCAGCAAACCACGCACCCGCGCCACGACGCCATTGATATTGATCGTATCCGTGGCATCCGTGCTGAAATCGCCGATAGCTCGTTCCAGCTCGCCGCGCACAAAAGGAATGTAATTATCCACGTAATTTTTGACGAGTTCGGCAATCTCACCGGCAAAGGCATCTTCTACCTTCTGGTCCAGATCCACCGATTCACCCATTAAAATGGCGCGGCGCTCGCCGTAAATGGCCTGCCGCTGGCGGCTCATGACATCGTCATATTCGACCACGTTTTTACGCATATCAAAGTTGTAGCCCTCAATGCGCTCTTGGGCGCCTTCGATAATCCGGTCGAGTACGCCAAATTCAAGCGGCATATCTTCGGGGATATTTGACATCACGCCGCGATTCATCCAGGATTTTAAGCGTTCCCCACCAAATCGCAGCATTAAATCATCTTCCAGGGACAGGAAAAAGCGGGAAGACCCCGGATCCCCCTGGCGGGCGGCGCGGCCGCGAAGCTGATTATCGATGCGCCGAGATTCATGTCGTTCTGAACCGACGACATGCAGTCCTCCCAATTGACGCACTTCTTTCTGCTCCGCCTTTGACTGTGCTTTGAGGTTCTCAATCTCATCGATCAACTGCGGAGACAAACCGGCGACTTTGGTGGTAATTTGCCGCGCCTCTGCCAGCTTTCCGCCCAGCACAGCCCGAATTAAAGCGGCGCGCGCGTTATAATGTTTTTCAAAATAGATTTCTGCCAGGAATTTTGCCGTTTTTTGCGGATCTTCATGCACCATCCGGTAATGCGAATATTCATCGGTCAGGCGCACCAAATCTTCCACCAGGGCTACATCTAGCTCTTTTTCCTCCAGATAGACACGGGCTTCGCTCAAAAAACCGGCGCGAACCAGACGCTGCACCTGGATGATGTCGTTATAGTCAATCTGATAGGGTTCTTGCAATGTTTTTGCCAGGTAGCCGCTGAGTTGAATTTGCTCTATTTCCTCAAGAGCGGCGTCAAAATCCGCTTGCATCGCCAAAATTTCAGGGATCAATTCCTCATCCAACTTGGGGTGTTTTCGGGCATAAGAGTGCGCTGCCTCTTGGCCTTCGGTCAACAACAGGTTAACCAGGTGGGTCAACTGTCCCCGATCAAACAGCTTCTCTTCCATCATGCCAACGGCCAACCCTTCCGGGTTGCCGCCGAGCAAAATATCGGTGCCACGACCGGCCATGTTGGTGGAAATGGTAACGGCGCCTTTGCGGCCGGCCTGTGACACGACCAGGGCTTCTGACTGGTTGATTTTGGCGTTCAGGACGGTGTGTTTGATGCCTTCTGCCTGCAAGCGCCGGTGAATCATTTCAGAATGTTCAACGGAGGTGGTGCCGACCAGCACCGGACGGCCGTTTTCATGAACCTGCTTGATCTCTTTAATAATGGCGTTGTCTTTGGCCTGCTCGTTGGCGTAAATCTGGTCGGCAAAATCAATGCGTTTAAAAAAGACCGGCTTCTCTGTCTCCGGATCAACATAGACGATGCTTTCCGCGCCGTCTACTTTTTCCTTGCGGGCGACCAGGGTTAAACGGCCGTTTTCCACCACATCTTCCACATTTGTCGGCAGCGGGGCCACCCCCAGGCCATAAATCTTGTCAAACTCCTCCGCATCCGTCAGCGCCGTACCTGTCATCCCTGCCAGCTTTTCATACAGCCGGAAATAATTTTGCAGCGTAATCGTGGCCACAGTAACCGTTTCTCTTTTGACATTGACGCCTTCCTTGGCTTCAATCGCCTCGTGCAGCCCATCCGAATAACGCCGCCCCGGCATCAAACGACCCGTAAAATCATCAACAATGATCACCTCGTCTTCTTGCACCACATACGCCACATCCCGCTTAAACATATATTGTGCGCGCAGCGCATTGTCCAGGTAATAAGTCAGTTGGAAAAACTGGGGATCATATAAACTGTCACCTGCATCCTGGTCGATTTCCGGGATTCGTTTTTCAATTTCAGAAATCCCCATCTCCGTCAGGCTCACACTGCGGCTTTTTTCATCCAGATCGTAGTGCCCGTTCGGTTCCTCATCTTCTTCATTGGTATTCCTTTTAAGACCGCGCACATACTCCGAAAAACGCACATATTCCTGACCAGAACGGGGCGCCGGACCAGAAATAATCAACGGCGTACGCGCCTCATCGATCAGCACATTGTCTACTTCATCGATCACCGCAAAATGCAAATCTCGCTGCACCAGCCGCTCTTTATTGACAACCATGTTATCGCGCAAGTAATCGAAGCCAAATTCACTGCTGATACCATAGGTAATATCCGCACGGTATGCCTGCTGACGGGTACAAGGACGCCAATGTACCAGCCGCTCATCCTCCAATTCTGCGCCCGGATTCACGTAATCCGGATCAAACAAAGCCGAAAACTGCTGCGGACCAATACAGGCCACCACCAGACCCAAAGCATGGAAGATATTGCCCATCCAGCCGCCGTCGCGCCGCGCCAGGTACTCATTCACCGTCACCAGATGCACGCCCTTACCCGTTAGCGCATTGAGATACAGCGGCAGCGTCGCCACCAGCGTTTTACCTTCACCAGTGCGCATTTCCACCACTTCACCCTGGTGAAGCAGGATGCCGCCCATAATTTGTACATCATAGGGGCGCAAACCGATGGTGCGCACCGCGGCTTCCCGCACCAAAGCATAGGCTTCCGGCAGCAGTTCATCCAGCGTTTCGCCTGCGCTGTAGCGCTCCCGAAGTTCATAGGTTTTGGCGCGCAGATCTTCTTCCGACATCGCTTTGAAGTGGGCTTCTAAGGCGCCCACTTCTTCCACAATAGGACGTAAACCGCCGATTAATTTTTGATTGGCATCGCCAACAATTTTTGAGAAAAGTTTTTTAAACATGACTATCACTTTTTGAAACTGAGTTGTAGAAAGATATGGCTCTTTCGGATATTGTTTGACTGCTCGAAGGAATGAAAATTTAACAACTTACATCAGATTGGACCGATCTCAGAGATTGGTCCAATCTGAAATGGACTCCTTTGCAGACGCGCTCCAACAGTCGATTACTTTACCACGATTACCTAAATTTTGTATTAAACCTGAATCATTCGTTAAATAATTCACCCACGCTGCGGCCGTCATGCGTGCGCAAAATGACCTCTCCCAACAGTTTTGCCACCGTCAGAATGGTCATGTTGGGCAGTCTTTTTTCGGGCGGAATGGGCAGGGTGTCGGTGGTGATAATTTCCTTGATAGGCAGGGCGGCCAGGCGGGAAACCGCCGGATCGGAGAGAACCGGGTGGGTAAAGCTGACGTAGACGTCTCGGGCGCCTTTGGCTTTAACCAGGTTGACAGCCTGCTCAATCGAACCGCCGGTATCCACCAAATCATCCACAATAATGACATCCTTGCCTTCTACGCTGCCGATGAGGGTGCGCGCTTCGCGGGTGGTGGTATTGCCGATGCGCCTTTTTTCCACAAACGCCAGCGGCAGATCGAGCCGGGCCGCAAAGTTCCGCCCTTTTTTGGCAAAACCGAGGTCCGGCGTGACGACCACGGCGTCCAGATTTTTAGCTTTTATATAATCTACCAGCAGGTACATGGCGGTTAAAGAATCTCCGGGAATTTTGTAGAAGCCCTGGATCTGACCGGCGTGCAAGTCAATGGTCATCCAGCGGTCGGCGCCGGCGACTTCGATCATGTCGGCCAATAAGCGGGCGGTGATGGGCACACGCGGCTCGATTTTCTTGTCGCTTTGGGAGTAGGCCATGTAGGGCACAACGACGGTGACGCGCCCCACTGAGTCGCGTTTGAGGCAGTCGATGGCGATGAGCATTTCCATGATGTTGCGGTGAATGGGGCGGTTATGGCTTTGGATGATGTACACGTCCTGCCCGCGCACACTGCCTTGCAGCCGTACCAGTAAATTTTCGTTGGGAAACTGAATGATATCCCAGGGACTGAGGGGGATGTTGATGTAGTCGGCGATGCGCTGCGCCAGTTCAGGGCAGCCCGAACCGGCAAACAGTTTAATGTCGCCCACGGCCGTTATCATGCTTTGTGCGCTCATCTTCTTAAACTCCTCTCTCCATTGGTTAGCTGCCGCAGCAGATCGTTGACAGCGGTGTAGGGATCCAGTTCGCGCCGGGCAACGGCCGTTATCACCTGTTCCCGCTCCAATTCAGACACGGACGCCCGCAGGCGCTGCCACAAACGCGCCTGCAAAATCATTTCGATCTCGCGGCGGCTGCGCTCTTGTTCCCGCGTCTGCCATTCGCTGTTCTGTTCCATAAACTGCCTGTGCGCAACCACAGCGGCTGCCAGCTCTGCAACGCCCTGCCCTTCCAGCGCTACTGTCGATTTCACCGGCACCTGCCAACGGCCGTTTTCCGTTTCCGCGTCTCTCTCAGCCTGATTGTGCAGCAGCCGGCCATGATGGCGCGTACTGCCGCCGTCGCCCAGGTGCAGCATTAGTTCCAGCGACTGCACAGTGCGGGCGGCGCTGGGCCGGTCTGCTTTATTCACAACTAGAATGTCGGCGATTTCCAGGATACCGGCTTTGAAGGATTGGATGTCGTCGCCCATGCCGGGCGCTTCCACCACCAGAGTGG
>JAWOGU010000215.1:0-6041 GCA_046496595.1 Chloroflexota bacterium
CAAATGACCAGCATGGCGTGTTGCGTCATTTGTTGACTGATTTCCGGTGATGTTTGTATTGGACTCATAGCAACCTCGTTGTGAAGAATTGCTATGAGCCTGCCACTTTTGAGCAGTTTGTAAAGGTTCAACTTTTATTTTTGGCGATTTTTTACGATTTCGCCGTCAATTGCACAAAACTTACGTTAACGCCCTTTGTAGGGGCGGTTCGCGAACCCATCTGATCCAACAAATGTAAATCTAACAAAAGTATGGCAAAAAAGAAGGATGAATCTTGAAAAAAACCAAACAAAAACAGAAGATTTAGCTCATGATATTGAAGCCTTCTTACAAAAAGTAATCGAGGCTGTTGAAAACGAAGATGAACAACCCAGAAAGAGAGTTGGGCGCAAACAAATTTTACCATCCTTAGTACTATGGAGTGGTGTAATTGTCGCCGTCTTGCGCGGCTTTGAGAGCCAATTAGATGTGTGGCGCTTAGTTTCATGGGATGGATTTTGGCATCACTCTCCTAAAAAAGTATGCGATCAAGCTGTATACAATCGGCTGGAAAACGAAGGAAGTCAATATCTGCACAAACTGTTTCTTAAGGTGAGGGAGGGGCTAAGCGAACGACTGGGTCCCTATGTCCAAAAACAAATTGCGCCGTTTGCAACAGGGGTATATGCGCTAGATGGGTCAACCTTAGACAAAGTGGCTCGTCACTTACCTAAATTGAAGCAAGTTCCTAACGGAGATAGCCGATTATTGCCTGGTAAATTGGTAGGCTTGTTCGATATACGTTTGCAACAATGGCGTGAAATGATACATTTGCCGAATCCCAATCAGAACGACAAAACAGTTGCCAGGGAACTGGTGCAGGGCTTACCCAAAGGGAGTCTGATTTTGGCAGACCTGGGTTTCTTTGGCTTTCAATGGTTTGACCAGTTGACAGATTGGAAGATGTGGTGGGTGTCGCGTCTGCGCGAGAAAACGACTTTTGATGTTATTCATACTTATTATCAGGATGGCGACCTCTTTGATGGCATTATTTGGTTAGGCAAATATCGGGCAGACAAAGCGGCTCATGCGGTACGCTTGGTGACTTTTACAGTGGGCAAGACACAGTTTCGTTACATTACCAATGTTTTAGACCCCCAACGTCTATCGCTACATGATATTGCCGTCCTCTATGCTCGCCGCTGGGATATTGAATTAGCTTTCAAGATGGTCAAACGGCATCTCAATTTACATATCCTGTGGTCTGCCAAACAAGAAATCATTCTCCAACAAGTGTGGTCTGTACTCATTATTGCCCAAATCTTACATGCTTTTCAAATGGAAATTGCTGGTTTAGCTCAAGTAGATCCTTTTGATGTCTCACTCGAACTCATTACCCGCTATGTCCCACGGCTAACTTCCGAAGGGAAAAATCCCGTGCAAATGATTGTGGACCAAGGACGAGATTTTGGTTTTATTCGTCCATCTCGGCGTATCAGACCTCAAACGCCTCCGGTTGACCCGCTCAAGATTATCCCTTTGCCCCCTGACACCACGCTTGTTCGCAAACCTCGCTATGCCCAACGACGCTGTGACCCGCCAGCGCCATCTTCACAAAATGTGACTTCGCAAGGCGTTTTTTGGTATCCATGGTTATGTTAGATTTGTATTTGTTGGATCGAATGTTCGCGAACCACCCTACACCAGACGCCGGTTACCCCAAGGATTCCTCAAGAGCCAACTTTTTTGTGCTTGACACGCTGCCCGCAAATATGATAACTTGACGGTACGTTTATGAGGCATATGATGAAACAGTTATTACCCGGTCAAACAGCAGCATTATTACTTGGTCAACACCTGATCAAGTTTGACTGGCGTATGCCTGCAAAACGGCCGTTGTAACCTCCTTTTCATTTTTGTTCCTTTTTTTGGTTTTGGCCACGGGCAATCAGCCCGTGGCCTTTTTGATTTAAACATGATCCGCATTCTCGTCTTACCTGTGCCTGGCAGCAAAACCGGACGCCATCCGCGTCCCGGTTAGCGGCGCATCCCTGGGCGCTGCCACTGCCGCCAGGCAAAACACAGCGGCCAGGAAAACAGACCAAACCATCAACAAAGATTGAAGATCAAAGATTAAAGACGACATGCGCCCCCTCAAACACCAATCTTCAATCTTTAATAAGACGAGGAGTTAAAACATGACAAACCAACACTACCCTTTTGCAGAAATCGAAGCTAAATGGCGGCCCATTTGGGATGAAATGGAGCTGGATTGCGCCGGCGACGATCCGGCCAAACCAGACGTGTACGTGCTGGACTATTTCCCCTACCCGTCCGGCGCGGGGCTGTCTGTGGGGCACGGGCGCAACTACGTGCCCACCTGCGTGTATACCCGCTTCCTGCGCATGAACGGTTATAACGTGCTGCATCCGATGGGCTGGGACGCCTTCGGCCTGCCCGCCGAAAACTACGCCATCCAACACGGCATTCATCCCCGCGAAAGCAGCCGCCTGTTCAGCGAAACCTACAAACGCCAGATTCAGCTCATGGCCTGCGCCTACGACTGGTCGCGGGAATTCAGTTCCACCGACCCCGATTATTACCGCTGGACCCAATGGTTTTTCCTGCTGCTGTTCAAGCGCGGGCTGGCGTATCAGGCCATGGGCAGCCAGTGGTGGTGCCCCCAGTGCCGCACCATTCTGGCGAATGAGCAGGTGGAAAACGGCCGTTGTTGGCGCTGTGATGCCGTCGTCAGCAAAAAAGATCTGAAGCAGTGGTTCTTCAAAATCACCGCCTACGCCGACCGCCTGCTGGCCGACCTGGATCGGGTGGACTGGCCCGAAGCCATCAAAACCATGCAGCGCAACTGGATCGGCCGTTCCGAAGGTGCGGAGATCACGTTTCAGATTGGTCCAGTTTCGGAAAGTGGCCCAATCTACCAGGTTTCTGTGTTCACCACCCGCCCCGACACCCTGTTTGGCGTCACCTATCTGGCGCTGGCTCCCGAACATCCGCTGGTGGAACAGATTACCACGACGGCGCAGCAAACGGCCGTTTCCCAATACATCGCCCAGGTCCGCACCCTGTCTGAAATTGACCGCCTGTCCACCGAAAAAGAGAAGAGGGGTGTCTTCAGCGGCTCGTATGCCGCCCATCCGCTGACCGGCGCGCCGCTGCCCATCTGGATTGCCGACTACGTGCTGCCCGGCTACGGCTCCGGCGCCGTCATGGGCGTGCCCGCCCACGACAACCGCGACCACGCCTTCGCCCGCCAATTCGGCCTGCCCATCGTCGAAGTGATCCGGCCTGCGGAACAATCCCAAAGTACAGAAACCTGCTTTACGGAATCCGGCATCCTGATCAACTCCGGCGCGTTCTCCGGCCTGGATTCCGAAAGCGGCGGCGCAAAAATCGTGGAGAAACTGGCGGAAACGGGAAACGGCCGTTTCCAAACCACCACCCGGATGCGCGACTGGCTGATCTCCCGCCAGCGCTATTGGGGCGCGCCCATTCCCATCGTCCACTGCCCCGCCTGCGGCCCGGTGCCCGTGCCGGAAAACGACCTGCCCCTGCTGCTGCCCGACACCGACGACTTTACGCCGGATGATAACGGCCGTTCACCCCTGGCCCGCGTACAAAGCTGGGTGAATACCCCCTGCCCGCAGTGCGGCGGTCCGGCGCAGCGGGAAACGGACACCATGGACGGCTTCGCCTGTTCCTCCTGGTACTTCCTGCGCTTCGCCAGTCCGCATTACCAAGACGGCCCCTTCGATCCGGTCCAGGTCAGGCGCTGGCTGCCGGTGGACACCTACGTCGGCGGCGCAGAACACGCCGTCATGCACCTGCTGTACGCTCGTTTTTGGACCAAAGTTATGTTTGACGCCGGTCTGGTGGATTTTGTGGAACCGTTCAGCCAACTGCGCAACCAGGGCGTGCTGCTGTCGGCGCAAGATGGGCGGCGCATGTCCAAATCGCGGGGCAACGTGGTCACGCCGGACGAGGTGATCGCCCGGCACGGCGCCGACGCCCTGCGCGCCTACCTGCTGTTCTTGGGGCCGTTCGACGCCGAAGTGCTGTGGGACGGCAGCGGCATTCGCGGCGTCAGCCGCTTCCTGGACCGCTTCTGGCGGCTGGCGCACGAAATCCCGGCCGAACCAGACCCCGCGCCGCCGGTAAACGAGGCGTTTGAGCGCATGCGCCACAAAACCATGCAGCGCATCACCCAGGACATGGCCGCTTTCCGTTTCAACACGGCCGTTTCCGGTCTGATGACTTATCTGAACTACCTGGCAGACACGGAGGCGGAGGCAGTTCCGGCGGCGCAGCGGCGGCAGGCTGTGGAGACGTTCGCGCAGCTGCTGGCCCCCATCTGCCCCTTCATCAGCGAAGAGGTCTGGCAGACCGTTCTGGGTCACGCGAATTCAGTCCACCGCGCCGCCTGGCCTGCTTACGACGAAGCGCTGACTGCCGACGTGCAAGTCACCCTGCCGGTGCAGGTCAACGGCAAAGTGCGCGATCGGATTTCTGTGGCAGTGGATGCGGCGGAGGGGGTGGTGAGGGAAACGGCCGTTACCGCCCCCGGCGTGCAGCGTTTCATCAATGGGCAGCCCGTTCGTCAGGTGATCGTCGTGCCCAACAAGCTGGTGAATATCGTGGTATAGGCAAAGAAAAACGGCCGTTCTGGGGAGAACGGCCGTTTTCTATTGGCTTTTCAATTCTGAAATGATCGTTTTAATTCCCGGTATCAAGTCTGGCACATCATTTTTGACTGTTTTCCATACAACCAATGGTTCAACTGATGCATAGTCATGAATCAATTTATTCCGCATACCAGCCATTGAACGCCAGGGCATGTCCGGGTAAGTTTGGCGAAACTCACCAGGCAGCTTTTTAGTCGCTTCACCAACAATTTCCAAGGCTCTTACCACTGCGAAAATCGTTTTTTCATCATCCAGAAATTCTTTATAGGCTATACCTTGAATGAATTCCTGAGTTTTTATCGCCGCTTGCAGAATATCCTCAAGATAGGTGAGATTTCGTTCCATTTCAGTCATACTGGAACAACCTCAGCTAAAACGTGCTGAGATACACGCGGTTTTAACGACGTTTTCATGACGAGATCCACCCGTAATTCAAGTAAATCGCTTAAGTAATTCTCAAGTTCAACAAGCTGCAATAATCCAGGCGTTTCTGAAAATGTCACCAACAAATCCAGATCGCTTTCAGACGACTGCTCGTCTCGCACATAAGATCCAAAAATCCCCAGGCTTTCAACTTGATAGTTTTCACCAAGCATGGGTAACTGCTGCTGTAAAACCAAACGAATAAATCCTATATCTTTCGTCATGCCATCATTTTACCGCAAATTAATGCAATTTCTCATCAATATCCAGCCATTACCTCTGCCAACGCCTCCGGGGCAGGTCTGAGTTGTTCGTCGGATAAGTGCGAGAGCGGCGTCTCCACCAGATTGCTCAGTTCGGCCAGATTGGGGCGGGCCGGATTGAAGTACAGCAACCCGGTGACCAGTTCGTGGTTGTCTTGTGCCTGGTACAGGCGCTGCACCGCGCCTGCTTTAGCGCCGGGATCATAATCTTCTTCCAGCTTGCGCAGGTGGATAACCGAGCCGTCATGCAGTTCAACGACGCGCATTTCGCCCGGCTGGTGGTCGGTGATTTCAATCTCTTCCGCCTGGGGTACCCAGCCAAGATCGTGCAGCGGCGTTTCATGTTCGCGGCCATAACCGTAGCTTTTGGTGGAGCTGTCTTCATTATTAAAAGCCACGCACGGACTGATGATGTCGAGAACGGCCGTTCCCCGATGATGCAGCGCCGCCTTGAGCAGTTCCCGCACCTGTTTGGCGTCGCCGGAAAACGAACGCGCCACAAAACCGGCCCCGGCGACAATTGCCTCCAGACAAATATCAACCGGCGGGAACTCGTTTTCTCCGGCATATTTAAGCACTTGTCCCTCATCGGCCGTCGCCGAAAACTGCCCTTTGGTCAGGCCATACACGCCGTTGTTCTCCACAATGTAGACCATACGCACGTTACGCCGCACCA
>JAWOGU010000335.1:0-5763 GCA_046496595.1 Chloroflexota bacterium
GGACTATGATTGGGGCAACCGGCGTCCGGTGCGCAGCCGCTGCGACGATTGGTTCAATTTTCCTCATTTTCAAGGAACAACTCGTGCTGTGAACTGCGAGGAATGGGGAAACGGCGATATCCGTTACCATCATCTTTGGTGGCTGGGCCACATGCCCCACATCTCCGGCAAGACGAACGGCATTTTGAATAACTGGTGGGCGTATATGGTGGATCCGAATTTGGTGAGGTAAGCAGCGAGCGGCGGGTACCAGCCACCCGCTGCCCGCCACTCGCTTACCAGCGCTGATGCACTTGCGGCCGGACCAACCGGTCGTAGATGGCCTGGATGGCGGTCATGGTTTCGGGGGAGAGGGGTGGGAAGTCGGCGGACGCGGCGTTGTCTTGCACTTGTAACGGCCGTTTTGCCCCCGGAATAGCGCACGTCACAGCCTCATACATCAAAATCCAACGCAGAGCAAACTGAGCCATGGTCATGTCAGCCGGTTTCAGGCTCTCGATTTCCCGGACGGCTTGCAGGCCGGTCTCGTAATCGACGCCGGAGAAGGTCTCACCGACGTCGAACGCTTCCCCATGCCGGTTGTACTGGCGGTGATCGTTGGCGGCGAATTGGGAATCTTTGCCGAATTTGCCGGTGAGCAGGCCGCTGGCCAGGGGTACACGGGCTAGAATGCCGATGTTTTTGGCGATGGCTTCACGGAAGAAAAGCTCCGTGGGACGCAGGCGGAACATGTTGAAGATGATCTGCACGGTCTTGACGTTGGGGTATTCGATGGCTTTGAGCGCTTCTTCCACTTTTTCCACGCTGACGCCGTAATGCTTGATTTTGCCCTGCGCCATCAGGTCGTCCAGGGCGGCGAAGAGATCGGGATTGTAGTAGACTTCGGTGGGTGGGCAGTGGAGCTGCACCAGGTCGAGGCTGTCGGTTTGCAGGTTGGTGAGGCTGCGCTCGATGAAGGCGCTGATGTTTTGGCCGTTGTAGCCGGCGGCGACGTGGGGATTGAGGCGGCGTCCGGCTTTGGTAGCCACGATGATTTCTTCGCCGGGGCGTTCTTTTTTGAGGCGGGCGATAAGGCGTTCAGAACGGCCGTCGCCGTAAACGTCGGCGGTGTCGAAGAAGTTGATGCCCAGATCGACGGCGGCGTGCAGGGTCGCCATGGCGGTTTCTTCATCGACGCTGCCCCAATCGGCGCCGATGGCCCAGGCGCCAAAGCTAATGGTGGAGACGTTCCAGCCGGTTTTTCCCAGTGTGCGGTATTGCATGATCTTTTCCTTTTCAACGCAGAGGCGCGAAGACGCGGAGAGGCGTCGTTTTTGGCGGCTTGCCGTTGACTTGTCTGAATTCAAGGCTCCAGGTGTGTGTGAGTATAATGCGGGTAATTATGCCTGAATTGGGTGATGTTATCCAATTAGATGTGATATGATTTTGCTTTGACGGAGGATTTGATGGCAGAAATTCCTAATTTGCAGACAGACCGACTGATTCTACGGCCGTTTTCCCTTCAAGATGCGCCCGCTGTCAAACGATTGGCCGGAGACCCGGCCGTCGCTGATACCACCTTGAATATTCCTCATCCGTATGAGGATGGCGTGGCCGAGTCCTGGATTGGCGCGCACCAGGCGAATTTTGAGGAAGGCAAGAGCGTGACGTTTGCCATTACGCTGCGGGAAACAGGGGAATTGATGGGCGCGATCAGTCTGGTAACGGCCGTTCGCCATAACCGCGCCGAGATGGGCTACTGGGTTGGTAAGCCGTATTGGGGTCAGGGTTATGGTACGGAAGCGGCAAAAGCGGTGATTGCCTATGGTTTCACCGGGATGAACCTGAACAGAATCCTGGCTTATTACCTTACGCGCAATCCTGCTTCCGGGCGGGTGATGGCGAAGGCGGGTATGCGTTACGAGGGACACCTGCGCCAACATGCCTTGAAAGATGGCGTATATGAAGATTTGAAATTGTATGCGATTATACGGGATGAGTTTGAAAACGGCCGTTCTCAGGGCGTGATCTGAATAGTTTGCAGCACGACAGCCTGATAAAGGGTTTCATGCTTCCGTTTGGGGATAGATAGGTAAAAAGACGCGAAAGGTGCTGCCTTTGCCTTCGACGCTTTCTAATTCTAAACGGCCGTTATGAATGCTGATTATCTCATGGGCAATCGCCAGACCGAGGCCGGTGCCGGGGATGTTGGATTGGCGGGTTTTTTGGCCCCGGTAGAAGCGGTCGAACAGGTGGGGCAGATCTTCAGGGGGGATGCCGATACCGGTATCGCTGACTTCCAGGACAATCAGGGGTTCGGTGGGGGAAACGGCCGTTTTCACCTGAATGGTACCCGCCGTTGAATAAATAATAGCGTTCGACAAAAGGTTGGTAATTACCTGCGCCAGTTGGTTGCGTTCACCCCAAACAGGCGGCAGGTCCGGTTGGGGCTGGTAAGCCAGCGCCAGCCCGGCCGATTCTGCCCTGGGTTCGTGCGCAATCACCACTTCCATCACCACCTCGTTTAAATCTAGTGAGGCGAATTTAAGTTTTGCATGACCCAAATTCAAACGGGACAAATCGAGAATATCCTGGATCAATTGGCCTAAACGGTCTGCTTGTTTTTGTAGGATCGGCAGGTAATGGTCCAGTTGTTCCGCGCCCCGGCGTTCCAACAAGTCCAGATACAATTTAAGATTGGTGACCGGCGTGCGCAGTTCGTGAGAAACGTCTGACACGAAGCGCGATTTCATCCTGTCCAGCTCTTTAAGCCGTTCATTGGCGTCCGCCAGTTCCCACGTTCGTTCAGATACGCGCACTTCCAATTCTGCAGCATGGACGCGCAGCTGCTCATAGAGACCGGCGATTTCCAGAACGCGCCCTAATTCGTCGGCTACCGTTTGTAGGAGTTGTATTTCAGGCTCGGTAAAGCTTCGTTTTTCTTGATGGCCTATGCCAATGATGCCGATGATGCTGCCTCTGAGCATGATGGGAATGATGAGCGCCGATACCAGATTATATAATTCTGCTAAACTGCGCATTCGCGGTGAAAGCGGGAATGCGTCCACGGATTCAATGAAGACAGGCGCCGTTAACTGCGCCAACTCCCCAAGCAGGTAACTGCCCACCTCAAAGGATAACTGCTGACCACGCAGGTTCATTTCACCGGGTGCAGTGAATTGAGCGCCGATTGTGGCGACGGTGGACTGGGGCTTACCGGCGGGCAGACTGGTATCGAGCAGGGAAAGCGTGATGTGTGAAATCTGGAGAAAGCGGGCGATTTCTACACAGCTAGTCTCCAAAATTTCTTCTTTGCTATGGCCTGAGGCAGCGGCGGACATGACCTGATACAGTAAATTGAGTTCCTGAGAACGGCGCTGGCTGGTTTTGAACAGGCGGCTGCGCTCCATGCCCAGGGCAATGGCGTCGACGATTTGCTGCAAAATGGGCAGTTGGTCTTCATGGAAATTGGCGGCATTTTCCCAGCCGGCGGTGAAAGCGCCAAAGATTTTTTGGCTGTCGTTCAGCGGCAGGCTGACGTAGGCGCGGATGTTTTCGGCGTATAAGGCGCGGGCTGCTTTTTGGTCTAGTTCGGTGGTGATGTCGGGCACGATGTGGGGTTGTCCAGCCATGATGTTGGCGGCGGCGTTGGTTTCTGAGATGTGCAGGCGGAAGGCAGGATCGCTGATGAGACGGCCGTTTTGCAAGCCGTAGAAAGTAACCCATTCCTGGGTGCTGTCCAGTTGAGCGATGGTAATGCGCTGGCAGCCGATGAGGTCTTCCAGATGGCGGGCGATGACGGGGAAGGCTTCCTGCACGTCCAGAGCGGCGTTGAGGGTGCGCAAGATGTCGCGGGTGGCTTTGAAGGCCTGGGCGCGTTGGGAAACGGCCGTTAACAAATGAGCGTTTTGCCAGGCGAGAGAAGCCTGGGCGGCAAAAGCCGCCAACCGGCTGCCGTGGGCAGCGGTGTAAAAGTTCGGTTCCGCTTTGCTGACGCTCAGGAATGCGATCACTTTGCCATCTACCAGGATGGGGGCGCTGGCCCAGGAGCGAATATGGGGCGTTTGTTCCGGGCGCTGCCAGCGCTCGTCGCGGGTGATGTCGGGAATCAGCAGCGGTTTGCCGCTGTCGATTATGGTGCGAAAGGTGGGGGTTTCTGTCAGGCTGTGTGAGGTGGGCTGGGTGTCGAGATCGATGTCGATGCCAAATTTCTCATATCCACGCGCCCGCACCAGCCGGGTTCGGGCGCCATCGATTAAAATGACGTTGGCGGAATCATAGGGAATCACCCGCTCTACCTGTTCCAGCAGCAGGTCTAGAATGACGTCGATTTCCAGCGAGGCGCTGAAGGCCATGCCGATTTCATGCAGGGCTTCGGCCAGTTCGCGCTGATCTTGCTGTTGGGCTTCTATTTGCTTCTGGCGGGTGAGGTCGCGCAGGATGCCCTGGACGGCGGCGCCTTCTTTGAATTCCACAAAAGAAAGCGAAACTTCTATGGGCAGGGAACGGCCGTTAATCGTTTGGGCGATACACTCAAAGCGCTCAGGCGGCATTGCGGTGTGGTAACTCTTTTGCAAGCGGAAGGTAATGTCGGCGGCGCTGCTGGCGTCTATCAGTGTCAGTATATTGAAGTCGGGGGCAAAGATAATGTCCGGCGTGACCTCAAACAAGTCGTAAAAACGTTTGTTCACCAGCAGAAAGCGGCTTTTGCGAATCAAAAAAATGGCGTCATTGGACTGTTCCACGAGCAGCCGGTAGCGCTGCTCTGATTCGCGCATGCTCTCTTCGTTTTGTTTGCGCTCTAACTCGGCGGCGGCGCGGGCGGCAAAGGTGCTGATGAGAGGCACAAAATTGGTGACGGTTTCTGACAGTTTATCATCCATCACCACTAAAATACCCAGCGTTTCGCCGGTAGAACTAAACAGGGGCACGCCTAAATAACATTCGACGCGCTTTTCCACCAAGGCTTTGTCATCCGGGAAAAGCTGCCAGGTGTTTTGCGGGTAGTATTGCAGCGTGTTGTTGATGACGGTGGCGCAAGGACTGCCCCATAATTCATATTCAAAATTGGGTGCGGGACCATCTATTTTCCAATAGGCCAGGGTGCGGATGCTGTCTCGTTCTTTGCCGGCAAGCTCCCCCAGCATGATGTATTTGGCGGCCAATACTTCAGCCAGACTTTGCACGAGCGCCTGGAAAAAGGCGTCGCCTGTCACAGAGGCAGTGCCCTTTAGAATGGTGGTGAGGGTGGCTTCAATGCTCTGCCGTTGGTTGACTTGGGCGCGTAGGGCGCTGTTTTCTGCTTCCAGAATGGTTAGCTGCCGCTGAAGCTGTTCAGAATCCATAAATTGACCTTATTGGTTGGACCGATACGATAGGCTGTAAGCTTACAACGGCCGTTCTGGATTGTCTAGGATTCCGGCAGGTTGCTGAGATTGGTCCAATCTCCAAGATTGGACTAATCCACACGGCAATTTTCAATTTGACTTAATCCGGCGGTTAAAACCGCTGCCATTACACTGAGTGTCAAGTAAATCCCAAAATGGGAACCGGAATTAGCTCATTTTGCGCTAATTCCGGCCAGTCAACGGCCAAAATGCCTTCAATATGGGCAACGGCCGTTTCAAATTGCTCTTTAACAGTGCTTTCATACAAACGGGCATAATGTTGAGTCATGTCCAATTTGCGATGCCCCAACAATTTTGCGACTGAAGCCAAGGGCATTCCCTGATTAACCAACTGCGTGGCAAAGGTATGGCGCAGACGATGAGGTGACACGTTTAC
>JAWOGU010000652.1:0-5779 GCA_046496595.1 Chloroflexota bacterium
GCAATATAGCTGGCAGCGCCGCCAATAGCGTGCAGGTAAACCGCTGGTTGCTCCTGGCAAGCCTGGAGCGTTTTGCCGCCCATGCCGCCTTTGCCAATGACGCCCTTGAGGTTGAAATGGCGGATCACGTCTGCCTGGTACACTTCTTCCCGAATACTGGTGGTAGGACCGGCCGCCACGAAGGAATAGGAGCCATCTTCATGCTCCTTGACCACCGGACCGCAGTGATAGATGACGCTGCCGTCCAGCAGGGCTTTGAGTTCTTCGTACAGTTCCTGCTCATCTGGCTGCACCGGATTCTTGATGAAATGCTCGACCATGAATTTGTGCGCCGCATCCCGGCCGGTGACGATGATGCCGTTTAACAGCACAGTGTCGCCCGATTTCAAACTGCGGATTTCCTCGGCAGAAATTGGGATTGTCAACTTAGGCATAGCTCACCTCCAGCCCATCCTCATTGAAATTAACAGTCATACTGGCCCGGCGGTTG
Organism: Chloroflexota bacterium; assembly: GCA_046496595.1. Lineage (GTDB taxonomy): Bacteria > Chloroflexota > Anaerolineae > Promineifilales > Promineifilaceae. The sequence goes on from JAWOGU010000652.1 coordinate 491, forward strand.
GCCCAACACATGTAGGCCACCGACACAAAATAACTGGCGGGCAGGCGGTGCTGCGCCGCAATTTTCACGCCCAGCGCCGTGGTATTGCCGCCAAACCCCATCGGACCAATGCCTAATTGATTGGCTTCTTCATAAATGCGCTCTTCCAACGCGGCCAACTGCGGGTCCGGGTTGGTATCTTCCAGTTTGCGGAAAAGCTGCTGCTTGGCCTTGAGGTAACCTGAACCCCGGTCGCCGCCGATGGCGATACCCAGCACAGCCGGACCGCAGCCCTGACCTTGCGCCTGGTAAACGGCGTCCAGCACCACGCGGCGCACGCCTTCCAGATCTCGCCCGGCGCCCAGGGCGCCATCCGGCAGTTTGTACTGGGTAGACACGTTTTCGCAGCCGCCGCCTTTAAGCAGCAGTTCTACGTGAATGGCGTCGTCGTCCCATTCATGGAAGTGCATAGTGGGGAAATCTTCGCCGGTATTGTCGCCGCTGTTTTTGCCGGAAACGGTGTCTACGGCATTGGGACGCAGGTAGTTGTTTTGGGTGGCGGCGGCGGCGGCGGCCCGAATCTGGTCTGCCAGCTTGCGGATGGAAACGCCCACCGGGTAGTGGACCTCAAAAATAGGGGTGCCGGTGTCCTGGCAAATGGGGGTGCTGTTTCGTTCGGCGATGTCAATGTTGAGCAAAATGGTGTCGATGGCGCCTTCGGCGGCCGAACCGGGCTGCTCCTGGGTTTTGGCTTTGCCCAATGCCTGGCGCATGTCTTGGGGCAGTTGGGTGGCGGCCACGCGGATCAACTCCACAAATTCTTCTGTTAAATCAAGGGTTTTATAGTCCATAAATTGACCTCCGTAAATCAGGGATAGAAATGGGTGGCTCGTGGTATGAAGCTTACCCCTATAATGCCTTAAAATGAGAGGAATGACCAGGGGAAACGGCCGTTCTCCCCTTCCCCCTTCGCGATTAAAAAAGTCCCCGGCGCTTGTATAGGCGCCGGGGACTTGTCAACTATCCAACCTCAAAGCCCATTATTCCTTAATTTCCAGCAGTTCAACCTCAAAAATCAAGGTCGCCCCTGGCGGAATCGTCCCGCCCGCGCCGGCATCACCATAAGCCAGGTCAGACGGAATAAGCAACTGGCGCACACTGCCCACGTTCATGCTGGCAACGCCTTCATCCCAACCAGGGATCACAGAACCGGTCCCCAACGGGAATTCAAACGGCACGCCGCGCTCCACGGAGCTGTCAAACTGGGTGCCGTCTTCCAGCCAGCCAGTGTAATGTACCACGACGGTTTGTCCCGGTTCAGGCGTAGGTCCGTCGCCCTCCACCAGATCCACGTATTTCAGACCACTGTCGGTCACGGTAAACTCAGAGTCGTCCACGACTGTTGCTTTACGTGGTTTGACAAGATCCACAACCTCTACCTGCATAATCAGATCTGAATTGGGCGGCACAATATCGCCAAAACCCTGTTCGCCCAGACCCAGAGCCGCCGGTATCAAAAGCTGTCGTTTTTCACCGACGGTCATGCCCGTCATCCCTTCATTCCAGCCTTCAAATACGGAAGGTGAACCGACCTGGAAGGTGAACGGAGCGCCAGCGGTCGAAGAACCGGTGAAATAACGACCGGAATCGGCCACCCAAATAACAAATTCTACCGTAGCAATGTCGCCAGCTTCCACCACATCTTCGCCTGCGCCTTCATTGAGGACGGCAATTTGTAAGCCGGAATCGGTGGTTTCATAATCCACTTCGGCCGGTTCAGGCGGAGACTGCACTTCCAGCAGTTCAACTTCCATGGTAATAGCGGCGTCAGGCGCGATCATACCGGAAACGCCTTCTGCGCCAAAGGCGAGGTCAGACGGAACAACAAGTTGGCGAGTGCCGCCCGGCTTCATGGTGAGCATGCCTTCTTCCCAACCAGGGAATACTTGCTGGCTGCCCATGACGAAGGTAAACGGCCGTTCATAGAAAAACGTATCGTCTAATATTTGCGGGCCGGTTTCACCGTCTACCCACATGGCATAATTGACTAGCAGAATATCACCATCTTGCGGGGTAGCGCCTTCGCCCTCGACAACATCAAAATACTGCAAGCCAGTGTCCGACACTTCATATTCATCGGCGCCAAGTTCCGCAGGCAGCCTGTCTGAAAACGCGGGCGGGGCCACTTGGGTTAGATCGCCTTCTTGGGAGACAGGCGCTTCTTCCACGGAAACGGCTTCTTCTTCAACCGCCGCCTCTTCGCCTTCAGTGGCGCTTTCAAAGAGGCTTTCACCTTCGGCAATTCTGGTGGCGTCTTCTGCTTTTTCCGGCGGTACGGCCGGACCGCAGGCCACAATCACGAGCGCCAGTAATAAAACCAGCGCCATTCCAATTCCTGATATGCGTTTTTGATTCACAACTTCTCCTTAATTTTTAGATGACACAGAGTTGTGCAAAGCCCGATTCAATCAGCTTAGGAATGGCAATTTAATAACATGCGCAACTGAGATTCAGTAGATCCAAATTGATTCGAACGTGTCATTCCTTCGGCGCTGCTCAGGACATGGTCTGAGCGTAGTCTTCGGAGCGAAGAATCCCTGTCAATGAGACAGTCATCAGGGATTCCTCGTCGAAGACTCCTCGGAATGACAGATTTTGGATCTACTGAGATTAGAGATTGGAGATTGGCTGAATATTCTATCTCCAACCTACAAACTCCAGTCTTGTAAGTTAATGAATTCTCGTTCCTTAAAGCATCAAATATATCTGTTCTCTGAACACTCTTTTGGTAAATATAGTTCAACTTATCGATTGTACCAATATTGGCGGATCACACCGGAATCGAGCATCGTTCTCTTACACTAAACTCAGAATGAACAGGAGTTATGACAAAGCTACAAATCACACTCCAGCTATTCTGTCCAATTTGCACGAATCATTCCCAATCCGTTGACAGCAGATGATTATTTGCTAACATTCCCGCACTATGATTAATTTTGTGAGCAGCTTTCCCCGCCGTTTGCGTCGTCGCCAGACCTTTGGTCTGGGTTTTTGGGTTGGCTAAGTCACAGCATTAAAAAAGGCAGCACATCCAAACCGTCAGACCACATCATGAGGTCTGACGGTTTTTTTTTGCCACTAGCTGTTGACTAACAGCTTACAGCTAACAGCCAACAGCCAACAGCTAAAAAAAGCTTATTCGACTATCTGACTAAAGGACAGCAAGACTATGATCCACGCAGGCATTTTCGGCGCGACCGGGTACACCGGTTATGAACTCATCCAAATATTGAGCAGACATCCAGACGTAGAAATTGCTTTCGCCACGTCCCAGTCGTTTGCCGGAAAGACGTTGGACGTGATTTACCCACAAGCGCTACATCTGCCTTTAATTTCCGAGGAAAACGTTTCCCTCGATCAGGTGGATGTGGTTTTTTTGTGCTTACCCCATGCGGCGGCGGCAAAAACGGCCGTTACCTGCCTCCACGCCGGTTGCAAAGTGATCGATCTCAGCGCCGACTTCCGTATTAAAGACGTCGCCGTCTACGAAAAATGGTACCGCGTCACCCATCCCGCCCCGGAACTGCTGGCCGAAGCTGTCTACGGCCTCACCGAATTTGCCCGCGCCGACCTCAAACAAACCCGGCTCGTCGCCAATCCCGGCTGCTACACCACCACCAGCCTGCTCGCCTTGCAGCCCATCCTCGCCGCCCAGCTGCCCCTCAGCGGCGACATCATCATCGACGCCAAGTCCGGCGTCTCCGGCGCGGGACGAGCGCCCAAAGACAACACCCACTTCATGGCCGTCAACGACAATTTCTCGCCCTACAACATCGGCCGGGCGCATCGCCACCTGCCGGAAATGGAAGCCATTGCCAAAACGTGGAACGCCGACGCGCCCGCCCTCATCTTCTCACCCCACCTGCTGCCCGTGCCGCGCGGCATCCTGGCAAACGTCTACGTCTCCCTGGCAGACGCGCCCTCTCAGGAAACGCTGCACAAACTCTACGCGGATACCTACGCCGGCGAACCGTTTGTCGCCGTGCTGCCTCTGGGTGAATTAGCGTCGCTGGCTCACGTCACCCACACCAACCGCTGCGTCATGTCGCTCACCCTGGCGGGCAGCACGCTCATCATCACCTCCGCCACCGACAACCTGCTCAAAGGCGCTTCCGGGCAGGCGGTGCAGAATATGAACGTGATGTTTGGCGTTGAGGAAACGATGGGATTGATTTAGTTATGAGTGGCGGGTAGCGGGTAGCGGGTAAAACCATACTCGCCACTTGCCACCCGCCACAAAAGGAATTTTTATGCGCGTCTTAAAAATTGGTGGAAACGAACTGAATGATCCCGGCTTTTTGCCTTTGCTGGCCGGCTGGGTGGCAAAAACAGTGCGCGCTGGCGAATCAATCGTCATTGTGCATGGCGGCGGCAGCGACATCGCCGTCATGCAGGCGCGGCTCGGTCTGGAACCGAAGAAAGTAGATGGTCTGCGCGTCACCGACGCGGAATCATTGTCGGTAGCGCAGATGGTTCTCTCCGGGCACACCAACAAGCAGATTGTGACGGCGCTGCTGCTGGCGGGCGTGGATGCGGTGGGACTCAGCGGGGTAGACGGCCGTTTACTGACCGCCCGCAAAAAGAACCATCCTGCCGTAGACCTGGGGCTGGTGGGTGAAATCGAGCGGGTACGGGCTGATTTGCTGCACAACTTGAGCGCTCAGGGCATAACGGCCGTTATCTCCCCCATCTCCCTCGGCCAGGATGGGACTATCTACAACGTCAACGCCGACGAAGCCGCCAGCGCCATCGCCCTGGCCCTGCAAGCCGACCTGCTGGATTTCATCTCCAACGTGCCCGGCGTACTCCACCAGGGGCAGGTGATCACCCAACTTACCGCCGCCCAGACCGAAGATTTGATCCACCAGGGCGTCATCAACGGCGGCATGGTGCCTAAAGTACGCGGGGCGTTAACGGCCGTTTCCCAGGGTGTGCCCCGCGCCCGCATCGTCAACCTCGCCGGTTTGCTGCAAGCTGGCGGCACCATCTTTATGGAGGCGTAAAACGTAAAACGTGAGGCGTAATGCGTGAAGAGTTTTCACGCATCACGCCTCACGCATCAAAGAAAAATCTCATGACAACCATGACCATTACCCCTTTCACCATGTCCAACTACGACCCCGTCATCGCCCTCTGGCAAATGAGCGACGGCGTGGGCCTCAGCGACGCCGATTCGCCGGAAAAGATCCAGTTCTACCTGGAGCGCAACCCTGGCATGAGTTTCATCGCCAGACAGGAGGGCGTGATAGT
>JAWOGU010000536.1:0-21591 GCA_046496595.1 Chloroflexota bacterium
ATTGCATGATGGTTCGGATTTACAAGAAGTGCAGCGCCTTTTGGGGCACGCTAATATTTCCACCACGCAGATATATACACAACTTTCAGATGAAGAGAATTTTTAAGTGATGTCTGAATTGATTCCACAAACCTACATTGAAGAAGCAGCAACGGCCGTTCGCCAATTAACGCGCTATCATCAGCCTACAATCGGTCTGGTGCTGGGGTCTGGTTTAAGCGGTCTGGCCGATGAACTTGAAGCGCCTGACGTTATTCCCTTTGAGGCCATTCCCCACTGGCCTGTGTCCACAGTGCAAGGGCACAGCGGACGGTTGGTGATCGGCCAGTTAGAGGGAAAAACAGTTCTGGTGCAGCAAGGCCGCGCCCATTTTTATGAAGGTTATTCCCCTGCTCAAATCACCCTGCCGGTTCGCGTGATGCGGGCGTTGGGCATTCAAACGATCATTTTGACCAATGCGGCAGGCGGCATTAACCGGAACTTCTCAGCGGGCGACTTGATGCTCATCAAGGACCATATCAATTTTGTAGGTTTGGCGGGCAACAATCCATTACGCGGACCCAATGACGAAACGGTGGGACCGCGCTTCCCGGACGTGACCAACGCTTATACCCCGGCTTTGAGAGAACTGGCGCAGGAAACGGCCGTTTCCCTCAATCTTACTCTCCACGAAGGCGTTTACGCCTATGTCGCCGGACCTAGTTTTGAAACACCGGCCGAACTCCGTTTTCTGCACATGGTAGGCGCCGACGCGGTCGGCATGTCTACCGTGCCCACTGTTATCGTGGCGGCTCATGCCGGGATGCGCGTGTTAGGCATTTCCTCCATCACCAACAAAGCCATTCTGGACCCCGCAACTGGCGCGGAAGTCAGCCATGAAGAAGTGCTGGAAATCGGCAAAATTATCGTTCCCCGGCTTACTCAGTTGATCCACGGCATACTGCCTAAACTTTAGAACCCATCTCAAGCAACAAAAAAGGGGTGGTGTGCTCAGAGCACGCCACCCCTTTTTCTATACAACCCCAAATTTACTTTTCTTCGTCAACGTCTTCTTCGTCAACGTCTTCTTCTTCAACAGTCGCCGTAATGGCTGCCATGGCAACGCCATCTTCCGTGGCTATCATCTCCGCGTAAGCAATGCCTTCTTCGTTGGCAACCACAGATTGCATCATCACCGTGCCTTCTGCCAGGACGATTTCGGTCATTTCGGCTTCGGTTTCGCCAACGGCCGTTCTGGTAATTTCCAGCGCCTCATCGGTGGAAACGGCCGTGTATGCCAGGTCTTTGCCTGCAGCCAACTGCGCCGCGATATCAGCAGAGATTGTTTCGGTCATCACTTGCGCACCGGCCTCAGCCAGAGCATCTTCCAGATCAGCCACCCAGGTATGCTCAATCACTGCCACAATAGCGGAGGTGCCGGGCAGTAAACCTTCGCCAATTTGCTTTAACCGGCTGTCGGGGAAACCGCCGTCTCTCATTTTAGCCGCCAGGCCGCCAACCAACGCGCCAGCAGCGCCTACCAACAACACCGGGCCAGCCAGCAAACCAATGGCGCCGCCCACCAGAAGGCCAATGCCAGCGCCTTTACCACCGCCCACATCTTTCACATCTTTGATATGCAGTTTGTTTTTTTCGTCGCGGCGAATCACAGCCGCATCCAAAATCTTAATCAGCTGCTCTTTTTTGGCTTGCTTCAGTTCCTTATACGCTGTTTCCGCGCCATCTTCGTCCTGAAAAGCAGCAACAATCAGTTCTATCGGTACATTACTCATGTTATCCTCCATGTGGCTTGCGCTTAATTAATTCACAAGCATATTTAATGTTTTGAAATAAAGTGTTGATGAGGCCGCGAAACCTCATATTGTAATTGTATCTGTAAACCAGATAAGCCCAAAGAAGAAACCCAAAGCGGCACGTTTTGTTAAAGCTAGATAAAATCACATGTTATGGAACAGGTATACGTCTTTATTCTGCGCAATGATGTCTGGATATACATTCTGTGTACGTTAGGTATTTTTTGGTACGCCAGCCAGTTTTTTCAATCCCGTAAAATTTTGCAGCGAGCCATGTTTGGGTTGGAGCAGGAAAAGGGCGCCCGAATGCGCAGCACGGCCGTTTTCTTTTTGCTGCTTTTTGGCGGTCTGATGACGTTTGTTTTCTACGTCAACAACTCCATTGCCCCCACGCTGCCCGCCTCCCTGCTCAAACCACCCACACCCACACCCAACATCTTTGCCACGCCGCTGGTCTCACCGACGCCCCTGGGCACCGCTGGCGCCCGTCCGCCGGACCCCACACCGCAATTGGCGCCCACTATCACCCTGGCAGCCGGCGCTGTCAATGCCCCCCCACCGCCGGACGACGGCAGCCAACCCGTCACCAATCTCACGCCCATTCCGCCTACGCCAACTTTTGGCGGGCCGACGCCTACGCCATTTGTAGATTGTAAAGTGGATTTAAATATCAGTGAACCGGCAAACGGTTCGGTGGTAGCAGGCGTGATCAATTTTAGGGGTACAGCCGACACGCCCAACCTGGCGCTTTACCGGCTGGAGGCCAACGGTCCGGAAACCAGTGGTACCTGGGCCTCTTTGCTGGGCCGGGATATTAACCAATCGGTGCGCGATAATTTCATGGGGAATGTCAATTTAAGCCAATGGGGAGACGGCCCCTACCTGATTCGGCTGACAGCGGAAGATCGCAATGGTTTTACCACCGGATACTGCGTCATCCAGGTGACGCTGGACAATCCATAACAATCCGGGCATGAACACAAAGAGATTGGAGATTGGACCAATCTCTAATCTTCATTCTTTATGGGTTCGTAGAAGAGGAGGCGGGTATTGCCGTAAGTACGATCTTTGAAGAGGACCAAATTTTGAAAGGGGATGTCTTCGTATTCTTTGGGGTCGATTTGCACCACAATTTGGCCGCCGGGACGCAGATAAGCAAACGGCCGTTCCGCCAATACCTGCATCACTTCCACCCACACCCGCTTGTACTGGGGCGGCGCCACGTAAATCAAATCAAACGGTTCATAGCGGCCGCGCTGTAAATAGTCAAACGCATCCGCCTGCACTACATTCGCCCCGGCTTCCAGGCGCGTATGGGCCAGATTCCATTGAATGGTTTTTATCGCCGGACGCACCTTATCCACAAACACCACAGCCGACGCGCCCCGGCTCAGGGCTTCAATGCCCACCTGCCCCGTTCCGGCGAACAAATCCAGCCAGCGCGCCTCCTGCACCTCATCCGCCACCAGATTGAACAGGCTTTCTTTGGCGCGATCCATGATAGGCCGGGTGGTATCCCCCGGCACTTTCTTTAACTGACGGCCCTTGGCCGCACCACTAATAACGCGCATAAGTTTTACTCAACCACCACCGTGACCACCGAGAAAGCATCCCCAATCTGGACGCCATCTTCATTTAACAAAGGTAAGCGCCATCCTTCTGATTGTACCCAAAGACCGGTGGAGAGGGTATAAACGCCCTGCGGAAAATCTGACGGCAGGGCGAGGGTGTGCGTATCCCGCACAAATTTGTCGGTAGGCCAGCGCCGCGTGGGGAAATCGCCCGGGTTGATTTTGTCGGACTGCGGCTGAATCAGGCTGCCATCGGGCCGCAGCATGTGCAGAAAGACCTGATAGTTGATGTCTAACGGCCGTTGCGCCTGCCAGTACAGCGTCACTTCAATGGTATCACCGGGGGAAGCCTTCACCGTCGAAACGTCATAACCAATCAAGGCAATCTGTTCGCCAAAATCCGCAAACACCGGCGTCTGCGCCGATTCCGCCGCCGCACCGGATGATTCATATCGCAGCCAGCCTGACGGTTCAATAAAGAGGATGAAAACGGCCGTTATGCCCAATACCACCGCCAGCGCCAGCCAATCCAGGCGGAACAAACGGGTCGGTTTAACCAATACGGATTCCGTTTTGGGCCGCCGCCACAAAACAAATGCCATGCCCACCGTCGCCAGCAGCGCCGCCAGCGACAGCGCCGCGCCCCAAGTGCGGGGCGGCGTGCTGCCAAAAGCCACATCGACCACGTGCTCGCCGGCCGGTACCGGCACCACAATGAAACCTTCCGGGCGGCCCAATTCCGGCTCAACCAGTTCCCCATCGACCCATACCCGCCAGCCAGGGAATTGGAACAAAAACAAGCGCAGCAGAAAATCTTCAGGCGCGGAAATCTGGTACCGGGTATGCAGCGGCTTGATGAGTTCCGTGTCTACGATTACGCCGGGGGGCAGCGCCTTGCGGTTCACGCGGTCCGGTTCCCGGCCTTCGCCCAGGGGACCGACCACAGCGCCTTCTCGCGGTGGCAACATGTCCACAGTAGCCGGGACATAGTCGGCAGTGGAAGTGGTGCCCAGCCAGCGGCCTGTATTTTCGATGAGGCTCATGCGCAGCACATTCACTTCGCCAAATTCAGGCCAGGGCGCAGGCTGGCTTAAAGGCAGGGCCAACAGCAGGGGCAGCGCCACGCAAACGGCCGTTAAACCCCCAGCCCATTTCTTAACGACAGCGCTCGACGGCGCCCAGGCCGATACGCCCACGCCCGCCAGCACGGCCAATAGGGGCGCCACCGTACCCAGAAGCCGCCAGGGAAATTGAAAATATGGCAAAAACGACACGCTTTCCCACACAACCGTTGACCCGGGCAGCATCAGAAACAGCAAAACGGCCGCCGCCAACCCAAAAAATGCCGCCTCAAAGCGGCGCAGCGCCTTGCCCCATACCAGCATCACTAATCCCACACCCGCCAGCAGCCATTGCGCCAGCCCCAGGTTAAAGCGAAACGCCGGTTCCGTCGCGCCCCAATCCAGGAGCATGGAAGGCAGCAGCATCTCGCGCAAACTCAGGAAGTGGGTACGAAAATCGTAGTTATTATCCTGACCGATGAGCGTCACCAGATTCACGGCGTCACGCTCCAGGAATACGGGCAGCCAGAAAAAAGCGGAGAGCGCCAGGGCCAACAGCAGCGCGCCACAGGCCAGGGTCACCTGTTTGCCAGGCACGTCGTTTTGCCGCAGCCGTTTTCCCAACCAGGTCCAGCCGACCCAGGCCAGCAGGAGGCCAAAAAAGAGTGGTCCCAGCAAGTTATGGCTCAACAACACCGCCGCCGCCGCTAAAACGGCCGTTAACCAGCGCCACGCCGTCGGCCGCCTGAGCAGTTTGTCTACCAGCCACAAAGCCAGTGGAAACAAGCCAATGGCAAACGATTCGGCCAGCACGCCGCGCACGTGGGGGTCAATGTATTGCACGTAAGGGGTATACAGAAAAACGGCCGCCGCCACATAACCGGCAGGCCGGCCCCAGTTGTCGCGCACGAAGCCGTACATGCCCCCTGCCCCCAGGCACAAGCCTAACATGAACACAAATTTAACGGCCGTTACCGCATCAAGCCAGGGCAGTAGTTCCACCGGCAAACCGGCATAATACGACAAGGGGGCATAATAATTGAAGATTGGGTAACCGTAAGCATGATAAAAATTCGGCGCCCAGCGTGGATACCACTCGCCGCCCTGCACCAGATAGCTCAGTTCCGCCAGGCGGAAAATATGCAGTTCCGCGTCGGTTTCCTGGGGCAGACCAGCCCGGCTGATAAACGGCCACAGCGCCAGCACGCACAAAACACCAACCACCAGAAATCCCTGGTCAAAACGGCTGAAAATTCGCTTAAATTCTTTCACGAAATTGTTCGGGCGCACTTTTATCAGAGCAAAGTAACCGTCCACTCCCTGTAGGTTAAGCTTGTGGAAACCGCCCCCCTTCGACAAGCTCAGGGGGCAGGGGGTGCTTGATTACGCTGAAACAGTACGCCTTACCTCTTCAAAAGTAGAGACTGGAGATTAGAACGGATAATGCTCTACTCTCCAGTCTCGATTTTTACAACAATGCAAAACGGAAGATACCACTTTCCCCGTTTCACGCCTGACGGCTGCCAGATGATTTGCCGATTATTTGTAACTGTATACGTTTTTAAGAATGGTCCAATCTTGGAAATTGGACCATTCTGCCTAACGACTCGCCACCAGATCAGCAATCTTGTCAGGATTATCGGCCACTTTTACACCGGCGTCGTTTAAAGCCTGAATTTTTGATTCGGCAGTGCCGCTTTTGCCTTCAACAATGGCGCCGGCATGGCCCATGCGCCTTCCGGGCGGCGCGGTGCGGCCCGCAATGAAAGCCGTCACCTTTTTGGTCATGTATTGGGAAATGAAGGCGGCCGCTTTTTCTTCGGCATTCCCACCAATTTCACCAATCATCACCACCTGTTCCGTCTCAGGATCATCCTCAAACATACGCAGCACGTCAATAAAATCGGTGCCTTGAATCGGGTCGCCGCCAATGCCTACGCAGGTAGACTGACCCATGCCGCGCGCCGACAGGGCATACACCACTTCGTAGGTCAACGTGCCGCTTTTCGACACGACGCCCACATTACCTGGCGTGGCAATGCTGCCGGGAATAATGCCTACTTTGGCCTGGCCTGGAGTCAGCAGCCCGGGGCAGTTGGGACCTAACAGGCGGGTGTTGGTTTTGTCCAATGTGCTGCGCACGGCAATCATGTCCTGCACGGGAATGTATTCCGTGAGGCAGACAACCAGGGGCAGACCGGCGTCGGCGGCTTCGTAAATGGCGTCCACGGCAAAACGAGCCGGCACAAAGATGATGGAGGCATTGGCGCCGGTGGTCTCAACGGCCGTTTTCACAGCGTCAAATATCGGAATCTGCCCGGAACTGGTTTCAAACCATTGCCCGCCTTTGCCCGGCGTAATACCGGCGACGATGTTGGTGCCATAGGCCGCCATCTGTTCGGTATGAAAACTGCCTTCGCGTCCGGTTATGCCCTGGACGATGAGTCGTGTGTTTTTATCGACGAGAATGCTCATGACTTTGCTCCTCCAGCGGCGGCTACGGCTTTTCGCGCGGCGTCAGACAGGGTAACGGCCGTTTCCATTTTTGCATCAGCCAGAATCGCCATCCCTTCCTGGGCATTCGTCCCGGCCAAACGGACCACCATCGGAATATCAGTTTGCACCTCCGCCAATGCCTGGATAATGCCTTTCGCCACTTCATCGCCGCGGGTAATCCCGCCAAAAATGTTGATAAGAATCGCCTTTACGTTTTGATCCGACAAAATCAGGCGAATCGCCGTCGCTACCTGCTCTGCCTTAGCGCCGCCGCCAATATCCAGGAAATTGGCCGGATCCCCACCAAAGAGCTTGATAATGTCCATGGTGGTCATCGCCAGCCCGGCGCCATTGACCATGCAGCCAATATTGCCATCTAGCTGAATGAAGTTGATGCCCGCCAGTCGCGCTTCGCGCTCCGAGGCCGGTTCTTCACTCAAGTCACGCATTTCGGCTAACCGTGCCTGCCGGGACAGGGCGTTGTCGTCAATCGACATTTTGCCGTCCAAAGCCAATAATTTGCCTTCACCGGTGATGACCAACGGGTTGATCTCACACAAGGAAGCGTCATTGATCTTAAAACAGTCGTATAAACCGGCCACAATCTTGTGAAAATCGCGCCACAAATCTCGGGGTAAATCAATTTGAGAGGCAATGTAAGTGGACTGGAAACCACGCACACCCAACATCGGATCAACGCGAACCGTTACAATTTTTTCCGGTGTGGTTTCTGCGACCTCTTCAATGTCCATGCCACCCGCAGCGGATGCCATGATCATCGGCTGCCGCCGCGCCCGGTCGATTAACACCGCCAGATAAATCTCCTGCTTGATGCCGGGCGCCTGCTGGTCAATCAGCACCCGCCGCACGCGGAAACCTTTGATATCCATGCCCAATATCTGCCCGGCAGCAATTTCGGCCTCGTTCGCGCTGTTAGCCAGCTTGATGCCGCCGGCTTTACCACGCCCTCCGGTCAATACCTGTGCCTTTACCACAACTTTGCCGCCCAGTTCCCGGGCTATCTCGCGGGCTTCTGCCGGGGACATGGCTACCTCGCCCTGGGGAATGGGAACCGACTGTTCGGCAAACAGCCGCTTTGCCTGATACTCGTGTAGATTCATGCGCAATCTCCTTGGCAACCTTCGTTTCCAAGTACCAGTCCGGCTTAAAAACGAACGCTGTCTGGAGGATTCGTCTGCCTGGACGAACCCTTAAAAGTGGGATTTTAGCAATAAAAAGGGGCGAACAGTCGTGTTTTGTTCGCCCTCATCGCTTCTTAAAGATAGAGTGGAAAAATTATAACACGCGGCTCCTGATGGGGCGAAAAACGGCCGTTACCTGGTCCATTCGTCCCGTTGACAACCGGTTTCTTCCCTCCCATAATGAAAACTGGTCGCTGATACATTATCTGTAATGTTATTTGTGCATGATTATTATGATTGACCTGGGAAGAAAAGGTCCGGCTTGCCATGAACAACCATTCTCGCGTAACAGAAGAAAAAGCGATAAAACCTCTACCCTCTTCCCGTCTGATGGCGGCAGTCGTCTTGGGCGCGGCAGTTGGTGTTTTCACCGGCATTTTAGCGATGGCTGTTGCCATGTTGGTGTTGGGAATATTCAAACTGGCGCTGCCAGACGCCCGCTTAGTGATAGCTGGTTTAAGCGTAACGGCCGTTGTCTTTGTTGTATTTTGCGCGTTGGGCTGGGCCAGCGCCAGCATCTACATCTGGCGTAAACTGCCGGCATTCCCCACAGGCACATAAAAAAAACGCCGGCTGTTTGTTACTAACCCAGTCGGCGCTCTAATTACGGATAAACTCTGCTCCCTACAACAGTGGATTACTGCTCAGTGGGCAGCACACTGACAGGAGTCGCTGTCGGTTCGGCCAGGAATTTGCTGTCCAAAATTGGCAGCGTAGGTACACGCCCTCGCCACAAATCATTCAGCACCACATTGCCCGCTCTCATTTCTGCCAGCAAGTTTGCCAGGGCTTCTTGTTTCAGTTCCAGCATCGCCTCATCAGACAGATCCAGAACTTCTCGGCCACTGACCATGATGATGAAGTACTGTTCGACGCCATCCGGGCTAAGATAAGTCAATACACCACTGGGTGTGTCCAGGTCTAGCGCAAAGGCACTGGTCGCCACTTCGTCACCGATTATGGAACTCAGGTCGGCTTCCGTGCGCTGTAATAATTCAGAAGCGACGGCAGTAGCTTGTGATTCAGGATCAAAGGGACGGCTGCGGATTGTATTCCACACCGGCAGAAAGCCATCTTCTTCAATCATAACGGCCGTTTCCGCTGCTTCATCCCGATTGGAAAAAGCGATAAAAAACAGATTGGCGTGTTCTGCCTGAGTGGATAATTCCTGCTCCTCAGTCAGAGCTTCCAGGAGTTTGTCGCGCAGCAACCGCAGCCGCACTCCTTCACGGTATTGAGCGTCTGTCACGCCAAATTCCCGGAAGTCGGCAAAATAGTCTGAGAATTCCTGTTGGAACGCTTCTTCAGATACCGGCGTAGCCGTGGGGAATGGCGTCGTTGTCGGTCCCAGGGTGGGTGTGGGTAAAGTGGTAGCGGCAGGCACCACATCGGTGATAACGGCCGTTGGGATCGGCGTCAGGGAAGGCGTGGGGACCACCGTCTGCGTCGCAGTCGGCAGGGGCGTCGGCAGTCCGCCGCCAAAATAACCAAAATCAGCGCCAATGGCTTCAGTCACTTCTTCATCTGAAACCGTGATGCCTCTTTCGGCCGCTGCCTGCTGAATCAAGGTCTCGTCAACCATCTGATTCAAGATCGTTTCACCAAACGTCTCGCTGCTGCTGGGCAGTAAATCGACAATCATTTGCCCCAAAAACTGCTGTATGATGCCCACATCACCAAACGACTCAAGCTGGCTTTCCAGATAAACGATACGCTGCGCTCGTTCAAATTTAACGCGATCTTGAAACTCTTTTAAAGCGATCTGCTGCGCTTCAACAGTCGCCACCTTCCGATTGGGCGAGATAATCAATTCATTGATCAGAGCAATGACCACCACCAACAAAATTAAGCCGGCAACAATACCCATCGCAATGCGAATTTGCCGCGTTTGCTGTGCTTCTTTTCGGGCAACCAGGACTTCCTTCCGTGATTGGCGCTGCTCTTCTGTTATTTCATTAGGCTGCTTCTTTTTGCTCATAACTCAATAACGATCCGTCTGAAAATTTCTATGAAAGCACTAAGACCCCGTAGCTGACAAAACAGGGGCGACCTTTAAGGTCGCCCGTTCAAGCTTACATGATGCCTGCTTTGTCAAACCATCATCGATGATCAAAGCTCACCAAAGGAATTTTCGCAAATCTGTCGCTCCCTTGATTAGTCTGTTACAAATGGCAGTAGGGCGATGTGGCGCGCACGTTTCACAGCTGTTGCCACTGCCCGCTGGTGTTTCGCACAGGTGCCTGTCTGGCGGCTTGGCCGCAGACGGCCAAATTCTGATACGTAACGCTTTAATTCTTCAGGTCGTTTGTAGTCAATTTTTTTATCTTTGCTGACACAATATTCACAAACACGCTTACGCGTCGAAAAACGGCGTTTATTGCGTGGATTTTGTCCTTCACTCATGCTCATAATAACCTCCAAATCATGCCGCGTGTTCTGAGTCTACACGCTGGCGGTGTTTCGATAACGCTTCTACAACAGGATGATTTCCTGAGCAACCACTTCGGTACGAAAATGTCTGCGGCCGCTGGCGTCTTGCCAGCGCCGGGTTTGTAAACGGCCGTCTACGTACACTTGCAGATCGGCCGCTAATTGTTCACCGGCAAATTCCGCCAGACTGTTCCAGGCGACAATATTAAACCATTCATTGTCTTCATGTTGTTCGCCCTCAGCAGACATCCAGTTTCGGGGCACGACAATGGTAAAGGTCGCTACAGGACGGCCGTTTGGGGTAAGCCGTATTTCAGGCTCACCATCCACCCAACCAATCAACATCACTTTGTTGAGACCTCTGTTCATTTCCATCAGTTTCGTCCCCAGCACATATTAATATAGCGGTGTCCGATTATTCTTCTTTGCGCACAAACATATAACGGAGAATGTCTTCCGTAAATTGCATATTGCGCTCGATATCTTTAAGTTGTGCTGGATCCAACTGGGCTTCGATGAACAGGTAATAGCCGTCTGTGTGTTTCTTGATAGCATACGCCATATGACGTTTGCCCCAATGATTCACAACAGGCTTGGGCGCATTCTCATCACCACGCGTCAACCAGCCAACAATACGCTCGACTAATTCGTTGCGTACAGACTCCTCTATATTGGTTTTTAAAATAATTGTGAGCTCATATTCCCGCATGTTGCAAAAACCTCCTTTCCGTGGAATTAACTCGGGCGAGCTTTGCCCTTGATCATGTCAAGAGCGGAAAGCAGCAAGCAAATTATTAGATTTTTTTTATGCTGCCATGCAACAAAAGCGAGAAATCATAACACAAATTAAGAAAGGTACAAATTTTCTTTGCACCCATTTTCAGAAAGGTATAATCCACAAGATCCAAATTTACTGGAATTAACCTGACATGGCTTTGAATAACATAAGGAAAAAGTAGATGGAAGAAGAATTAACGGCCGTTTCCCCACCACCTGCCGCAGCCACAATCCTTTATCACACCCCACCCCCACCGGCTAAAGAACGCACCGCTTTATGGCTTTTATTGGCGGTTATAACCGGCTTTATGCTGCCGGTATGCGCCTGCGGCGTACTGGCTGTCGCCGGGCTGACCGGCATAGGCGTTCTAGGCAGCGGGTCGGCCTACACAGCCAGCGGCATTGGCGACGCCGTGGCCGTGGTGCGCGTAGAAGGGACCATTTTAGGCGGCGACGAAACGGACAGCAGCACAAACGCCGTCAGCGGTACCGTCATCTCGCAGTTGCAAGCCGCCGCCGCAGACCCCACCGTCAAAGCGATTATCCTGCGCGTCGACAGTCCTGGCGGCTCCGTCACCGGCTCCGCCCAAATCTGGGAAGCCATCAATAAGTTGGAGAAACCAGTAGTCGCCAGCATGGCCGGCGTCGCCGCTTCGGGCGGCTACTATGTCAGCGCCCCCGCCGATTACATTATTGCCCGCCCAGATACGCTCACAGGCAGCCTGGGCGTGATTATGACGCTTTACGACGCCACAGAACTGATTGAAAAAGCGGGCATCAAAGTCATCGACATCACCAGCGGCGAAAACAAAGCCATCGGCAGTATGTTCGCCGAGATGACGCCGGAGCAGCGCCAAATTCTGGAAGGACTGGCCACCGAATCCTATAACGAATTTGTGCGCATTATCGCCGAGGGGCGCGGCATGAGTGAGGCAGAAGTGCTGCCGCTGGCCGATGGACGGGTCTATTCCGGGCGGCAGGCGCTGGAAAACGGACTTGTCGATACCTTAGGCGATTTTGACGAAGCTGTGCAAAAGGCAGCAGAGTTGGGTGGCATTACCGTTGAGCCGCGTATCGTAGAATATGAACAACTGCCTTCTATCACAAAAATCTTATCCAGCTTCAGCACACAGCTAGGCAAAACAGAGGCAGACCGCGCCCTGGAATTGTTTTCAGAGTTAACAGCGCCCAAACTGGAATATCGCTACGTGGGGCCAGGGGCTGAGTAGATCTTTGAGGTTTCGTAAGGCGTGAGGCGTGATGACCCTGGTCACGCATCACGCCTCACATTGATTTGCTGCCTGAATTCCTAGAGAGCCAACAAACACTTATGAAATTATCTTTGCGCATTATACTATTCACTGTTCTGACCGGATTTCTACTGCTCGTCTTGCACCCGGCCAAAAGCGAAGCACAGGGCCAAACCAGACTGGTTTTGGCCTTTTATTATGCCTGGTACAGCCCCGATTCTTTTGGGCCGGGCAAAACGCCTTTTCAACCCGTGTCCCCTTACTACTCGACAGACGTGGGAACGATTCAAAGACAGGTCGGTGATGCCAAATCGGCCGGCATTGATGGCTTTGTGCAGAGCTGGTACGGACCGCAGACGACAAACAATCAGACGGAAACGAATTTCCAAAATTTACTAAACGTAGCCAGCGGCAGCGGTTTTACGGCGGCAGTGGATTTTGAAACGGGCAGCCCGTTTTTTGCCAACAACAACGACCGGATCAATGCACTCAACACACTGCTGGCGACGCACGCCACGCACCCGGCTTATTTAAGGGTGGACGGCAAGCCGGTTATCTTTTTTTGGGCAAACTGGATTTTGACTCCGGGAGAATGGTCAGCAATCCGGGAGGCGGTTGATCCCAATCGCAATACGATTTGGATTGCGGAGGGCGGTAATACCACTTACCTAAATTCGTTTGACGGGTTGCATTTGTATAACACGGCCTGGTCGGCGAATCCGGCGGGAACGGCCGTTACCTGGGCTGCCAATACCCGCGCCGCCGCTGCCGTTTATGGCGGCTACAAATACTGGGTCGCCACCGCCATGCCCGGTTGGGACGATACACTGGTAGGTCGTGGGACTGATGCTTTTAGCCGGAACCGCGCCAACGGTGATTTTTACCGCGCTTCCTTCGGCGGCGCGGCGTCCAGTTCGCCCGATATGCTCATCATCACCTCCTTTAATGAGTGGCGCGAAGGCAGCCAGATTGAACCCAGTGTGGAATACGGCAGTTCCTATTTGCAGCTGACGGCCGAATTAAGCGCCGGCTATAAAAGCGGCAGTCTGGCGGCGCCACCCCTACCGCCCGTCGCTACCGCCGTCCCCCCGCAAGCCGGAACGACACCCGACGCCGGCAGCCCAAGTGGGCAAGCGCAAACTTCACCCACAGCCACTTCGCCGCCCACCCAGCCGCCAGAGCCGACTGAACCACCAACCGCCATCCCCACGGCAACGGTGCTGGCGTCTCCTACCGCCCAGCCAGACGGCAAAATTCTTTATACTGTGCAGCCCGGCGAATCCCTGCTTTACATCTCCAATCTATTTGGCATTCCCCTGAGTGACATCATCACGTACAACAATCTCGGTGAAAACAATATTTTGACGGTAGGACAAACTCTCCTGATCGGCTACTCCGTGCTGCCGGACGGCTCTACCGTCATTCCGGGCAATCCGCAAGGGCGCATTCGGCCGGATGGCACGGTTATTCATGTGGTCACCGCCGGGGATACGGTCATAGGTATTGGCACGAGGTATGATCTGACGGTGGATGGTTTTTACGAGGTGAGCGGATTGAACGAGAACAGTGTCCTGCAGCCGGGCCAGGAAATTGTGGTAGGCCACCAGCCGCGTCCGCAGGAAGTGGGCGGCTCCACGAATTTGCCCGGTGAACTGGAATCAGCAACGCCCACGGCGCTGCCCACGGAAACTGCCGCGGCCACGCCGCTGCCGCCCACAGCCACATCAACGGCAACTCCCGAAGCGCTGGCGGCAATCACCGAAACCCCGTCAGCCAAACCTACCAACGCTCTGGCGGCAGTGGAAAACGGCCGTTCCCCTGACCCCAGCCCTGGTTTTAATGTCAGAACCATCGCGCCGGTCGTGTTGGGCTTGATCGGTGTGTTGGCGCTGGGCGGCGCGGCGCTGCTGTTTATGAACCGGAAGTAGGGAGGGGAAAGTGTACAGTTTACAGTTTACAGTTTACAGTTTACAGTGGGCGTCGCTACTGTTCACTGTTTACTGTAAAGTGTTCACTGCTCTTTGAGGGTCAATCCGTCTTCAAGGCAACTTTAATGGCTTCAGCCAAAGTGCGGCAGCCGATCAATTCCAGGCCGTCGGGAGTATTGAGCTTTTGTTTATGGGAGGAGCGGGGCACGACGCAGCGGCGAAAGCCAAGTTTGGCGGCTTCTTTCAGGCGCGCTTCGAGCTGGCCTACGGCGCGCAGTTCACCGCTTAAGCCAATTTCGCCAACAAAGGCCATGTCGGCGTGGATGGGTTGGTCTTTGATGCTGCTCGCCAGGGAGACGGCTACCGCCAGGTCTGCTGCCGGTTCGCCGATTTGCAGACCGCCGATGACGTTGACGAAGACATCCTTGTCGTACAGGGGGACATTGACGCGGCGGGTGAGAACGGCCGTTAACAGCAGCAGCCGATTGTAGTCGATGCCATTGGCGGTGCGGCGCGGGTTGGCAAAGGTCGTGGCGCTGGCTAACGCCTGCACCTCGACCAATAACGGCCGGGTGCCTTCAATGGTGACGGCAATGGCGGAACCGGGCGCGTTCACCTGCCTTTCGGCCAGAAAAGCTTCAGATGGATTCGGCACTTCGACCATGCCTTCTTCCCGCATTTCAAACACACCCACTTCACTGGTCGCCCCAAAACGATTTTTCACACTGCGCAGCAGCCGGTAACGATGAAACGGATCCCCCTCCAGATAAAGCACCGTATCGACGATGTGCTCCAGCACGCGCGGTCCGGCGATAGCCCCTTCTTTGGTGACGTGGCCTACCAGGAAAATCGTCACGCCGGAGTTTTTTGCCAGGTCTTGAAAAACGCTGGCGCATTCGCGCACCTGGCTGACGCTGCCGGCTGACGAGGACAGCCGTTCATCGTAGGTGGTCTGGATGCTGTCTACGATGACCATGCAGGGTTTGATTTCATCGATATGGCCGAGAACGGCCGTTAAGTTGGTTTCGGTCACCAGATATAAATCTTGCGCTTCAATCTTCATGCGATCTGCCCGCATTTTGATCTGACGAGCGCTTTCTTCACCCGAGATGTATAAAACGGGGCCATGTTGGTTCGCCATCATCACCGCAATTTGCAGCAGCAGCGTTGATTTGCCAATGCCGGGTTCGCCGCCTACCAGCACCAACGAACCGGGCACAACACCGCCGCCCAGGACACGCGCAAATTCGGCCACCGGCACAGACATGCGCTCCACGCCATCTGCCGTCACATCCGCCAGCCGCTGGGGCCGGTTCATGACACGCCCCTGTGCGCGCCAGTTTTTGGCCGCCACCGCTGTTTCATCCACGATAATTTGCTCTTCCATGGTGCCAAACTCACCACACTTGGGACATTTACCCATATAGGCCGGGGTTGTCCGGCCACAACTGCTGCATACGTATTGGGATTGTTTTTTAGCCATTGCTGCCGCCTTAATGAGGGATCGCTAATATCTATTTTTCGGTGATTTTAGCATATGCTATACTCTTTAGCTGTGATCAACTGGTTTTCGGTATTCATTAATTTGTTCTGGGTTGTGGGGCTGGCTGTTTTGCTGGCGGCGTTCAGTTACCATGCGTGGTTGGCAGGGGAAGAGGAACGGCCGTTAAAATTGCAGCTAAACCAGACAGCCTTTCAAAAATATTTTTGGTTATCTGTGGCCCTCATCGCCATTGGTCTGGCTGGCACCAGCCAACGAACATGGGAAATTCTGATATGGACCATTTTCACATTGATTTCCATCTACAACCTGTTTACACTCTTCAAAACTCGCTGATTCACCGAGCTAAATAAGCAATTACAAATAGTATTTTAGATACCGGCAAAATTGGATTTCTGCCATGTGTAGAGACGCCCCAACGAAGCGTCTTTATATGAAACGAGCAGAAAACGGCCGTGTCCAGTGCTTACCGAAACGATCGAGGCGTTAATACAACATGGATCTAAAAAATTATATCTCTTTGATTTGGCGCTGGGCCTGGCTCATTGCCTTAGGCATTCTGGTAGCCGGGACTGCCTCGTTCATCATCAGTAAAAATACCACCCCTATTTACCGATCTTCCTCCAGGTTGCTCATTGATCAGGCGCCCGGCACCAGCAGCGGTAATGAATATACGCAAATTCTTGTTGAGCAGCGCCTTGCCCAGACCTATGTTGAACTCTTAAACACCGACCCGGTATTACAAGAGACCATTGAAAGGCTTGGACTGCCTTATACAACCGGGCAGTTGAAAGGTAAGATAACTGTTTCCGCGCCCCAAGACACCCAAATCATCAACATCGGCGTGGAAGATACCAGCCCCCAAAGCGCTGCCCTGATTGCCAATACCCTGGGCGAAGTGTTCATCACCCAAAATCAAGAGCGTGAAAACCGGCGTTTTGCCGAACCGATTAGCAACTGGGAAACCCGTTTAAACGCGCTTGGTAACGAGATCGAGTCAATCCAGACGCAAATCAATGATATGGGGGAACCCACTTCCGCAGAAGGCCGCGCCACCCTTTCCCGTTTGCAAACAAATCTGAACGAATCTCAGATTCAATACACGGATGTTTTCAATAATCTAAATCAGTTGCGGATTGATCAGGCTCGAGAAACGAGCAATCTGATTCAGATTGAACCGGCGAAAGAAAATTCTGCTCCCATTCGCCCACGCACTTTAACCAACGTACTTCTGGCGGCGGTAGTCGGCGGCATGATGGCAGTGGGTATCATATTTCTCATTGAGTACCTGGATGACACCCTTAAAACACCGGATCATATTCTGGAAGATACCGGTCTGACAACCCTGGGCGCGATTGCCATGATCAAGTCCGATGAAAAAACGCAAGGACTTATTACGCAGCAAGCCCCACGCGATCCGATTTCAGAAGCGTACCGCGTGGTACGTACAAACTTGAGCTTTTCGGCAGTTGACGAGGGTCTGACAAGCCTCCTGGTTTCCAGCGCTTCTCCTGGAGAAGGCAAATCAACCACAGCGGCGAACATGGCTGTTGTCATGGCGCAAACCGGGAAACAAGTTATCCTCGTGGATGCGGATCTACGCCGCCCTGTGCAGCACAAGATTTTTAGCCTGCCCAATAATCTGGGGCTGACAGCCGCTATTCTGGACAATCAAACGCCTGTGGCGCAGCATTTGCAGGAAACGGCCGTTTCCAATCTGCGTGTCCTAACCAGCGGTCCCATCCCGCCCAACCCCGCCGAACTGCTCAATTCACATCGCATGCAAGACGTGCTCCGTGCCCTCAAAGACGCCTCCGATATCATCATTCTGGATACGCCGCCGGTGCTGACCGTGGCAGACGCCTCCATCCTGGGGCCGCAGGTTAACGGTGCTTTCCTGGTCATCGACACCGGCGAAACCCGGCGCGCTGCTTTTGCCAACGCTGCTGAACGCCTCTCCAGAACCGGAACCCACCTGTTCGGCGCTGTACTCAACAAAGTTAAGCTCGACCGTTCCGGTTATGGTTACTATTACTATTACTACTCTTCTTATGACTACAACAGTAAACCAAAGAAACGTCGTTCCAAGAGCGCCGACAAGAACTCAAAATTACCCGCCTGGATAAGCGGCCTGATTAAACGATGAACGAGGAAATAACCAATCCGACCAACACCACTTCAAAATGGCTGGTTGTCATGGGCGTTGTCTGGCTTATTCTGGCCGGAGCGATCATTTATTACCAGTTTGCCACACCGGCTATGGTCACCATTAAATGGGATACTGAGACGGAACTCGATACAGCCGGATTCTATTTATATCGCAGCCAGTCGGATCAAGATGAGTTTGTACAAGTCAACCAGACGCTCATCAGTAGTGAAGGCAGCAGCGTTTCTGGCGCGGCATACACCTACCAGGATACAGGGGTAGAAGCCGGCAATACCTATATTTACTTGTTAGAAGAAATTCAAATTGATGGCACAGCCAATCGGTATGAAGATGATACTTTTTCCTATACCGTGCCGACCGTAACCTGGTGGGCTGTGATCGCAACGGCCGTTTTCATTGTGGTTGGCCTGGCTTTGCTGACGATAGGCATCAAAGAGTTGAGGCACTAAATGCAAGAAGAAAAACGTCCCGGAGTCAATCCGGATTTAAGCTGGCGTTTATTGGATGGCGAAGCTGTCATTGTCTCTCCGGTAACGGGGAAAATTCGTGTTTTAAACGCAGTAGGCACTGAAATATGGCAGCTTTTGGCGTCCGGCGCTTCTATAGAAACAATCGAAGCAGCCCTGGTAGAACATCATCGAATCTCCATGCACAAGGCCCAAGAAGACGTGACCGCCTTTTTACAGGAATTGACAGAACGAAAGCTTATCATATGGCAGACTACTCGTTTAGAATCCTAGATCGAGTGTGCAGGGAAATTTTATGATACCACTAATATTGATTCGTAAATCACTTTTGAGTTTGTTAACGGCCGTTTCCCTTGGCGGTCTCTTTCTATTCCCACAAACCAACTCTCAGGCAGCAGCCGCTCCCGCTGTTATCCAGGTCAACGGCATTACCCGCCAGCAAACCAGCGCCGACAGCCTGTCATTTACCCTTGTTACGCCTGCGGACCCCACCGCCCAGGCCAACCTGGAAACCTCCGGCCTAAACGCCCTGATTCACGAACCGGGCGCCCCGGAACTGCCTTACTTCACGACGTTGATCGCCTTGCCCCCGTCAGCGGAAATCCATGTAACCGTGACGGCGCGGGGAGAAACGGCCGTTGCCAATACCTATGTCCCCCCGGCAGCCCAGCCCACTTTAGCCAACATCGATCCCGCCAACGCCGATTTTTTACCGGAAACGGCCGTTTTGCCGCAATCAGCCGGTGAGCGCATACCCGACGACGCCATCTACCAAAGCGACAGCCGCTATCCGCAAACCCGCTACCGGGTTTCGCAGCCCATGTACTACCACGATATACGCCTGGTGCGGTTGGAGCTGTTCCCCATCCAGTACAACCCGCTCAAGCAAGAACGTTATCACGCCGCGCAGCTAGACGTTGACATAACCTTCAGCGGCGGCAGCCTGAATTCTCTGCACCCGGCCCCCAGCGCCCACGACGCCTACCAGCAGACCGCCGCCAGCCTGATCCTCAACTTCGAGCAGGCGCAAAATTGGCGCAGCTTACCCCAAAACGAGGGAGATATGGTGGAAACGGCCGTTCCCCTGCCCACAGACCGCACCTCCTACAAAATAGAACTCAACCAGAACGGTATCTACGAAATCACCGGCGCTGCCCTGGCCGCGGCCGGCATGAACATCACCAACACCAACCCCAGCACCCTGCAAATGATGTCTCGCGGTGAAGACGTCGCCTACCAGCTTGTCAACAACGGCGATATTGGCAAACTGGACCCCACCGACGTTATCCGCTTCTACGGTGAAGCGGTGCACGCTTCCCGCCGCGAAAAACAATTCTTATCCGCCAACGTCTACTGGCTGTGGGCCAACGGCAGCGCTACGCCCATCCCCACCGAAAACAACGACACCAGCGGTGAAACAGCCACCAACTTCCTGGAAGCCATCACCCGCGAAGACGAAAACGGCTTCACATCCACCTACAACAACCAGTGGCCTGCGTTCCCCAATGAGCCTGACTCCTGGGGCTGGCAGTTAGTGCGGCGCAATGGGACAATACTGACAAATCCACTCACACGCCTGCCCAACGAAATGCCCACCTTAAATCTGCCTGATCCCGAACTGAATTCAGGCACAACTGTCACCTCCACCGTAGAAATGATTCCCTACAACACCAGAAATGGTCCTTATCAAGTGACGGTCTGTATCAACAGCGACCCTACCTGCGGCAGCCTGACATGGTCGGGCATCAAAAATGTCAACATCACCAGCACCGCGCCTATCACATCTCTGGTAAACGGCGTCAACACCATCAATGTGGATCTCTCCAATCCTCCAGGCTTCACCAACGACTTGAGCTATTATATTAACCGTATCACCGTCGAATATCTGCGCGCCCTTAAGGCTTCTGACAACCAGCTTATCTTTACCGATTCGATGGGTGGACGGGCCATGGTCGTGGAGGGCTTCTCCACCAACAATCCAGCCCAATTCCTGATCTGGGACATTACCACACCCAAACAACCGGTCGCCCTTGAAATTGAATCCGGCGACATCAGCGGCGCGCCCGGCAGCTATACGCTCACTTTGGGTCGCAACAGCACCGGTGCGCAGCAATATATCGCAACCACGCTGACCAACACCCTGTCTGGCTCCGAGACCGTTGCCATCTCAGCCTATACCCCGCCCGCCAACCTGGAACCCGCCGCCGGCGCAGACTGGATCGCCATTTCCCATGCCGACTTTTTGCCACAGGCCAACAACCTGGCAGCCCACCGCGCCAATCCGCAGTTCGGCGGCCTGAAAACTCACGTCATCGACATCGAGGACGTGGTAAACGTCTATGGCTACGGCCTGCCGCTGCCCGACGCTATCCATACTTATTTGAAAAATGCGCTGTACAACTGGACTACGGCCCCCGGCTACGTCGTCTTATTGGGCGATGCCACCGTCTCTCCCAGAAATCTAGATTGCAGCACCGTCACGCAGAATGGGTTACGCTTTTGCTCCGTATGGGATAAGGATGCCAAAACATTTATACCCACAGACATGCTGTTTACGGATCGATTTCAAGGGCTTATCCCTTCAGACCAAACAGCCGTTTTGCTCGCCGGTGATGATATGCTGCCAGACATGGCCATCGGCCGCCTGCCCGCCAATAATGCGGCCCAGGCTACGAACATGGTCGCCAAAATCATCCAATACGAGCAAAACCAGCTCAATACGCAGCCCAATGGCGCCTGGCAAAAAAATGTTCTCTTCCTGGCCGACAAAACAGACGCTGCCGGCAACTTCTGCCTGACCAACCAAACCATCACCGGTCCTTTGCTGCCTGCCACTTTCCCTCAAGAACATCTTTGCCTGGACAACTACACGTCAGATGACAACTTTACTGCAGAAGAAAAGTTTCGCGAGGATATGAGCGCTGCCCTTTCCGCAGGTGTGTCCCTGG
>JAWOGU010000563.1:0-5944 GCA_046496595.1 Chloroflexota bacterium
GTCGGCCGGTCTAAACAACCCAAAATATTCATCAAAGTGCTTTTACCGGAGCCGGACGGCCCCATGACGGCCACAAATTCGCCTTCGTCGATGCGCACGTCCACACCGTCCAGCGCCGCCACCTGCACGTCGCCCATGCCGTATACCTTGTGTAAATCGTGAGTTTGGATGATTGCTTGCATAATTCACTCTGTTATCAGCGTTCACTGTCCACCGTTTACCGTTTACCGTTTACCGTTCACTGTTCACTGTTCACTGTTCACTGTTCACTGTTCACCGTTCACCGTTCACCGTTCACCGTTCACCGTTCACCGTTCACCGTTCACCGTTTACCGTTCACTGTCTACTGTGTCTGCACAATCCCCGTCGTCACTTCTTCCCCGGCTTCCAGACCGGAAAGAATTTCCGCGAAGGAGTAATCCATGATGCCCACTTCCACCAGACGCAGTTTGGGTTCGCCATTTTCTATGACAAAGACGGCATAGTCACCGTCGCCCAGTTCACGTAAGGCTTCCACCGGCACGATGACGGCGTTTTCCGCTTTGCCGCCGATGACTTCCACGGTGGCGTTCATGCCCACCGGCAGGGTTTGGGGTTTGGCAAATGAATCAAGCTGCACCAGGGCGCGAACGGCCGTTACCCCATTTTCATTCACCAACTCCGGATCAATGCGAGTCACCACGCCCTCAAACGTCTGGTCGGGCAGGGCGTCAAACACCACCTCAACCGCATAATCCACGCCAATCATGTTCATGTCAGACTCGTCAAGATATACCTCCAGCAAGGGCGTCCTCAAATCTGCCAGGGTGATAAATTCAGAAGTACCCACGTTTTCACCCACATTCGCAATAATTGACATAACGGTGCCGGCCATAGGGGCTTTCAGCACGGTATTGGTCAGCGTTTGCTGGGCTGCTTCCAGGTTAAGCTTGGCTTGTTCCAGACTGAGTACGTCGGTTTGTTGATTAATGAGGGCTTGCTGCCAGTTCAATTTGGCTTGCTGCACGGCAGTTTCCGCCGCCTCGATTTCTTCATCGGTTGGGCCGCTTTGAGCGGCAGCCAACGCCAGTTCCGCGCTCAACACACTGCTGCGAGCATTGGCGGAACTACTGTAGTTCACGCCGGAAACCGCCGAGTTGTAGTTGGTCTGGGCGATGGTGAGATTTTCCTGGGCTTTAATCAGATTGCGATCCGCCGCCGCGCGTTCTGCTTCCAGGGCATCGGCCATGCGTTGGATGCCAAATTCCCACTCGCGGCCTGGATCATAAGCGGTGTTGTACGCGGCCTGGGCATCCGTTAGACTGCGCTGCGCCTGGTCCAGGCTGATTTGCTGAATGGTAACGTTGTTGCTGTTGGCGGATTCTGATCCGGATGCTGCTGAAAAACTGGCCCGCGCCGCCGCCAAATTGGCTTCGGCCTGGGCGATTTCATCTTGATCTGGCTCCCAGTTCAAAAGATCATCCAGGGTAACCTGGGCGCTTTCCAGGTTGACGCGCGCCTGCTCTACGGCAATGTCGCTCAGGCTGACGCCGGCCTCTGTGGCGCTCGCATCGGTGGAGAAAGAGGTTTGCAGCACTTGCAGTTCGGCGTTGGCTAACGCTTGCCGGGCGTCGAAGTCATTCAGTTTTGCCAGGATATCGCCCGCTGCGACTTTTGAACCAACCTGTACGTTTAATTCTTCCAGTACGCCGCCGGTCGGGAACGTCAGCGCGATTTCGGCGGCGGGAATGACCGTGCCACCTCCTGTGGCTGAGATGGTAATACTGCCGAGCCGGGAAACGGCCGTTTGCAATGGCGCTTCTTCTGCGTTCACTTGTGCGGGCTGGTATAGCCTGTTGTAGGCAAAATAACCTCCCGCTGCCAACAGACCCACAATAACCAGGCCAATCCAAAATCCTTTTTTCCTAAACATGACTTCAGCTCCTGTGAATATAGCGGGGATGAGGGGATTGCCGGATAAAACTCTACAAACAATCCTGGAATCCTCTCATCCCCGCCGATGCCTTTGTT
Source organism: Chloroflexota bacterium (assembly GCA_046496595.1). Taxonomy (GTDB): domain Bacteria; phylum Chloroflexota; class Anaerolineae; order Promineifilales; family Promineifilaceae. Next base: position 2,011 of record JAWOGU010000563.1, read on the forward strand.
TTGCTGCCTTGAGTATAAAAAACAAATGGGAAGAACTCTTGAAGGAATTGTGCGGAAATTGTTAAGATCAGCGCAGCTTTCTTTCCTGTGCGCCTTTGCCTTTAAGTTTTAAACTGGCAACTATGTCTCTCCTGCCGCCAAACGGCCGTTTTCCTGTTTATAATAATGGGGCAATTCAAACACCTGGAGGTACTTATGCCTGTTTGTAAAGACTATGCTCAGTTTAACGGCCGTCATTGGGAAACCGGCGCCGTCGCCAACCATTGGGCTTACCGCGGCGTGACCGCCCCACACAGCGGTGCGCCTTACACTGAAGCGCTGCTCCTGGGCGTCAGCGGCGGCGTCGTCATGGGCTACTTCACCTTCGCCTACGAAGGCTACGATCCCCACGCCCGCATCCTCACGCGCAATACCTTTGACCCCCTGGACACGCTGCTCTCGCGGCTGGGCGTCGTGCAGCACATCCAGCAAACCGCCAGCGCCCAGGCCGGGCTGCACAACCTGCTTGCCGCCCTGGAAGACGGCATACCGCCTCTGGTTTGGGCCGACCTGTTCAGCCTGCCCTACAATCACTCTCCCCAGGACGAAGGCATGTGGGCCATGTTCCCCATCCTGGTCTATGGTTATGACGAAGCCGCCGATATGGTTTACGTGGCGGACCGCGCCAGAGCACCGCTGACGCTGACGACGGCGGAACTGGCGACGGCGCGGGCGCGCGTCAAAAAGCTCAAATTCCGCCTGCTCACCCTGGATCCGCCTGACGAAAGCAAACTGGCAACGGCCGTTCGCAGCGGCATCTGGGATACCATCAAACTATTCACCGAAAAACCGCCCAAAGGGGCAAAACACAACTTTGGCTTCGCCGCCTTCCAGTTCTGGGCTGACCGCCTGACCGCCGCCAAAGGGCGCGGCAGTTGGGCTAAAGAGTTTGCGCCGGGCCGCGATATGTTTTCCGGCTTGACCTCCGCGTTCACCGACATCAACACCTTTGGCAAAGCCGGCTTTGCGGAACGGGATGTCTACGCCGATTTTCTGGAGGAAGCCGCCGTGATTCTCAACAAACCCGCTCTCAACGAAGCCGCCGCGCAGTTCCGGCAAAGCGCCGCCGCCTGGGAAGTGCTCAGCGCCGCCCTGCTGCCCGACGATGCGCCCCATCTGGCCGAAACCCGGCGGCTCCTGCTGCAAGACCACGACCTTTTCATGAATCTGGGACAGGCTTCCGTGGCGGAGCGGAAAGAGATAAACGGCCGTTTAGCCGCCATCAAAGAACTGGTTTCCACCGAATTCCCACTCAGTCCCGCCGAAGCCGCCGCCCTGCGCGCCAACGCCGCCCAACACATCCTCGCCATCCACGACATCGAGCGCGAAGCCATCAACACCCTTCAAGCCGCCCTTTAGCTCCAGGTGACTGTCACCTCCGAGGTGACTGTCATCTGACCCCTCTGCCCCTCTGCCTCTCTGCCACTTTGCCACTTTGCTTCTTTGCGTTAATCTTCCCGGCATGACACACAAACAACGTAGAAAACAAGCAATTTCCCGCCAAATCGAGCGCCTGGACCGCCAGTTGGCGCTCTTGCAGCACACCAGCGACCAACTGTCGCGCTGGCGGTTGGTGGTTTTTATGGCGGGGGTGATAACGGCCGTTCTCGTGCTGCTGCAATGGGGCGTCTGGCCCTGGCTGGGCGTCAGCGGCGCGGCGATTGCCGCCTTTGCGATTGCCGCCAACCAGCACCGCCGCGTGGAAACCAACCGGCAGCGCACCCAACTCTGGCGCGACCTCAAACACACGCACCTGGCGCGCATGAACCTGGACTGGCAGCATTTGCCGCCGCCCGCGCCCCTCGACGCGCCCCCCGACCACCCCTTCGCCCTGGACCTTGACCTGGTGGGCAGCCGCTCCGTGATGCACCTGGTCGACACGGCCGTTTCGCAGGAAGGCAGCGCCCGTCTGGCCGGCTGGCTGCTCGACACCGATCCTGCCCTGGAGGCCGCCCTGTCCCGCCAGGCCATCGTGGCCGAACTGACCGCCATGCCCGTTTTTCGCGACAAACTGACCTTGAACGCCATGCAGGCCGCCGCCGAAACCGGCGAAAAATGGCCTGGAAAACGGGTTCTTACATGGCTGGAAACACAGGCAAACGGCCGTTCCCTGCGTCCCGTGTTATGGCTGCTGGCGGCGCTGGCCCTGGTCAACGTCACCCTCCTGCTGCTGTACCTGGCCGGCATTCTGCCGCCGCTGTTCCTGCTCTCTTGGGCGCTCTACGGCGTCGTCTTCATCACCCGTTCCGGCGACGCCGCCCCCATCTTTGCCGACGCCTACTTTTTGGAAAAAAGCCTGCGCCAGTTGGGCGCGGTGTTCGGCTTTTTAGAGACGGCGCGGCTGGCGGACAAACCCCTGGTGGCTGAGGTATGCGCGCCGCTGCGGGTGGGGACAGAACGGCCGTCCACCTATCTGCGCCGGGTCACCCGCCTGCTGGCGCTGGCCGGGTTGCGCCAGAACCCCTTCCTGTGGCTCTTGCTCAACGGCCTCGTTCCCTGGGACATCTTCGTCGCCGACCGTTTGCGCGGCTGCCAGGCGGCGCTGCAAACGCGGCTGCCCGTCTGGCTGGACGCCTGGTTTGAACTGGAGGCCCTAAGTTCCCTGGCCTCACTGGCCTACCACAATCCTGCCGCCATCTTCCCCGCCATTGCCAGCCAGCCGCCGGCGCCCTTCGCCGCCCAGGCCCTCGGCCATCCCCTCATCCCCGACGAAACCAGGGTGTGCAATGACTTTCGTATAGACAGTTTGGGCGCGGTAGACATCATCACCGGCTCCAATATGGCAGGCAAAAGTTCCTTTTTACGGGCGTTGGGCGTGAATCTGGCGCTGGCATATGCCGGTGGACCGGTGTTCGCCGCCGCGTTTTCGGCGCAGTTGTTCCGGCTTTACACCTCCATTCGGGTGGCGGATTCGGTGACGGATGGGTTTTCGTATTTTTACGCGGAGGTGCGCCGCCTGGCTGGTCTGTTGGCGGCGTTGGAGGCAGAGGGGGAGGAACGGCCGTTATTCTTCCTGATTGACGAGATTTTCAGGGGCACCAACAACCGGGAGCGGCTGGTGGGCAGCCAGGCCTACGTGCGGGCGCTGGTGGGGCAGAACGGGGTGGGCCTGATTGCCACCCATGATTTGGAGTTGGTGCAGTTGGCGGAGAGCAGCCCTTTCGTGCGCAATTATCATTTTCGGGATGGGGTGGAAAACGGCCGTATGACCTTTGATTATCACCTGCATCCCGGACCTTGCCCCACCACCAACGCCCTCAAAATCATGGCGCTGGCAGGGCTGCCGGTACCATCGTTGGATTAAAGATTTGGACACGGATAAACGCGGAAAGCACGATTTTTTTTGTTATTTTTGTTGACTCCGAAGCCTCTCGAGGGCTGGGCGTTCGACTTAGCTCACGCCGAAGTCTTGTCGAGGCCTGAGCTTGTCGAAGCCCGGCTGCCTTCGACAAGCTCAGGCAACAGGCTACGGCTCAACGATAATTTTTTCCCAGCCGCTGGATTCTGGCAGCAAAAGCCAGACGTTGCCATCGGCGGCGCGCAGGTAGCTGCGGTTGTATTTGACCATCGTCGTCCACTGGAGAATGGTGTCGTAGCCAACTTCTGGCTCAAGCGCCCAGCCCAGCCGGTCGCGTACTGCCTGGCTATGGCACCAGAGGTAGCCGAAGCCGCTAACGGGGTGTACCCTGCCTGCTGGCGGCGGGCCCAGATCGCAAATTTCGCCGCCGTCCCAGTCGTCACTGAAATTGCTGACTTTCGGGTACTGGGTGTCGGCAAACAGCACGATGATGCGATCCTGCGCGCCAACCCAGATCATCACGCCGCCTTCAAACGTCTGTTCGGCCGCCGGGGAGTATAGCGGCGCACTGGGGCAGCCGCTGGGCGGCGGGTTGAA
>JAWOGU010000659.1:0-3436 GCA_046496595.1 Chloroflexota bacterium
CTGGACATGATCATGGCGGATCGCACCTCAATCATCATTGCCCACCGCCTCTCCACCGTGCGCTCGGCCGACCGTATTATCGTCTTGCAGCAAGGGCGCATCATCGAGGAAGGCAGCCACGAACAGCTCATGGCGCAGTCCGGCCATTACGCCGAACTCTACGACACCTATTTCCGCCACCAGTCGCTGGAGTACATCCAGTCAGAGCAGTGGCAGCGCACACCGAGGTGACAGTCACCTCAGAGGTGACTGTCACCTGATGGCGAGGCATATTAGTACAATTGCTCAGGAAGGATATTATGCCCCAGGCACGTAAGGACATAATAAGCTGGCAACCAGGTCATTATTATCACCTCTATAATCGAGGCGCGCATCATATCTCCATTTTTCGAGAAGGGGAGAATTACCTATTTGTCCTTCAAAAAATGAAAAAATACCTGTTGGAGTTAAATCTGAGCATCATTGTATATTGTCTGATGCCCAATCATTACCACTTTCTTGTGCAACAAAATGGAGAACATGATGCAGGGCTTTTCCCACAGCGTGTGTTCAACAGCTATACCAAGGCATACAACAAACGCTATGATCACAGTGGCACACTTTTTGAAGGGCGCTACAAAGCCAAACATGTTCACAATGACAAATATCTTCGCCATTTATGCCGGTATATCCATGCCAATCCTGTTAAAGACGGTTTAGTTGAATACCTTGAACAATGGCCATATTCTAACTATCTCGAGTGGATCGGGCTGCGTCGAGGAACGCTGGTAGATCGATCGTTTATTGCAGACATGTTCCCCAATACCGCCTCTTATGAAGAATTCGTCCAGGATTTTTTATTGATGCGCGATCTGCCGGATGAGTTGGGGTATTTAAGAGAGTAGGTCTTTAGGTGACAGTCACCTCGGAGGTGACTGTCACCTGTGTGCGTTAAATGCGCAGGTTTTGGTGGCCTTTGTAGTATTGGTCGCGCAGTTGTTGCACGGTGGGGTCTTGCACGTAGGTTTCCAGGGGCATCATGCGGTCGATGACGCCGCCGGGGGCGATTTCCACGATGCGGTTGGCGATGGTATCGACGAACTGGTAGTCGTGGGAAGTGAAGAGCAGCACGCCTTCAAAGTTGATCAGGCCATCGTTAACGGCCGTTATCGCTTCCAGGTCCAGGTGATTTGTCGGTTCGTCCAGGACCAGGGCGTTTGCCCCGCTGAGCATCATACGGGCCAGCATACAGCGCACCTTCTCCCCGCCAGAAAGCACCCGCGCCGGTTTCAGCGCCTCTTCTCCGGAAAACAACATGCGCCCCAAAAAGCCGCGCACATACGACTCGCTGTCATCAAAGGGCGAATATTGGCGCAGCCAGTCCACCAGATTGACGTCCGTATCAAAATAAGCCGCATTTTCCTTGGGAAAATAAGACGGCGTGATCGTCGTGCCCCAGCTAAACGAGCCGCTGTCCGGCGTTATTTCCCCCATCAATACCTGAAACAGCGTCGTCTTCACCAGATCATTGGGGCCGATAAAGGCAATCTTGTCGCCCGGATTCACCACCAGGCTGAAATTTTGCAAAATGGGACGATCATCCAGGGTCACATTCACCTGGTCTACCGACAGAATCACCTTGCCGCACGGCCGTTCTGGCTTAAAGTCCACATACGGAAAACGGCGCGACGACGTGGGCAGGTCATCCACCGTCAGCTTCTCGATGAGCTTCTTGCGGGAAGTAGCCTGCCGCGACTTGGAGGCGTTGGCGCTGAAACGGCGCACAAACTGCTCCAATTCCTTAATTTTGTCCGTCCGTTTTTTGTCGTCGCTCTTGCGCTGCGTCTGCGCCAACTGGCTCGCCTGATACCAAAAATCAAAATTACCCACAAAAAGCTGGATTTTGTTGAAATCAATGTCGGCAATGTGGGTGCAAACGTCGTTCAAGAAATGCCGGTCATGGGACACCACAATCACCGTATTGGGAAAGCGGAACAGAAAATCTTCCAGCCAGGCAATCGAGGCCAGGTCAAGCTGATTGGTCGGCTCGTCGAGCAGCAAAATGTCCGGGCTGCCAAACAGGGCCTGCGCCAGCAGCACGCGCACCTTCTGGCTGGCTTCCAGTTCGCGCATTTTCAAATCATGCACGGACTCGTCTAGACCCAAATTGCTCAGCAAAACGGCCGCTTCCGTTTCGGCCTCGTAGCCGTTCATCTCCGCCAGTTCGGTTTCCAACTCTGCCGCCCGCAAGCCGTCGGCTTCTGAGAAGTCGGGCTTATTGTAGATGGTTTCCCGCTCCGCCAAAATCTCGTGCAGGCGCGGATACCCGCGAATCACGGTGTCCAGCACGGTGTAGGCGTCAAAGGCGAACTGGTCCTGCGAAAGCAGGGCAATACGCTCATTGGGGCCGACGCTGATGTCGCCTTTGTTCGCTTCAATTTCCCCGGCCAGCACTTTGAGCAGGGTCGATTTGCCTGCGCCGTTGGGTCCAATCAGGCCATAGCAGTTGCCGGGCAGAAATTTGAGATTGACTTCTTTAAATAAGGTCCGCTGACCAAAGGTCACGGTCACGTCTTGAACAGTTAACACAGCTTTTTACTCTCCAACGAATTTACAAACGAATAACCATACCACAAACGGCCGTTTCCTGCCGAAAATTCTCATGCAAACTCAAGCTCAATCGGGCAAAGTCAGATAGCATACCGGCATGGGCAGCTATTCCATCCAGGCGGCAGACAAAAGCCACCAATCCGCCATCAAACAGCTCATCCGTGAGGCCGACATTAACCCGCTGGGATTGAAATGGCCGCGCTTCCGAGTGGCGCTGGACGACACAGGCAGCCTCATCGGCTGCGGGCAGGTGAAACCGCACCGCGACGGCTCACGAGAACTGGCCTCCATTGCCGTAGCCAGCGCCTGGCGCCGGCAGGGCATCGCCAGCGCTCTCATCGAGGAACTCCTGGCGCGAGAAATCCTGCCGCTGTGGCTCACCTGCATGTCACACTTAATCCCGTTTTATGAGCAGTTCGGCTTCATCGAAGTGACCGAGCGCCAGGAGATGCCCACTTATTTTCGGCGCGTCCACCGCTTGTTTCCCCTCTTCGCCCGCCTGACCCACACCCCAGGGTATCTGGCGGTCATGGTCAACAGGCAGACTCCATAGATCCTGATTCTATTTGCTGCTCACGGATTTCGCAGAACTTATCCTGAGTTTGTCGAAGAGTGAACGCAAATCTTTTAACTTCAATCTGCGTTCATCTGCGGCGCAACCCCTCCTTACCTGCCATCTCCAGAGAAGCTGCATGCTCCTTGCTGCCGGTTGTTGCAGATTAAAAAAATTAATCCGGTAATCAAGAGACCTGTCATGCTGAGAACCTGTGCTGAGCCTGCCGAAGCATCCTCCGAAGCATCCCGTACTCCTGAAATAACCGCACCTATGGGATTCTTCGCTCCGAAG
>JAWOGU010000683.1:0-4712 GCA_046496595.1 Chloroflexota bacterium
GTTGCAGGGTTGCAAAGTTGCAGGGTGACCAGCTAACACGTTTATTCTGCTACCTTGCCACTCTGCCTCATTTATAACAAGACGTCCAGGGCGCCTTCGTCATCAAAATGCTCACGGTAGCGAGCGACAAAGGAGGCTGGCGTAAAGCTGTGATTTTGGGTGCCCACATGTTCCAGGACGTAGGTGGCGGCCAAGGCCCCCATACGGCCGGCGATAGGCCAGGGCAGTTTTAATTCCATGCCGCGCATCAAACCGGCGCGGAAAGCGTCGCCTACGCCGGTTGGCTCTTTGACGACTGTCGGCGGTACGACCGGGATGTGGTATTCCTCGCCATCTGCCCAGAGCAGGGCGCTCTCTTTGCCGCGTGTCACCAGCAGTCCGCCGATGTGGTCGCGCAGCGTGCTATCGGTGAGACCGGTTTTCTCTTTGATCAGATTGTATTCGTAATCGTTGAGGGTGAGCATGGCGCAGCCTTCCAGCCCGGCAGCCAGTTCTTCGCCGCTGACGCGGGCTGTTTGCTGGCTGGAATCGTAGATGAAGGGGATGCCCAGGGTGCGGCATTCTTCCGCATAGGCGCGCATGGCGGCGGGATCGTTGGGCGAAATAATGGTCAGGTCAGCGTCCGGCGCGTATTGGGCAAAGGTCAGGTTTTTGGCATAGGCCATGGCGCCGGTGTAAAACGTGGCGATCTGGTTTTGATCGTTATCCGTGCTGACGAAGAAGGAAGCGGTGAATTCGTCTTCAATGGTGATGATGGCGGAGGTGTCTACGCCGACTGCTTCCAGGGCGGCGCGATACTCAGTGAAATCCTGCCCGGCGGTTGCCATGACGTGGGGACGGCCGCCTAAAAGCGCCATCGTGTAGGCAATGTTGGGGGCGGTGCCGCCAGGGTGTTTCTTCATGGCATCGACTAAAAAGCTTAGGCTGATTTTGTCGAGTTGATCCGCGATGAAGGCATCTTTGAACCTTCCGGGGAAGTGCATTAAATAATCAAAGGCAATGGAACCGGTGATGACGATTTTCATGTTGGCTGTGTATTCCTTAGAAGCGTGAGGCGTGAGGCGTAAAATTCACGCCTCACGCCTCACGGAATTTATGGGTGTTGAACCTCGTTTGGTTGGACGGTTTTGACTGGTGTTTTTAACTCTTTTTTTAAGACGGGTGTCAGGCCGAGCCTGTCTCGAACCATGATGAACAAAGCTCTGATGCCGTCTGATGTTTTGATTTTTTTGCCTTCGGCGTAGGTGCGCGGATTGTAGTTGATGGGTATTTCCAGAATGTCGTGTCCGGAGAGCAGAATTTTGTCGGGCAGTTCAAAGTCAAGATTAAAGTCAGTGGTGGTGAGGTTGAGCGACTGGACCACGTCGCGGCGTACCATTTTGGTGGCGGTGGCGACGTCGGTGAGATGACCGCCAAAAAAGAGGTTGGTAACGGCCGTTAAAAAGCGCACTCCCAGGTAAGCATGAGCGTATTCATACTTCACGTTACCGCCTAAGACGCGAGAACCGAAAATGGCGGCGGCGTTGGTTTCTTCGGCTTTTTGGCAAAAGCGGGGGTGTTCAGCCGGATCGTACTCGAAATCAGCGTCCTGGATGATCATATAATCGCCGGTCATGCTGCTGATACCGCTGCGAATAGACATGCCTTTGCCCATGTTTTTCTCGTGGAAGATGATTCGGATTTCGGGATCGTCCATTTCCTGGAGAATTTCGCGGGTGCCGTCTGTGGAAAAGTTGTCCACGACGATAATCTCCCGCTCCCAATTGGGGCTGAGGGAAACCGCCTTCGTCTTTTGGATAACGTCGCGGATGGTGGCGCGTTCGTTGTAACAGCAAATGATGACAGAAAGTTTCATATCTTATGACTGTACAGCCCATCGTGGGCTGAGCCTGTAGAAGCCCAATTGCCTTCGACAGGCTCAGGCAACGACTTGCATGGTTACCATATCTTTTCAAAAATAAGGACTGAGTACTCGCCGATTCAGGCTAAGTCCTCAGTCCTTGAATTTTTATTCTTTAAATTCGGGCAAAGCCAGCCGAGCATTATAACACAGGCTTGATAATTGGAAAAAAGCGGAGGGAAAACGCAGGTCGAGAGGCGCTAACCGCCTAGTTCGGACATGACACGATTTAGGGGGATGATGTCTTCGCTTAGTTTGTGGCCCCAAGGTTTCCAGTAGATGCCTTCGCGCAGGATGTCTATGAGTTCTTCGTCGCTGGCCCCGGCGCGGAGAGGGTCCATGATGTTGACTTCTTTCTCACGCAGGAGGCAGAGGCGTAAACGGCCGTCGGCGGTGAGGCGGGCGCGGGTGCAGCTGGCGCAGAAGGGTTGGGTGACGGAGCTAATGAAGCCGAGAGTCCCAACGGAGTCGGGCAGCTTGTAGAGACGGGCTTCGCCATCTAAACGGCCGTTATCCACCACCGTCAATTCTCCTAAGGCCGTTGAAATGGTCGTTTTTAATTCCTCTTCGCTCACCGTGCCGGCTTGTTGGAAATCAGTTACTTCACCAAACGGCATCATCTCGATAAAGCGTATCTGCCAGGGACGGAACAGCGTCAGTCTGGCTAAATCGACCACGTCTTCTTTGTCGTTGTAGTCTCGCACGACGACGCCGTTGAGCTTGATGCCCAATCCCGCCTTTTCGGCAGCGTCCAGACCGCGCCACACGTCTTCCACCTGGCCCCAGCGCGTAATCTTGTTGAACTTCTCCGGGTTGAGTGTGTCGATACTCACGTTGACGCGAGACAGTCCGGCGTCTGCCAGCGGCTGCGCCAGTTTGTCCAGCATCAGTCCGTTTGTAGTCATGGCGACTGTCTTGATGCCAGGCGTCTCGGCGATGCCGCGCACAATTTCAACGACATTGGCGCGAATGGTAGGTTCGCCGCCGGTGAGCCGGATCTTGTGAAAACCAATGTCGGCAAAAATGCGCACCAGGCGCAGGATTTCGTCGTCTTGCAGCAGTTCCTGGCGCGGCCGAAAGGTCATATTTTCCGGCATACAGTAGACGCAGCGGAGATTGCACTTGTCGGTGAGGGAAATACGCAGATAGTTTATATCGCGGCCAAATCTATCCAGGGGCATGACATCCTTCCATATCCAGGGGCATAATATCCTTCCAGTTCACGGGTATGTTTTAAGGAACGAGTATTATACCTGTTATTTGCTAATCTATCTCGATTTGGCCGCCTTGTCAAAGATTTTTATGAGAAATTTCTTTTTAAAGCCGATGTGCAGGTCGCTGCCTGAGCGTTCGACTGAGTTCACGCCGAACTCTTGTCGAAGATAACATGAGCTTCGATAAGCTCAGCCTCTGAAAAGTTGTACAGTGACAAAGTTTTAGTGATTGATGATTAGTAGGGCAATCAATGGTGTTTCAAACTGTGCTGCTCTGAATTGCGAGTATAATCTTTTAGAGTCTGGCGGCTCAGATGAGTTTTATTACGGTATGAAAAGGATGTTATAGTGAGAAGTTCTAATGCGTTAATTCCGGGCTGGCTGGCATTTTCTCTGTCAGTGGCTTTTGTTTTTTCAAGCATTGCCGTCATTATTTTTGCCTATCTGACGTTTCAGGTGGTGATGCAACGGCCGTTAAACCCCATTGGCGAAGCGGCTGAGGCTGTAGCTGATGTGAATTTGCAGTTGGATCAAAACGGACCGGCGCTGGCGCCAGGTGTGGTGTTGGGCATGCCCACGCCCACCTTGTTTCCCACGCGGGAACCCTGGGTAGGGGATGAGCGTGTGAACATTTTGCTCATGGGTATCGACCGCCGTCCTGGGGAAGCCTTCATCTCGCGTACGGACTCCATGATGGTTGTGTCTGTTGATCCCAAAACCGAGACGGTGTCTATCTTATCGATTCCGCGAGATCTGTATGTCGTGATTCCGGGTCAGGGACGAGATCGAATCAATACGGCCTTTGTCTATGGCGCCGTGGGCGGCAGTCCTGAAGGCGGCGCCTCTCTGGCAATGCAAACAGTGGCCTATAATTTGGGTGTTCCCATCGACCATTATGTGATGGTCGATTTTAGCGCTGTGACCAAGGGCATAGATGCGTTAGGGGGCATTGACGTATACGTGCCTCAGGCTATCAATGATCCCACTTATCCCGATATGAATTATGGTTTCGATCCTTTTTATATTGCTGCCGGAACACAGCATCTGGATGGCGAAACGGCGCTAAAATATGCTCGTACCCGGCATGTGGATAATGATTTTGGCCGGGCGGGGCGGCAGCAGCAGGTGATATTGGCAGCGCGTAACAAAGCGCTTTCATTGGGCATCGGCGGACTGTTGGCGAAAGCGCCCACTCTTTATCGCCAGTTGGAAAACGGCGTGAGAACGGATTTAAACTTGGAGCAAATGGTAGCGCTGGCAGAGGCCGTCAGCGAAATTCCTAAGGAAAACATTCGCAATGAAGTGCTGGATTATGACTATGTGTCCAGCTATCTGACCGAAGCAGGATCGCAGGTATTGATCTTAAATAATGAGATGGCTTCGGGGTTGATTCAAGAACTTTTTTATAGTGAATAGGACAAAGTGGCAGAGTTCTTTCACCCCATTACCTATGTACCCTGCAACTTTGCAGTCCTACTACTCTGCAACTTTGCAACTTTTATAAGAGACTGGGCCAGGTATGGACCGGATAGCTTTTAGAGAACAATTGCAGGAACGGCCGTTACTCCTTGATGGCGCGATGGGAACATTGCTTCACG
>JAWOGU010000691.1:0-4868 GCA_046496595.1 Chloroflexota bacterium
GCCAGAGGCGCACTCTGCTGGGAACAGTGGCAGCGTTGCCTTGCTCAGTCCATCTTATTGCGGCGGTTTCACAATCCCCTCCAAACCACAGACAACAAGGATCACCCATGACCAACCACCTGCCCGTCACCAAAACAACCCTCGACAACGGCCTCACCGTCGTCCTCAAAGAAATGCACCACGCCCCCGTCGCCAGCTTCATGGTCTGGTACCGCGTCGGCAGCCGCCAGGAAATACCCGGCCTCACCGGCGTCTCCCACTGGGTGGAACACATGATGTTCAAAGGCACCCCCACCTTCCCCGACGGCTCCCTGGATCGTCTCGTCTCCCGCGAAGGGGGGCACTGGAACGCCTTCACCTGGCTCGACTTCACCGCCTACTACGAAACCATGCCCGCCAACCGCATCGAACTCGCCCTCCAACTGGAAGCCGACCGTATGACCAACACCCTCATGACGCCGGAAGAAGTGGAATCCGAGCGCCAGGTCATCCTGGCCGAACGCGGCATGTATGAAAACGACCCCCGCTTCTCGCTGAACGAAGAACTGACGGCGGCCGCCTTTCGCGTCCATCCTTACCATCACGAAGTGATTGGCGACGAGGTCGATTTGCGCGCCATGACGGGCGATGATTTGGTAGGCCATTACCGCCGTTACTACGCCCCCAACAACGCTATCGTCGTGGCAGCCGGTGATTTTGAAACGGCCGTTATGCTGCAACAAATCACCCACTACTTCGGCGGCGTTCCGGCCGGCGAATCCGCGCCGCCCGTCACCCGCCAGGAACCGCCGCAAAAAGGGGAACGGCGCGTCGTCGTCGAAGGTCCCGGCGACGCCCCCACCCTCATCGCCGCCTACCGCGTGCCCGCCGCCACCCACCCCGACTACTTCCCGCTCACCCTGCTCAACGCCGCCTTTGCCGGCGGCAGCAGCCTGGGCATGTTCGGCGAAAGCGGCTCCAACAAAAGTTCCCGCCTCTACAAGGCCTTGGTCAGCACGGAACTGGCGGCCGGCGCTTACGGCGGCCTGACGCCCACCATCGATCCTTATTTGTATACCATCAGCGCGGTGGTCAATAACGGCCGTTCCCTCGCCGAAGTAGAAGCCGCCCTCGACGCCGAACTCGACCGGCTGGCGGAAGTCCCCATCAACCAGGCCGAACTAAACAAAGCGCTCAAACGCGCCAAAGCCGAATTCGTCATGGCCGGCGAAAGCATCACCGGCCAAACCCAGCTCCTGGGCATGGCCGAAGCCGTCACCGGCGATTACCGCTGGTTTGAAACCGTGCTGGAAAAGCTGCAAGCCGTCACCCTGGATGACATCGAGCGGGTGCGGGCGCACTATCTGCGTAAACAAAACCGCACGGTAGCCTGGTATCAGCCCGTGGAAATGGATTCGTGAACATATTTGAACCATGAAAAGCATACTCGCCTTCATCCACGACATTTTCCACGATTTCTGGGGCACCCTGCGCCACCTCACCCTCCACGTCAGCAGCGAAGAGCAGCGGCTCGTGGTGCAGTCTGTCATCATTGGCGTCATCGTGTGGGCAGTGGTCTACCCCCTCAAAATAGCCGTCCACGACCTTTCCCATGCCACCCTGCATTGGCTGGAAAACGCCCCCACCCTGCTCTTTGTCTTCATTCCCCTCTGCCTCGGCGCGCTCATCGTCGCCGCCATCTCCCTCTACAAAGCCGCCACCATCTACTACCACGACGACAAAGGCCATATCCACGAACTCAACGACGTGCAAGGCGACGGTTTGGAACGCACCATCTCCCTCTACTACAGCTCCGAACCCACCATTGAACACACCCTCACCGGGCACGAAGGCGTCAGCGTGCGCTGGGAACTGCCCACCTTCTCTCTGGCGCTGCGCAAATTTGCCGCCACCCTGGTCACACTGGGCAGCGGCAGCAGCGGCGGACTGGAAGCCAGCGTCACCCTCATCGGCGAAAGCCTGGCCGCCGGTATCTTCAAACCGCGCCGCATCGGCGAAAGAGCCGCCGACCGCCTCACCATCCTGCACAAAATCTGGCGCTGGTGGCGGCCCGACAATCCCGACGATTTGCAAACAGCCCAGCTCAGCGGCGTCGCCGCCGCCGTCGCCGTGCTGCTGGGCGCGCCCTTTGCCGCCGCCTTCTTTGCCACCGAAGTCATGTACCATCGCCGCCCCATCATTGAAAAACTGCTCTACGCCCTCATTTCGGCCCTGACCGCCTATTTCCTGACCGACCTGGTCGCCGTAAATCATGCGCCGCTGTTTGCCGTGGAATTGCGCTATGTACCGCCCAATACGCCTGCTTATATGGGCGTACTCGTTTTGATGTCGGCCGTTATTTCCCTGGTCGCCATCTTTTTCAGCCGGCTGCGCGCCCGCCTGGACCACGCTTTCCATCACAGCATCGCCCACACCTATTGGCGGATGCTCCTGGGAGCGGTGTTAACCGGCGTTGTCGCCATCAGCGTGGCCTGGTTTACCTCCCGCTTTGGCTTAACGGAGCATGGTCTGTCCCTGGTTTTAGGCACAGGCCAGAGCGCTATTGACGCCGCATTTGCCAGCGAATTAACGGCGGCGGTGGCGCTTATTGCCTTGTTTGCCAAAATGTTTGCCACGCTGTTCACCGTCAGTTCCGGCGGCTCCGCCGGTTTGCTCATTCCCTCCCTGTTCTTTGGCACGATGGTAGCCTCCATGTTTGCCGATTGGTTTGGGTATGAACCCATGATGCTCATTGCCCCAGCCATGACCGCCAGTCTGGTTTCCATTGTCAACGTACCCCTGGCGGCGATCTTGTTTACAGTGGAGACGTTTGGCTCGGTTTACATGGTGCCTGCTCTGATCGTGCTGGTGGTCACGTCGATTCTGGCGCATGATAACTCCATTTACCGCACACAGCGCGAAACGTTTGACTCTCGCCAGATTTTGCCGGGCATCAGCGTGCGCCGGGTGCGTATGCCGCTGGCCTGGGCAGGTCAGACGCTGGTTGGCCTGGATTTCCGCAAGCAGTTTGACCTGAATGTGATTGGTTTGCTGGAGTACCGGGGCGACGATGGGCATCCGCACATCCGTCTGGCAACCGCTTCGACAACAATGCTGGAAGAAGGCGATGTACTGGTAGTGCTGGGCACAGATGAGAAGCTGGATGGTCTGGAAACGGCCGTTTCCGCCCTCCGCGCCGCTGAATTACAGGAGATTATCGATGGCGACTGATTTCAAACAGATTTACGCCGCGCAGGCCGCCCGCTACGACGCTCTGGTCTCCCGCGAGGACTACCAGGGCAATTTGCCGTCCACCCTGCGCCAAATTCGAGATTTCACCAGACTGCGCGTGGTGGACGTCGGCGCGGGTACCGGTCGTATCACACGCCTGTTAGCGCCGTATGTGGATTGGATAACGGCCGTTGACCTTTCCCCCCACATGCTCCAGCAGGCTAAAAGAAAACTGGGTGAGGAAGGCGCCACAAACTGCTTTCTCGCGGCCGCCGACGCCCGCCATCTGCCCTTTTGCCCCGGCATTGCCGACGTCGCTATTGCTGGCTGGGCGCTGGGCCACTCCGTCGGCTGGTACCCGGAAAGCTGGCAAACCGAAATTGGGCAGGCCATCGCCGCCATGCAAAACAGCCTGCGCCCGGACGGCGCGCTGATTCTGATTGAAACGATGGGCACCGGCGCGAAATCTCCCGCTCCGCCCACCCCCGGTCTGGCCGCCTATTACGCCTGGCTGCAAAACGACCTCGGCTTTCAACACACCACCATCCCCACCGAATACCGCTTCCACTCCGTTTCCGAAGCAGTTGAACTCACCCAATTTTTCTTCGGCAGCGCCCTCGCCGAAACCATTCAACAGCAGCAGCTTACCATCCTGCCCGAATTCACCGGCATCTGGTGGAAAGAAATGGATAGAATGGTATGATACTCGCCAAACTCAAAAGGAAACCCAAAGATTAAAGATTTACAGGGCGACGCATCGTCAATCATCAATCTTCAATCATTAATCTTCACCCTTAACCTATGCAATTTCCCGGCCCCGAAACCATCCACCGCCATGTCCTGCCCAACGGCATCGTCATTCTCGCCTACGAAAACTTCGCCAGCGAATCCGTCGTCATCGAAGGACTGGTGCGCGCCGGTTCCATCGTCGATCCCGCCGGCCAGGAAGGTCTCGCCTCCTTCACCGCCTCCGCCCTGCTGCGCGGCGCCGGCAAACGTGATTTCGACGCCATTTATGAAGACCTGGAAGCCGTCGGCGCGGACCTCAACATCAGCGGGACCAAACACAGCACCGATTTTGGCGCAAGCTGTCTGGCCGAAGACATCGACCTGGTGCTCGAAATTCTGGCCTACGCCCTGCGCCAGCCCACGTTCCCTGCCGCCCACATCGAACAGCTTCGCGGCCAGATCATGACCGGCCTCACCATTCGCGCCAACGACACGCGCCAGATGGCGCAGCTTGCTTTCCACGATCTGCTCTACCCCAACCATCCCTACGGCCGTTCTGTACGCGGTTATGAACACACCATTCCTGCGATCACCCAGTCGGATCTCGTCAACTTCCACACCCATTATTATGGACCCCAAGACATGATCATTACGCTGGTCGGGGCGGTTAAGGCGGAAACGGCCGTTGCCAAAATCGCCCAACGCTTCAGCGACTGGCAAGCTCCGGGACAGATGAAAATGCCAGAGGTGGGGGAACAGGAACGGCCGTTATCCACCCGCCACGCCCACGTCCCCATGCCCGACAAAGCCCAGGCCGATCTCATCCTCGGCCTGCCCGGTCCCCGCCGCTCCGCCCCCGACTACCTGCACGCCAGCCTCATGAACACCATCCTCGGCGTCTTCGGCATGATGGGGCGCATCGGCCAGAC
>JAWOGU010000726.1:0-5439 GCA_046496595.1 Chloroflexota bacterium
TATCTTTGGCGGTCAGTTCACCCGGATCGGGCACGACGCCGTTGAAGTAGCGCTGGGTCATGCTGAGGGCGCGGTTGACAAGATTGCCCCAGTTGCCGACCAGTTCGGTGTTGTTGCGTTCCACATAGCCGGACCAACTCCAATCGCTGTCACGGGTTTCGGGCATAACGGCCGTTAAATAATAGCGCAGCGGGTCCGGATCATGCCGTTCCAGGGCGTCGAGCATCCATACGCCCCAATTCATGCTGCCGCTGATCTTGCGTCCTTCCATGTTCATGAACTCGTTGGCGGGCACATCGTAGGGCAGGTTTAGCTGCTGCTTGGGATCGTCGGCGTACAGTCCTTTGGCCCCAAACAACTGGGCCGGCCAGAAAACAGCGTGGAAAGGAATGTTGTCTTTGCCGATGAAGTAAACCGTGCGCGCTTCCGGGTTTTGCCACCACTGCCGCCAGGCGTCGGGGGCGCCGTTGTTTTTGGCCCACTCGATGGTGGCGGAAAGGTAGCCGATGACGGCTTCAAACCAGACGTAAAGCACTTTGGTCTCGTAGCCGGGGACCGGCACGGGAATGCCCCAGTCCATGTCGCGGGTCACGGCGCGGCCAATGAGACCCTGTTCCACAAAGTTGCGGGCAAAATTGATGACCTGAGGCCGCCAAAAGCTCTTGTCCTCGTTATTCAGCCAGTCCTGTAAGCCGTCGGCGGCGATAGCGGGCAGATCCAGGAAGAAGTGCTCCGTGTCGCGCAGTTCCAGAGCGCTGTCGTCTGTTTTGCTGCGGGGGTTGACAAGTTCGGCGGCGCTTTCAAACAGGGTGTTGCAGTTATCGCACTGGTCGCCGCGAGCGCGGGTGTAGCCGCAGTTAGGGCAGGTTCCTTCCACGTAACGGTCGGGCAGGAATTTGCCGGCGGCGGGCGAGTACATTTGTTTGGTTACTTTGAGGTAGAGGTATTCGTTATCCAGCAGCGATTTAAAGAGATCCTGGGACACCTGGAAATGGTTTTCGGTGTCGGTATGGGTGAAGAGATCGTAACACAGACCAAGTTTTTGGAAGAGTTGGATGAAACGGGCGTGGTAATGGTTGAAGGTTTCCTCGACGGTCTGACCCAATTGTTCTGCTTTGACGGTGACGGGCGTGCCGTGGCTGTCGGAGCCGGAGACCATGAGGACGTGGTTGCCTTGCAAGCGATGAAACCGGGCGTAAATGTCGGCCGGCAGGTAGGAACCGGTGACGTTGCCCTGGTGGATTTCGGCGTTGGCGTAGGGCCAGGCAACACAAACTAAGACGTGTTTTGTATCCATTTATTCTTCGTCGTCCTCTTCAAATTCTTCTTCTTCTTCCAGGTCTTCGTCGTCATCTTCGGTGACTTCGGTGAGCAGTTCGGCCAGGAGTTCAAAGTCGTCTTCACTCATTTTGAGGTATGATTCCGGCTCCAGGCGCATTTTGCCCAGTTTGGGATAGCTTTCCAATTCAACCGAATCAATGGAAACGGCCGTTGCCGCTGACTGTGCTTCGGCGTCGATGTCGATGGAGAAGAAACTGCCCTTGGTGAGGTCGAGATTGTAAAAATAATCTTTTGGATTTCTATCGATTGCATCGCTGGTGATGGTGGCGACGGCATAGAACAATTGCAGTTCGATCAAATAAATGATGAGCCGATCCCCTTTTTTGACCGCTTCCCGGTCTTCAGGACGCATGGCGATGACCACCCGCTCCTGCCAGCCGGGGAAGGCAAGTTCTTCTGTATCGGGCAGGCTGATGCACTTGATAAAATGCTGGTTAGTGCTTAGCCCGCTGCCGGCTTTGCGTGAACTTTTCTTGGCCTCTTTCGCCTCTAGTTCAACGAGAATATTTTCCCAAATGCGAGCCTGGACGCCTATGTTTAAGTCGGCTTCTAAACCGTCTTCATAACGTACGCGCATCTTGGGTTGGTTGATTTCAAGAACGGTATATTTGCCAATGCGATTTGCGTAATTGCCATTGATTTCAAAAATCATATCTTTTTACTCCCGGCCCTGCGAGTGTGCTTTCCTTTGCAAATTTCGGCGGACATAGTAGCAGTTTTTAGGTAGTTGGCAAGTCCAATTTTGGAAAGAGGGAGGGAAGGCAGAAGGCAGAAGACGGAAAACAGAAGGTAGAATGATGAAGGATGAAGGATGAAGGATGAAGAAGAGGGGAAAATGCCAGTTATTTTGCGGTGTGGGCTGGGATGAATTCGGCGCCGTTCCAGGTGACGGCGAATCTGCCGGGGGTGGTGCAGCCGCTGCGGATGATGGCGTTGTCCTGAATGGTGAGGCTGCCGGTGCAGATTTCGGGCAGGGTATGCAGGGTAGGGGTGTTGGCGTGGGTGGTAAAGAGGTAGGCACGGCCGTTTTCCCTGTCGCGCAGTAAAACATCCATCTGGTTATCGGCGGTGAGGTCGGCGGCGTCTACCAATTGGACCTGGGCAGCCGGGTTTTCGCGGGAGGCGAAATGGTGGCTGAATTGCAGGCTCATCTTGCCGCTTGCGTCGGGGGAGAGCAGGATGAGTTGGTTGAGGTCGGGCCGGGTTTGTATGCCGTGCCAGAGCAGGAGGAGGTGGGAACGGCCGTTTTCATCCGCCAGCCAGTCCCATTCACTCAGGCGCTGGGGCTGCTGGTTGAGCCACTGCCGCTGCATCGTTTCCATCACCCCCGGCCCGCGCAGGGCAAGCGCCGTGATCAGGGCGTCGATTTCCCCTTTGGCGGCCAGGGCGCCGGGTTCTTGGGGACGGTAGAGCAAGTTTTCCCGTCCCAGGTCGGCGTTGGCGTTTTCAGGATGAGGGAAATAGAGGCGGCGGCTGTCGCTGACGGCAGCTTGATCGCAGCTGTATTGCAGGGCCACACCCTGCGCCGCGCTTTGCAGACCGATGGTAGCGGAACGGCCGTTGCCGTCTATCAGCGTGCCCACGTCTTCATAAAAGAAGACAATATCGTTGCTGCCTTCAAATAACTGCACGGAAAAGGTAACGCGGTCGTCGGGATTGTCGCCGTAACGCGGTACGTCGTCCCATTCCACCACAAAAATGCGGTTGGGTTCTTCGCCTACCACCACGGTTTCCAGGAAACCGGCGTAAGTGAGGTCAAGGTCGTCCCAATAAGGGGCGATCATGTCGCCCATGTCAGGATTGGATCCTTCGCTGAGGCATGAATTCAGAAACCAGGCGTTGCCGCTGCCAAACTGCAAGGTCCCGTTGCTGCTGGCCTGCACTTCGCTGTAATCGGTGCCGTAGAAAGTGAAAACAAAGGGCAGCGCCAGGGTGATCAGGCCGTCATCGGCGTAGAGTCCGCTGTCCTGGTCGGCGTCGATGGCGGCAAAACCATCCCCTCCGGCGCAGGTGTAGCCGTAGAGGTCCGGTCCGGGACACAGGGCCACCGCCGGGCCAAAGTCGGCGCGGGCGTCACGGCGGGTGAAGAAAAAAAGGCCGATGATGGAAACCACGAACAGGAGTGTGCCCAAGACGAGAAGAATTTTAGCAACGGTACGCATGGCGGGAGTGTAACGCACGGCAGAAGGGGCGGCAACTCATTTTCTCATCCTTTTTCATTGACTTGCTACAGGGCTTTGGTTAAAATGGCTCTATAAATGGCTATTTTTATAACTAAATCTAAAATGTATGTGGATGCTTACCATGTGTTCTGGAGGTGAAGGATGCTTGACCAATACTCAATTGCAGAAATGCGTAATCATTTTGCCGCCCTGGTGCGAGATGTAGAAGAAAAAGAAGCGGCAGTGGCTGTCACCCGGCATGGCAAAATGGTGGCTGTACTCCTGTCCGCTGATGAGTATCGACGTCTACAGGAAGCTGCTCAACAGAGAGATTTCTGGTCAGCTTATCAATCATTTCGGCAAAGATGGGTAGATGAAGAAATGGCTGCGGAAGAAGATGTGTGGGTAGATGTGCGTGACAAAGAAACCGGTGTAGAAGAAAACGCATGGCGCTAAAGTACCTGGTAGACACCAACGTCATTTCCGAGCTGGAACGCGCTATCCCAAATGTGGAGGTTGCGGCAAAATTTCAGGCGCATCAACAAGAAGTGGCCCTGGCTGCCATCACCTGGCATGAATTGTTGTACGGCTATCACCGGCTGCCGACATCGACACGCAAAACCCGCATCGGCCAATTTTTGCTGCATGTAGTGGCGCCGCTTCTACCGATTTTGCCTTTTGACGCCCTGGCAGCCGACTGGTTGGCGCGGGAACGCGCCCGCTTAACCGGAATGGGTCAGCCGCCTGCTTTTGCCGATGGTCAAATCGCAGCCATTGCGGCGGCAAATGACCTGATCCTGGTTACGCGGAATGTGCAGGATTTTGCTTCTTTTGCTGATTTGACTATTGAGGATTGGTTTGAGGAATAACGGCCGTTTAACTCGAGGAAGAATGAGTCGTTTCGAGTTTCGCTGGCTCCGTGGCCCGGCGCGCTAGCAAAACCAAACAGCCCAACATCACCGCCAGCGCCACGATTTGCACCACATGGTAACCATCGGCCGTCAGCCAGGCATTGTCCCGGTAGGCGTCCAGGAAGAGCCGCCCCGCGCTGTAGAGCGCCATTGCCAGCAGAAACGGCTGTCCGGCAAAGGTGCGCCGCTCCGCCGCCCCCCGCCAGACGCCCAACGCCGCCAATCCCACCACGATTTCATATAACTGCACCGGATGACGGCGAATGCCGAAGACGGAAACGCCCCAGGGCACACTGGTCAGCGTACCATAACCCGGTCCTGCCAAAAAATCGGCCAGACTGAGGGTGATGAAGGCCGCGAGCAGCCCCGGTGTGAGCGCGTCCAGAGTGGACCAGAGGGGGAGGCGTTTATAACGGCCGTAAAAAAACGCCGCCGCCGCGCCAAAAAACAGGCCGGCGCCCACATTGTAGCCGCTGGTTAAGGGCCAGATGATGCTGATTAAATTCTGGCTGAACGAGGCCCAATATTCTGCTACAAAAGCCAGCCGCGCCGCTACAATGCCCACCGCCAGCCCGACCACCGCCGCGCCATACGTCGCTTCCACGTTCAGCGCCAGCCGTTTGGCCGCGCGCTCAATCAGCGTCAAAGCAATATAAACTCCCGCCAGGTAAACAATGCCAGCGGTGGGAAAAACAAAGGGGCCAATGTTGATCGTTGGGAACATGGTTTATGAGATAGAGTGTAGAGTGTAGAGATAGAGGGAAGTGTTTGCCCTGCCATTTTGCCACTCTGCCACCTTGCCACTTTGCTACTTTGCTACTTTGCCTTCTTCATCCCCTCAACACGGTCTTCCAAAACTGCTTGATTAACGATACCTACGATCACTTCTTGCACCACGCCGTCGGCGTCGATGAAGATCGCACTGGCGGCCGAGCGGTTAACAGACGTCAATCGCCGTTCTTCGGCTGCAGAAGCCTCCGGAGCTGGGCTGCCTGCTCCTCGGTGAGGCCCACCACTTCGGTTAG
>JAWOGU010000085.1:0-13241 GCA_046496595.1 Chloroflexota bacterium
TAAAACTTTACGGGTCTTTGGGATTTCATGGGGTTGACAGTCTCTTTCGTCGTTTGTGGCTTGACCTGAGGGGCTATGAGCGTTTGTTTGCCTGACCCCCATATGCTGTCAACCCCATGAAATCCCAAAGACCCGTAAAGTTTTATTGAAATTTGTTTTTCACCGTCATTCCTTGATCAAAAGATTGTGACTTAGGGCATCACTTTCTCACCCCCTTGATCCGGGAAAGATATTCCCGGATCAAGGGGTCATGCTGTACTCTGGGATGTCATTTCCAATCCACATCTCAACGGAGCCAGGCACAGCGAAAAAATTTTTCATTTCCCCGGGCAATGATTCCAAAAAGGCCACATATGATTTCAGGGCGTTTTCATCCGGCAACTGGGTATAAATCATGATCGTATTCGGGTCATTTGGATCACGATGCAGGCTGTAGGCCAAGACGTCATTATCTTTCATCGTCTGGGCGGGCACACTGGGATCGGGGTTCAGCCAGGAATCGAAATCTTTTACTTGAAGCCGCATGAATAAACTAACTGTCATTTTGAATCTCCTCGTATGATATGTGTAACCAAAATTTGTTGATCACAAGATAGCAAACAATCGTCACCAGTTCGTCACCGCTCAGCGGCCTATCATTGCTGAATGAGCCGTTTGCTTTCCGGTTTTGGCAGTTGAAGGGGTATACTTTCGGTTAATTCCCTTTTAACCACGGTTTATTTAGCCATGAGTCAACTGCGATTATCATTTTTGGGGGCCTTTGAGGCGATGCTGGGCGATAAGCTGCTTGTCAATTTTCGCTCGGCCAAAGCACAAGGGCTGCTGATTTATTTGGTGCTGACCCAGCAACAGGCGCACAACCGCAACGTGCTGGCCGCTTTGTTTTGGCCGGATGAGCCAGAAGATCGCGCCAGACACAACTTACGCCACTCGCTTTACCGCCTACGGCTGTTGTTGGGGGATGACGGGTCTGGAAAACAACCGTTTCTCCTTATCAACCGCGCCACCGTCCAGTTTAATTCTACCAGCTATTACAGCTTAGACGTCACTGGCTTTTTGTCTGCCGTCAAAGATGGGGAGTTGGAAACGGCCGTTTCCAACTATAACGGCGATCTCCTCCCCGGCTTCAGTTGCGACAGCCTTCCCTTTGACGACTGGCTCCGCACCGAACGGGAGCGACTGCACAGAGTGGCTTTGGATGCCCTTTTTGAATGTACCGCCCTCAGCCTGACACGAGGGGATCATGCAAACGGCCAGCGGCTGGCGCGGCAACAGCTCACCCTGGAGCCGTGGCGCGAAGAAGCCCACCAGCAGCTGATGCAGGCGTTGGCGTTGCTGGGTGACCGCAGCGGCGCGCTCGCACAGTATGAAACATGCCGCCGTGTGTTAGCCGATGAGTTGGGGGTTGAACCAACGGCCGCAACCAAAATATTAATGGCCCGCATTCGTGACCAACAACTGGTGCCAGAAATCCCCCATCCAACAGATGCCCTACGACTATTGGCAGTGCCTTTTGTGGGCCGTCACCAAGAATATGAAGCGTTGGTCAAGGCATATCAACAAACGACGAGCAACACGCTCCAGATTGTCTCATTGGTAGGCCATGCGGGCATGGGCAAAACGCGACTGGCTCAACAGTTTCTGGCATGGGCGGTCACACAAGGGGCAGATGTCTTGTTCGGCTGTTCCTATGAAACCAGCGCGGGGCTTTCCTACCAACCGCTTACCCACCTGCTGCGCCAACGCATTGAGCGAGAAAACGCCCCTGAAGATTTGCTCTCCGATTTATGGCTCTCCCAGCTAACCCGCCTCCTGCCCGAACTGCGCGAGCGATATCCTGATCTGCCGCCACCCACGCAAGAGGAAAACAGTGCGCGGCAACATCTTTTTGAAGCGATTACTCGTTTGGGGCAAGCACTGGCCGCACGTCGGCCGGTTGTGCTGTTTATTGACGATTGGCACTGGGCAGATGATGCCTCACGGGACGTGTTGCAATACGCAGCGCAGCGCTGGGCAGAACAACAGGTGCCCATTCTCATTCTGCTTACCCTGCGTCAGGAAGCGTTGACCGCCTCCCCTGCGTTACAAAGCTGGTTCAATCAGCTCAAGCGTGCTGTTGCAGCGGAACAGCTTTATTTAGACAAGCTATCCCAAACGGAAACGGCGCAATTGTTGCACCTGTTGCTCTCATCAGAGACTACGAATGGGGATGGAACAGACTCGTCATCCGCGCTGGCTCACTTTAGCAACTGGCTGTTTCAAGAAACGGGCGGTCAACCGCTGTTTTTGACAGAAGCGTTAAAAGTGCTGGTGGAGGATGGGGTGGTTCGTTCGGGATCAAATACGGCCGTTTCGACAGACTCAAGGCAGGCTGTTTGGCAGTTAGACTGGTCTCGCTTTGATGCCCAAAGGGCAGAGTCTCGTGTATTGGCGGGGATACGCGAAATTATCCAAGGATGGTTGACGCGCCTTTCGGCACGGGCGGTTGAATGCTTGACAGCAACGGCCGTTTTGGCCCAGGAAGCATCGTTTGACAATCTGTGCCGTGTCAGCGGGCTGGAGGAACTGCAAGCCGTGAACGCGCTAGAAGAACTGCTCAACCGCCAGCTTTTGCTGGAAACGAATGACGCGAAAACAATGGCGCGTGACCCGATTTACGCCTTCTCTCACCAAAAAATCAGCGAGGTTGTTTATGCCGAAGCAGGTACAGCCCGCCGCCGGATGCTCCATCGTCGGACGTTTGAAGCCTTGCAGGGAGGGCGCGTGCCAGCAGCCGATCTAGCCCACCATGCGCTGAATGCCGGTCTATTGGCCGAGACAATCCGCTACAGTCTCATTGCTGGAAACGAGGCGATGAGCCTCTTTGCGCACCATGTAGCCATCGCTCATTATCTGACAGTTCAGGAAATTGTTGATCAAGAAGCGTGGCCAGATACTGTTTCCGGTGCAGACAGGCAAGCCTTTTATACGAGTTTAGGTCGTGCTTACGAACTCACCGATGCATGGCCGAAGGCACAAAAACTCTATGAAGCAATGATCGCCCATGCCCAGAAAATAGGTGCGGCAGCGATGGAATGTCAGGGGCTAAACTATCTGGCTGCCGTTCACATTAATGGCGTGCTTAAGTATCAGCAAGCGGTTGGCCTCTTGGAACAGGCCAGAACAGTTGCTCAGCAGCACGGCGATCAGCGAGGGTTAGCGGAAACAGAACTGAATACATCACGGGCAAATGCTTTCAGCGGCACCCCCAAACGGGCACTTTATCACGGCGAAATAGCCTTAAACATCGCCCGGGAATTAGGACATCCTCAACTGTTGGCTAACTGCTTGGCGACCCTTTCCATGATTAATTCTCAGCTACGGCAGTGGCAAATGGCAGAAATTTATGCCACCGAAGCTCGTGACCAATACGCGGCAGCCGATAATCAAGTCTTAGCGGCTGATAGTCAGCGGCTGATTAGTATATGTCAGCTATACGTTGGTTATCCCCAAAAAACAGTGGACAGCTTACAAAAGATGCTCGACTTCTATCAACAGATTGAAAATCTATGGGGAGAGGCAGAAAGCGCCCGCATGTTGGCGCAGGCGCATCTAGAATTAGGTCACTATGGTCAAGCCATTACGCTGGCGAGACAAGGGGTTGACCAAGCCCGAAAAATGGTTCAACAAATGGCAATGGTTGATCTGGCTTTGGCAGCTTGGGCTACTGTCCAAAGAACCATGATGGCTTTAGACATTGCACGGGACGCTTTGCTTGACGTCTTGAAAGAAGATAGTGAACGGGGGATCATTAGTTTTGTCAAGGATTGGGTTTTGTCTGAGCTATGCGCCCTTCACGCTGTCGCAGGAGAGTGGGATCAAGCGGTCAGCTATGCCAAGCAGAGATTGCAGAGCCGCGAAGATAAATCGCTGCTTTCTATGGGATTAACTGGCTGGTATGAAATTGAAGCCCTATTGCGGTGCGGTGATTCTGACCTCGCTCAGGTTGAGGTCAGACAGATAAGCGAATTTGTGGGAGAGAATCGGCGTTATCAACTGCCGCTGCTACGGTCGCAGGCGGTGCTGGCGCAGTGGGATGGGGATGTGGCGCAGGCTATTAGCCATTTGGAAGCGGCCCTGGCTCTGGCGCAAGAAATGGGTCTGCCGGGGGAGGCGTGGCCGATTTTGGGTGAGTTGGGCAGGCTGTATGCGGAGTTGGGGGAGGAAGCGAAGGCGCGGGACGCTTGTGGGGAAGCGGGAGCCATTATTCGGCGACTAGCGGAGACGATTGATGAGGTGGCATTGAGGGAGGGGTTTGTAACGGCCGTTTCCGTGCGCTCTGTCTTGGAAGCAAGCAAGGCGATCTAAGATTTCAGTGAGGAAGCACAATGACTTATTATATTATGGCAAGAACCTATACCTGGTGGCGTGGTGATGATCTGCCCGCATTGCCCCCATTGCCGGATTTCCGGTGTGAGCGGGTGGTGGATGTGACATTATTGGCAAGGTTACACAAAGTGGAATCAGCAAAAATCGAGGAACGGCTGGCAGATGCGAACACTGCGTATGTCGCCTTTATCGCAGATGAGCCGGCTGGCTATGGCTGGAGTGGGGCTAATTCCGTGGGGGTGGGTGACGTTTTTTGGCCGATACCGCCAAACAGTCGCGGCTTGTGGGATTTTTTCACACTGGAATCAGCACGCGGCCGTGGCATTTACCCCCACCTGCTCCAGGCTATCCTGCGCGAGGAACAAAATGAGGCAGGAAAGTTTTGGCTTGGTCATCGGGTAGATAATTATGCTTCTCAGCGGGGCATTGAGAAAGCCGGTTTTTCGCTGGTGAATTTGGTGGTGTTTACGCCGGAGCGACAAATACGGCTGGCGCCGCGTGGCAATCTGGCCCGCTCTTACGGAGATCCGCAAGGTAAGCATTTGGGATTTGCAGAAGTGGCCGATGAAGATATGGAACTGTTCGATTTTGGCGGCTTGCCTGATGATGAGGTTCAGTTGGATTTATGAGGAAAGCATAACCGCTACCTATACGGTTTTGGCGTGTAAGATTGCGGGGAGGGAAACGGCCGTTATTATCCACCGGTTGGCGGAGTCAATTGATGAGGATAAGTTGCGGGAGGGGGTTTAACGGCCGTTCCCACCCAATCCATCCTCGAACTATGCAAGAGGGTCTAAAATAACGGTAGTTACGGGCAAGCGTAAATAAACTCACCCAAAGCCTATATTTTCGTTGAAAAAAGATATGCTATCATCTGCTTATGACTGTTGAGCAAATATTACAAGAAGTTGCTTTAATGCCTGCGCCGACACGCGCTTTTATTGCTGAAAAAATTCTGGAGATGCTAGATGCTGAGGAACAAATCAATCTATCACCGGAATGGATTAGCCTCGTTCAACAACGTATTTCGGACATTGATGTCGGCGTGGTACAAATGGTCGGAGCCGAAGAAGTATTGAGTCAAATTTGGTCAGAGCTTAAGTAATGGATGTTGAGTTTCATCCTGATGCAGTATCGGAGAGCAGGGAAGCGACCCTCTATTACCAGGCACAACAAGTTGGCCTTGGTGAACGATTCCTTTCAACAATACAAGAAACTTTAACCCGCATTTCAAATTTTCCCGAATCGTTTCCTATTGTTTTCAGTATTGTTCGACAATGTAAAGTCACACGTTTTCCTTCTGCCATTGTCTATCGAATACAGGTCAACTATATTCAAATAATTGCTTTGGCCCATTCACGTCGGCAGCCTCAATATTGGTCTGGACGAAGTAAAAGATAAAAACCGGACGTGCTTGACAATCAAGTGGAAAACGGCCGTTCCAATCCAATCCATCCTCCAACAAAACAAATCAGCCTAAAAAACGCACCTCCGACAATCCAGCCACCCCACAAAATCAATCTCCTGTGGCAACGGGCGGCACTGTTTGCAAAAACAAATAGAGTGCCTCCACTTCTGCATCTGTCAACAGAGCGTAATACGGCCAAGGCATAAACGGGTCAAGCGTCGAGCCATCTGGACGAACACCGGTTTGCACGGCCGTAGAAAATTGTTCTAGCGTCCAACCACCAATCCCTGTTTCGTGGGGCGTGATATTCTTCGGCTGAGGTTCACCCGGCGGTGGCATCCAGTCACCGTCAAAATTTGCGCCATGACAGCCCGCACACGTCACGGCCAAATATTTACCATATTCGGCCGTTGCCCCCACTTCAACATCCCACGGCCCTACCGTTTCGTGGTCAATCGTGGCGGCGGCCGTTATGCCACCTGCGTCCATGCCAAACATTATCTTGGCTGGCAGACCGATAGTCATTGGTTTCAGGCCACTGTCCACGGGCGACAGTGACTCCAGATAGGCAACAAGCTTGCTTATATCGGCATCGGTTAAGTGACCATACTCATTCGCCGGCATAATCACCAATTGTTTTCCATCTGCACCGACCCCATGCCGAAGCGCCCGCACCCAATCGCCTGAGCGCGTGTATTCACCGGCAACACCACCGGCTCCCGATGTCAAATTACTGGCAGGAAAATAGCCAAACATGGGGTCATCTACGACGACCCCGCCACCGCCGTTTGCCCCGTGACAACCGACACAGCCAAGTGCCTGGTATAGCCGTTGCCCCTCTGCCAGTGATGCTTCGTCCGTCGGTAGCGGAATGTCCGCCACTTCGGGAACGTCAATGGTTGCATTCAGTTGGCGATGGTGTTAGCAATGCCATATGCCGCCAATGCCCCCACAAGCACAGCCAACACGATCAATCCAATGCCAATGATGCGTAAAATTTTCATAGAAACCCCCGTTTCTTCACGCCACGCTTTTCAACACAACCATCTCTGGCAGCCCAACCACCCCCATCTGTTTGAGCGCCGTCTGTAAACTAACCGAGTGGGTAAACGCTCTGGCTCTCACCAAATCGTGCCACCCTAGTAGCACGATGATCTCCTGGGCATCATCTACATTGCGCAGCACATACATTTCGTTGGTTGCTCCCCCCGCCTGGCGGGCGGCCAGATGCCTGTCAAACCCTTCTTTCCAACGGCCGTAATCTTCAATCGTTTGCCGCACAAGTAGATAAACCATCAGGTTGCGCCCTTGTCTGCTAATTATCAAAAAGCCCCTTCAGACTGTTATCAGTAGATCGAAGAGGAGTTTCCATCTACTGATTATGTGTAGTACATCAATACATCGTGTGACACGCTAATGTAACAACCATCAATAGATCGTGTGACAGAAATGAGCCTTATCCAGAGTAAATAACACGATGTATTGATGGTTCATAGGCCATTAAGCTTTTAAATTGATCACACGATGTATTGATGTATCACAATTATGTGTTAGGCTCAGCGCCTCGATCCTGCAACGGACTTAGTCGCCAGCGGCCATAGGCAATAAAACCACACAGACCAGCCAAAATTAGATTGATGAAGATGTTCGACACCTCACCCCGTTGCAAATGCCACACGATTGCCCCAATCATCACCAACACCAGTCCGGCCGCAGCCAGTGGAACAAGACGAGTTTGAATTTTGAATAGTCCGGGCAGAATCAATCCAAGACCCCCTAAAATTTCGGCTGTCCCGCTAAAATAATGAAGCGCCGGTGACAGCTCATACATCCAGCTCATGGCCTCAGGCAATCCGGGGCGTACATTAAAATGGCTCACTCCGACAAATATGAAATAAACCCCTAACAAAATTTGCAGAATCCACAACACAATATTCATTCTGTTCTCTCCTTAAATGCTGGGTTAATCACGCTTACCTGATTCGAGATAGTTATTTGTTAAACGTCCTCACCAATCCAAACCTCCAACGTGTCCAAGTGAATACCATGGGTCTTAGCCATTGACCGAAATTCGTCACTTTTTAGCCGAGCGGCCACTGCCTTGGCTGCACTTACATCCGCGAACTGGAGATAAATGATCGCCATATTCGGGTCATCAGGGTCACGATGGACGCTGTCACCTAAGGTGCCTCCATCCCTTCTCATCTGGGAACCCTCATCGTACATGTCCTTCCATGCAGCAAAATCTTCAACTTTATGTCGAATAAACACACTAACTGTCATTTTCAAATCTCCTTATGATTCGTTGTGTAACCACACTTGATTGATTTGAGGATACAAAAACTCTCAGAGCATCATTGACATTAAACTGGCTTTATGTAGGCATAACGCCAAGCTGCTGCATCAGTGTCATCTGATCCATCACGCCCCAATGTGCCGCAATCTTGCCCTCGGTAATGCCCATAATATCTATCACGGTGATAGATATTGTCTTGCCAGTTGGTGGGATGCCCATAAAATCAGCCTCATGAGTACCTGCCCAGTTCATATGCAACACCACATGGTCACCTTCAGCGATCAGATGCTCAATGGTGGCTTGGAAATCTGGAAAGGCGCTGTGTACCATGCCAAACAGCGCTTTCAAACCGTCACGACCCGGCGGCACACCTGGCGGGACGGCTTCGTGTTCGACAAAATCAGGTGTAAACAGTTCCTCGATGAGATCCATTTTTCTCTGATTGATCACTTCTTCTATCAATCGCCGTACCAGTTGTTTATTTTGTTCAGTTGACATGTATGCCACTCCTTATGATTTGTTGTGTAACCACACTTGATTGATTTGAGGATACCAAAACGGCCGTCTCCAAAGCGTCACCACCACCCAGACAAACGTCACCAGTTGCGCCAACAGTGGTTTTCATTTCTCGCTTTAGCCGCCAAAGGCTATAATCAACGTATTGCTCCCCTTCATTTGTTCGAGGATTTGTTATTGTGACGCATCTTGACCTTTCATTTTTTAACAGGTTTCAAGCGACGCTAGACGATCAACCCGTTGTCAACTTCCGGTCAGTCAAGATTCAGGGACTTCTGATCTTTTTGGCGCTCACGTCAAAGCAAGCCCACGCCCGCGAGAAGTTGGCGGCACTGTTTTGGCCGGATGAGCCAGACGGCGTCGCCAAGAAAAATCTGCGCCAATCGCTCTACCGGCTGCGGCAACTACTGGGGGAAGATGATGCTCAGGGCGGACCATTTCTGCTTATCAGCTACAGCACCGTGCAGCTTAATCCGGCCAGCGACTATCGTTTGGATGTGGCTGACTTTTTGGTGGCTTTAGAGAAGGGGGAATTGGAAACGGCCGTTTCCCTCTATCACGGCGACCTCCTCCCCAGCTTTAGCTGTGACAGCCCTCCCCTTGACGACTGGCTGCGACAGGAGCGGGAGCGACACCATCGGCTGGCACTCGATGCCTTATTCAAGCTGGCAGCGCAAAATTTGGCCCAAGCCGATTATCAGGCCGCCCAAAGCCTGGCACGGCGACAATTTACGCTGGAGCCGTGGCGGGAAGAAGCGCATCAACAGCTAATCCAGGCGTTGGCACTGCACGGAGACCGCAGCGGAGCCATCGCCCAATATGAAACGTGCCGCGCCCTGTTAGCTGAGGAGTTGGGCGTAGAACCTGCCTGGGAAACCAAGCAGTTGATCGCACGCATTCGTGAGCAACGGTTGACCAATACGGCCATTTCTCCATCAGGCGCATCACACCCACAGCGGCTAACCATCCCCTTTGTGGGACGCAAAACAGAGTTTGCTGTATTGGTCGAACTGTATCGGCAAACGGCCGTTCAGGGCGTACAGCTAGTCACCCTGGTCGGCAGCGCGGGCATTGGCAAGACCCGCCTGGCACAAGAATTCCTGCTCTGGGCAGCCACACAGGGAGCCGACGTACTCCGAGGTCGCGCTTATGAAACCAGCGCTGATCTCTCTTACCAGCCGATCATTCAACTATTTCGCCAGAGATTAGAGCGCGAAAACGCCCCCGAAGATTTGCTGTCTGACTTGTGGCTGGCGCAGCTCACCCGCCTCTGGCCCGAACTGCGCGAACGCTATCCCGATCTGCCCGAACCGCTCCAAGAGGAAAACATCGCCCGCCAACATCTCTATGAAGCTGTTGCTCGTCTGGGGCAGGCACTGGCCCGCCGCACACCGCTGGTCATGTTTATAGATGATGGACAGTGGGCCGATACCGCCTCGCTCGATCTCCTGCAACATGCTATGGGATGCTGGGCAGAAGAGAAAACGCCGATTTTGTTGCTGGTCACGCTGCGTCAAGAAGCACTGGTTGAATCCCCCGATACACAACGATGGTTAACCCATCTCAAACGCCACGTCCCCTCTCGCCAACTCAATCTAAGCGAGCTATCTGAGCCAGAGACAACCCACCTGCTGGAACGACTGCTCGCGGCCCAGCCCTCTGAGGTCTCCCGCTTTCGTAATTGGCTTTTTGCAGAAACGGCCGGTCAGCCGCTCTTTTTAACCGAGACGCTCAAAGCGTTGGTTGATGAGGGGGTGGTCACGCACGCCGCTTCGTCTGCGGCCGGATGGCAGGTGGATTGGGCCAAACTTCAGGAGCAGGCGACCACGATGCATATATGGCCGGGGGTGCGGGAAATTGTGCGCGGTTGGTTACAGCGTCTGACCGATTCAGCCAGTCAGTTGTTGGCGGCAACGGCCGTTTTAGTAGAAGAAGCCTCATTTAACCATTTGTACCGCGTGGCCGGTCTTGATGAAAGCGAAGCGATCACCGCCCTGGACGAATTGCTCGCCCGACAAATTTTACTAGAGGCAGACAGCGGCTTGTTGTCGCTGCACCATGACCCGATTTATCAATTTTCGCATCAAAAGATAAGCGATGTGGTCTATGCCGAAGCGGGCGCGGCGCGGCGGCGCATCCTGCATCGGCGGGCGTTTGCGGCTTTGCAAGCATCTGGCGCCTCAGCGGCCGCATTGGCCCATCACGCCCTCAACGCCGGGCTGGTCACGGAGACGATCTACCATAGCCTGCTGGCTGGTGATGAAGCACGCGCTCTCTTTGCCACCCAGGTAGCCATCGCCCATTACAAGACCGCTTTTCAAGTGGGGGAGCAAAAAGGGTGGCCGGAGGCGATTTCCGGCGCAGATCGCCAGGCACTTTATACGGGGCTGGGTCGCGCTTACGAACTAAGCGAACAAGCTGAGGCGGCAGAAGAACTTTATGAAGCAATGGTGGCCTATGCGCGGCAGGTCGGCGCGCCGGCCATGGAATGCCAGGGACTCAATCATCTGGCCGAACTTTACAGCCTGGTCTTATTCAATCCCGATAAAGCGTTTGACGTTTTAGGGCAAGCCTGGCGCGTGGCAGAACGTACCGGAGACCGCCGGGGGATGGCGGAAACGGCTCAAAACTTGTCCTTTGCGGCGAAGAACATCCATGATACGGACAACGAGCTAAAGTATGCCGAGCAAGCGTTGGCCCTGGCACGTGAATTAGAACACCCGGCCCTCTTAGCTCGTTGTTTAAGACGCCTAGCCTATGCCACAATTGGCCTGCGAGATTGGGAAAAAGTGGAACAGGTTGCCGCTGAGGCCCAACAACGCTTTGAAGAGATGGGCAACTTATTCCTCGCCAATAACATTCAACAAATCGTTGGTGGGTGTCAGACGAAAATCGGCCGTCTCCAAGAAAGTTTGGCCACTCACAAAAAAGCGTATGCCTTCATCCAGCAAGTTGAAAACGCCTGGGAACAAGCGCACGCGGCTTGCTTTTTAGCTATGGCTCATGCGGAGTTAGGGCAGTATGGTCAGGCAATTCAATTAGTTAGAGAATCAGTCGCGTTAGTCCGTAAAGCCAATCATCCCCTGGTGACGATTCCTTTATCAGCCTACGGCATGATTCATCGCGCCGTTCTCTGTTTGGATGAGGCGCAAGAGGCGTGGTTAGAGATTAAGAAAGCGGCTGACGGCGAAGGCTTTTATCCGTTCCCAGACCAAACGCTGGCCGAGCTATGTGCCATCCACGCCTTGCGGGGCGAATGGGCGCAGGCGCATACTTATGCCAAAGAGATCGTGGCTTTTCATACAGGCAAATCATTGCTGCCGATGGCCACAACGGGTTGGTTAGAAACAGAAGCCCTTTTGCGTGGCGGGGATGCTGCGCTGGCGCGGTCTGAGGTAGAACGTTTCGCTGCTATTGTCGGCAGTAACCGCCGCTATCAGCTCCCCCTGCTGCGGTCGCAGGCAGTGCTGGCGCAGTGGGATGGAGATGTGGCGCAGGCGGTTAGCCACCTGCAAGCCGCACTAACCCTGGGGCAGGAAATGGAACTGCCGGGGGAGGCGTGGCCGATTTTAGGCGAGTTGGGCAGTCTATATGCAGAGCAGGGGGAAGAAGTGAAGGCGCGGCAGGCTTATGAGGAAGCGGGAACCATTATTCGGCGGCTGGCGGAGACGATTGATGAAGAGATGTTGAGAAGGGGGTTTTTAGCGGCTAAACCGGTACGAACTGTTCTGGAAACAAGTGAAGCTATGCTGGCGTTGAACTAATAGATGATTCATTTAAACATCGGACAAATAGCTGAATAACCATACTTGTCCAAAAACGTACTCTTAAAAACCGAATTGACTAAATGGGATGCAAAAGCCTCCGCCAGCACATCCAGCTTAGGCAGCAAGTGATTATGGCTTACCTTTTCTCACGTTAACTTCCAGACGTGTTCCTGAGGATTTAAATCTGGTGAACCGGGTGGAAACTTCATCACTTCAATTTTAGGATGGGCCGCGAGAAAGTCCTTCACTGCTTGTCCACCGTGCCATGTGCGCGATCCCACAAAAGCAGAATAGGCTTGTCAGGATAACGTTGAACCACTTGATTTAGAAACAAAGCCGTGCTTTCGGAGTTCATTGTCTGAGCTTGCATTGCTATCTGCTGGCCCGTTGATAAGTTGAGACAGCCATAAAAGTGAGTCATATCGCGTTGGGTGTCCACTCTCACGTTTGGCGTTTGCCCCACAGGCGCCCACACTCTCATCGTGGTCGCTTGTAGATACAGACTGGCTTCATCCTCGGCTAAAATGACCGTTTCCGGGGCTGTCTGGGCGATGTCTAATAGTTTTTTTCTAGCTATTCCTCAAAATCAGCTTATTGCTGCGCCGATTTGGATTTGAAAACTTGGCAAGGAGAGGATGAAGAACTTGGCCGGCACGTCTTCCGCAGGGAAGTGGGCCATTGGCCGGATACAGAGTAAGTCCCGTCGGCTTATCAGGGGCGTCGGCCGCTAGTCTGCGGCAAAGGTTCTGCCGGTTCCAGACATGACCCAACAAGCAAACCGCGTGACCCTTTTTGATGCCTGGGCGGCGCAGTATGATACGGCCGTCGCCGCCGGCGGCGATGATTTTCCTTTCGCCGGCTATGATGAGGTCTTGGCAACGGCCGT
>JAWOGU010000146.1:0-5095 GCA_046496595.1 Chloroflexota bacterium
CATCTTTGAAGTCCCCAAAGGCGCCACCAACATCCTTCTGCTGGGCAGCGACACGCCAATCGACGGCAAAACCGCCGGCCGCACCGACACCATCATGATCGTCACCATCAACCCGGATGGTCCCACCGCCTCCATGATCTCGCTGCCTCGTGACCTCTACGTCTACATTCCCGGTTACACCATGAACCGCATCAATACCGCCCTGGCGCGCGGCGAAGAAGTTGATTACGCAGACGGCGGCATCGGCATGCTCAAACAAACCATCCTCTACAACTTCGGCATTCCCATCCATTATTATGCCCAGGTTGACTTCCAGGGCTTTCAAGATATTGTGGACGCCATGGGCGGTGTGGACCTTGCCGTAAGTTGTGAACGCAGCGACTGGCGGCTCATCTCCCCCGAGCTTGACGTGGAAGACCCCGAAAACTGGGAAGTATTCACCCTCGAACCCGGCATCCACCACCTGGATGGCGACCTGGCCCTCTGGTATGCTCGCAGCCGCCTGCTCGATCCCCTGTCCGACTGGGGCCGCAGCCGCCGTCAGCAGCAGCTTTTGCGCGCCATGTTCAACCAGGGGCTAGACCTGGGATTGGTCAAAGAAATTCCCACCTTGTGGACCACCTACCGGGATACCGTTGATACCGATTTAGACATCGGCAAAATGCTGCAACTGGCTACCCTGGCCCCTGCCGTACGCCAAAACGGCATCCAGAATCTCTATCTGGCCGGTAAAACCGAATCAATTGTCACGCCGGGCGGCGCAGCAGTGCAAATTCCCATCTGGGAAGGACAGGGTATGACGCGCGACACGCTGGCCCAGCTTTTCCGCCCCCCCGCCCTGAACCGCGCTGCGCGTCCCCCCATCACCGTGGAAATTGTGAACGCCACCGGCAACCCCGATATGGCGCTCCTGGCCGCCGATAATCTAGCCTGGTTTGGCTTTGCACCCATCATCAATGAGTCAGCCGTAGAAGCGGTTGAATCTACTCAAATTGGCTATTACAAACCGAACTTTAAAGAATCCTATGATTGGCTGCTCAGTTGGATCTTTAACAAAAACAGAACGGAAATTGCACTCGTCTCAGACAGCGGTTACGAGTATGATTATCGCGTGGTCCTGGGTGAAGATTACAACCCTTGCCGGCCACAGTTAAACGCCCCGCAACCGACAGAGTAACGGCCGTTACCGGGCAACACAAAATAGCAATCCTGACGGTAAACTCAAACCGCCCACAGGAGATGACTCGCCATGACCTCCCTCATCAACGATAAACGCGAAATACGTGGCTGGATGATGTACGACTGGGCTAACTCAGCCTTCAGCACCACTGTCGTCACCGCCCTGCTTGGCCCCTATGTGCTGGCGCTGGCCGAGGCCAGCACCAGTCCCATTACCCTGGGCGGCATCCGCATTGAGCCGGCTTCCATTTTTCCCTTCAGCGCCTCCCTCTCCGTGTTGCTGCAAGTCATATTCCTGCCTTTGCTCGGTACCATCGCCGACTATACAAAGTTAAAAAAGAAAATGCTGCTGGCCTTTGCCTATGTCGGGGCTTTTGCCACCATGCTGCTCTTCTTCATGCAGGAGGATATGCCCCTGCTGGGCGCCAATGGCGCCGTTTTAGTCGGCAGTCTGCTTTTTATCACCGCCAACCTCTGCTTTGGCGCTGCCATCGTCTTCTACAATGGCTTTCTGCCAGATATTGCCTCCCCGGATCAGCGGGACAGGGTTAGTTCGCAGGGCTGGGCGATGGGCTATCTGGGCGGCGGGCTGCTGTTGTTAGTCAATTTAGGGCTGCTCACTGTGATGGAAGACACTGCTCTGGCAGTGCGCATCAGTCTGGCAAGCGCCGGTGTGTGGTGGCTGGTCTTCACCTATCTGTTTCCGCACAAACGGCTCGTCCAGCGAGCGCCGGCGCAAACACTGCCCCAGGGCGCCAGCATGTTGGCCCATGGGTTAAGGCAGATTTGGGAAACGTTGGGCGAAATGTGGCATAAATACCCCAATACCCTGCGCTATCTGTTTGCTTACCTTATCTACAATGACGGCATCCAAACTGTCATCGTGGTGTCAACGGCTTTTGCCGCCGGTGAACTGGGCGTGGAAACCCAATCCCTGCTGCTGCTGGTACTCATGATTCAATTTGTAGCGTTTGGCGGGGCGCTGATTTTTGGCTGGCTGGCAGGGCGCATTGGCGCGAAACGCGCCATTATTGTCAGCCTTGTCATCTGGTCTGGCGTGGTGATTTTTGCCTTTGCCTTTTTGTATAATGAGACCCAATTGTTTATCTTGGGTTTTGTGCTGGCTATCGTTTTGGGTGGTTCCCAGGCGCTCAGCCGCTCTTTGTTCTCACAAATGATCCCTCAAGATCAGGAATCGAAGTATTTTGGTTTTTACGAAATCAGCGAACGGGGCACATCCTGGATTGGTCCCATGGCGTTCGCCCTGGCGGTGCAGATAACCGGGTCGCAGCGCATTGCCATTGGGCTGCTCATCTTCTTCTTCATCGCCGGTCTCATTCTGCTAAGCCGCGTCAATGTGAAGCAGGCTATGCTCGACGCTGGCAACGACCCCACCGGGGTGATTATTTAGCTGTTGGCTATAAGCTATAAGCTACGGCTGGTGTGAAATAAAAAGCCGTTAAGTATTGATATAGCTAAAAGAAATGATGTCGATATTGAAGAAGCGTCGCAGAATGCCTTTCAGTGCGTGGTTAGCCATTTTAGCAATGATGCGCGTGCAAAGACCTATAACTGTTTTAGCAAATAGGCGTTCTACATTGCGACCCACATTCTGGACTTCATTGAAAACGCCTTCGATACGTTCACGAATACTGTTGAGCCACCGGTCGAACTCAGGCGAGTTCTGTTCAGCCTGGTTTGCCCGTTTAGCAGTCCAGATGCGGTTATCTTGTCGGTCTTCCTGGTCAAATTGCCATTCTTCACCTAGAAACCCTTTGTCGCCAAAGATGTCACAATCCCAAACAAAATCAAGCACTTCTTCAGCGGCAGCTCGTTCATCGGTGTTGGCTGGCACTAATTCATACACAACAGGGATGCCGTCTAAGGTAGTCAAAGCAACCAATTTGAAGCCGAAATACTTTAAATTACGGCTCGCACAAACGCCATAATCCGCTTGGCCCAGGAAATCGCTCCGCTGTTTGTCCCGTTTGTAGCTTAAAACAGGAACAGGTTTGGTGTCGAGTAAAAACTCGGTATTCAGGGTTGCGTCTAATTGCACGAGCCAAAAACGGCGCAGTTCTTCTATTAATAAACGCAAAGAACGCGCCCGACGATTGAATTGACTACGGTCAATCAAACGAGGAAAGAGGCTCAAATAATTTGCACGTATGAATCCGAAAAATTGCCGTTCGCTTGGAAATGGGATGATATCCATGCACAACACCAGGGTCATAAGCTCACTATCACTAAATACGGGTTTGCAGCCTTGTTTTCCTGTGATCAATTTGACACCTTTTTCTTGATACCAGTCATCCACAATGATGAAGATGATTGTTATCAAGGTTTCCATATCTATTGTGGTATCCTTTGGTTTCGTTTGAATGGTCATGGCAAACTCCTTTTGGCGAAGATGGTTTGCCATGACCATATTTGTTTTTAGCTGTTAAGACAAATATGATTTTTTTACATTTAATTCCACACCAGCCGTAAGCTATAAGCTATAAGCTAATAGCTTACGGCTTACGGCTTACAGCTAACGGCTTACAGCTTACAGCTTATTGCTCCCAATTCCCCCGCTCTTTTTTGCGCCGACCGTGTTTTTTCTTGCTTTCCAACCGTTTTTCAACGGCCGTTCGGCTGGGGCGGGTGGGGCGGCGGTGTTTGCGGCGGACGAGGGCGGCGGCGAGGATGTTTTTGAAACGGCCGTTTGCTATCTCCCGGTTTTGGTGCTGGCTGCGGGAATCCTGGACGTGGATTTGCAGCATCCCCTCCTTATCCACATAGGGCGCCAGCCGGTTTAACAGCATGTGGCGCTGTTCCTCATTCAGGCTAGGCGAGTGAGCCACGTCAAAGAGCAGCGTCACCCGGGTGGCGGCCTTGTTGGTGTGCTGTCCTCCCGGACCACTGCTGGTCGAGAAGCGGTACTGAATTTCGCTCAACGGGATGCGCACATTTTCATTGATGATGATTTCGTTCTTGTCGTCCATGCCCTAAACGTAATCTATGCCAGCCGGAAATGCAAGTATGACTCAGGATATTTATCCTACCGGTATAAAGCCGAAGTTGCCCAACCCGCCCACCACCTACGTCCACCTGCTTTTTTTGGATGGTGTGGGGCTGGGCGCTGCCGACCCTGAAGTGAATCCGTTTGTAACGGCCGTTCTTCCCCATCTCACCGCCCTCTTTGGTCCCCGGTGGTATCTGGATGGTCAGGACCCCATCCACAGCGACCGGGCCAGTCTGGCGCCCACCGACGCCAATTTAGGCGTGCCCGGCCGCCCGCAAAGCGCCACTGGTCAGGCTGCCATTCTCACCGGGCGTAATGTGCCGCAGTTGGTGGGCGAACATTACGGTCCCAAACCCAACGAAGCGGTACGCGCTGTCATCCGGGAAGGCACGTTGTTTCAGGAGGTGGTGCAGGCCGGCGGGCAGGCGGTGCTGCTGACGCCCTATCCCCAGGGCTTTTTTGACGCCATCGACAGCGGCAAACGACTGCTCTCTTCTGTGCCCCTGGCGGCTGCCAGCGCCGGGCTGCCCTTGCTCACGGCGGATGATTTGCGAAACGGCCGTGCCCTCAGCCCGGATTTCACGGCGCAGGGCTGGCATGATCATCTGGGTTACACCGACATTCCCCTGCTGACTTTGCCCGAAGCCGGTCAGCGCCTGGCCCGCCTGGCCCGAAACTACCATTTCAGTTTCTTCGAGCATTGGCCCACCGACACACGCGGTCATCGCGGCCCACTGGACGAGGCCGCCGCCCATCTGGAAGCCATCGACGCTGTCATTGGTGGCCTGTTGTCCGCCTGGGACGATGCGCGCGGCCTGCTCATCATCACCAGCGACCACGGCAACATTGAAGACAAAACCCATCGCAATCACACCCGCAGCCGCGTGCCCACCATCCTCATCGGCCAAA
>JAWOGU010000400.1:0-19351 GCA_046496595.1 Chloroflexota bacterium
CCGTTACTCAGACCCCACCGGCGCTACGTTCCTCGATGAAAACGGCAAAGCGCAGCCCATTTTTATGGGTTCCTACGGCATTGGTTTAGACAGACTGATGGCGACCATTGTGGAAAAGCACCACGACGAGTTGGGCATCATCTGGCCCGAGAGCGTGGCCCCGTACCAGGTTCACCTGCTCTATCTGGGCAAGGGTGACGCCGTGAAAACGGCGGCGGATGAACTCTACGCGGAACTGCTTCAGGCCGGTATCGAAGTGCTGTACGATGACCGTGAAGCCAGCGCCGGCGTGAAGTTCAACGACGCGGACCTTATCGGGCTGCCCTGGCGGGTGACGCTGGGCGAACGTGGTTTGGCGCAGGGAACCGTTGAAGTAAAACGACGGGATCAGCCGGAACGAGATGTGATCCCGCTGGCTGAACTGGTTTCATTCCTCCAGGCAGCCTGATCATCTCAATACAGCCTGATACTTTACGAATTGAGGCAGTGTCTCCATGATAATACGTGAAGCGTGATGCGTGAAAAATCTTCACGCATCACGCTTCACGTATCCTTTTGCTTTGCTTTGGTCCACTGCCCGCAATTTCCTATGGTCGGTTCACAGATTATTAGGCACAATCTTAAGGCGTCGCGGCTAGCCTTTGGGGATAAGGATAAACCTGGATAATGTGTAGATGAACAGGCATTCGCTTCCCGTTTTGTTTATATCTGCTGACGCTCAACTCGTTGATCAGGTGGCAGGGATGCTGCAACTCCCTGAGCCTGCGCTTGATCTGACGTTTGTGCTGAAAACGGCCGTTTCCCCCTCTCATACTCTGACTGATTTTGCTGCGCTGCCGGAAGGGGTGGTGCTGCTGGATGGGGCGCTGCTTTTGGCGGAAGGGGAGTCGGTGATAACGGCCGTTGCCGCCCATTTCCCCCACGCACCCCTCATTCTCCTGACCGACATCAACGATGAATCCGTTTCCGCCTGGAGTCAACTGTCGGCCATTGCCGACAGCCTGCCCCGGGACCAGCTCACAGCGCCGCTGCTCAAGCGGCTGCTCGTGTACATACAGCAGACCCACACCCACACCCTGCTTCAAAACAAAGCCCGTGAACACCGCCACATAGCTGAGGCGCTGCTGCAAACGAGCATCCAATTGAACGCGATTTTAGATTATGAGGTACTGCTGGACAGCATCCTGGAGCGAGCAGCCGAATTTTTGCCCTATGATCTGGCGACGATTTTGTTGATTCAGGGGGATCAGGTTCATATTGAACGGGTACGGGCTGTGAACGGCGCTAAAGCCTTACAATGGGCTGTCGCCAGGGCCGCTCATGTTACCTTCACGCTGCACGAAACAAGAAACTTGCGCGAAATGGTGGAAAACGGCCGTTATATGGTGATTCCCAACGTCGATGATTACCCGGACTGGATTCATCTGCGCGGCAGTGCCCGTATTCGCTCCTGGGCCGGCGCGCCCTTGATTGTGCAAGGCGATATGATCGGCTTCCTGACCATGGACAAGGCCGATCCCAACTTTTATCAGGAAGAAAAAGGACCAATCCTGGAGGTATTTGCCAAACAAGCGGCGCTGGCTTTACGCAACGCCCTTGTTTACCAGGGACGCCAGCGGGAAATTGCCGAATTGTCGGCGCTCCATGCTATTGCCCAGGCCAGTACGGAAGCTGTGACGGTGGACGAACTGCTCACGCGCTGCACCCAGATTGTGGCTGAAAAATTATACCCGGACAGTTTCGGCTTTGTTTTAATCAACCCGGATGGCGCTACCATCAGCGCCCACCCCGCTTTCCACAATCGCCTGCCGGTACTCCATCCCGACAAACTGCCGCTGGGCGCCGGCGTTGTCGGCCAGGTGATCGACACTGGTGTGCTGCGCCGGGTCTCTGACGTGCGCTCCGACCAGGAATACAAAGGCATCGTGGTGCATACCCACTCGGAGTTATGCGTGCCGCTGCAAGTGGGCGAGAAAATTATTGGCGCTATCAATGCAGAAAGTATTTTATATGATGCGTTCAGCGAAGCGGATGAGCGGTTTATGGTGGCCTTGTCCCAGCAGTTAGCCACCGGCATTGAAAGAATTCAACTGCTGGAAGCTGAACGCAAAAGCCGGGAATTAGCAGACAAACTGCGCGACGCTACCGCCTTTCTGGCTACTTCATTGGAACTGGAACAGGTTTTCAACAATATCCTGAATCGGCTGGAAGAAGTGGTGCCCCATGACAGCGCTTCTGTGCTGCTGGTGTATCAGGATGAATTATTAGTGGCTGCGGCGCGAGGGTTTGAGGGTAAACCGGATCCGGTGGGACTTGCTTTTCCGATTTCAGACCACTTATTTGCGGAAGTGCAGCAGACGAAACGGCCGTTATGCCTGACAGATGCGCAGCAAAATCCACACTTCAAAAATTGGAATGAGCAGAAAAATATACACAGTTGGATTTGCCTGCCCCTCATTGTGCGCGATCAGGTATTAGGCGCACTCACCATCGACAGCGAACGAATCGGCGTATATGGTCCTGCAGAAACACAATTGGCCCAGGTTTTTGCCAACCAGGCAGCCATTGCCATTGAAAACGCGCGGCTGTATGAAGCCGAACAGCGCGCCCGCCAACGGGCAGAAATATTGCGCGAAGCCAGCTCCATGATGATCCAAACGCTGGACATGGGCACCATTTTGTCTACATTATTAAATTACATGGGCAAACTGGTGCCGTATGATTCTGCCAGCGTATTATTTGTGGAGGGAGATTTTGCCCAAATCTATCTCTCAATCGGCGCCGATAACTGGGTAGACGTTGAAGCCCTCAAGCAAGTGCGTATCAATATCAATACGAACCAAGCCTTTCAGGAGATCATGCGCACGCACCGAGGCATGTTGATTGCGGATGTGCATAAAGATAACCGCTGGGAAACCTTTGAACAAAACCGCTATATTGGCAGTTGGATTGGGGTTCCTCTGATTGCCGCCGGGGAGTTTTTAGGTTGTTTCTCGGTTGATAAAGCCATCCCGGGTTTTTTCACGGAAGCGCATCTGGATTTAATTGAAGGGTTTACTAACCAGGCGGCTATTCTCATCCAAAATGCGCTGCTTTTTCAGGAAACGCAGCAGCGCGCCCTGGAGTTGGAAATTATTGCCGCTTTGTCGGCGGCGCTGCGTGAGACGGTTGATCTTGAGACCATGCTGCGGATCGTGATGGAAAAAGTGCTGCCTCTCATTCATGGCGCTTTTGGCGGCATTTATCTCATAGAACCGGAAACGGGAGATCTGGTCGTGCGTTGTACTGTGCCTCATATGCCGGAGATGATGGGCCTGCGCCGCTCTGTGAAGGAAGGCATTTCCGGTTATGTGGCGCGCACCGGGCGGGTGTACATTGCGCGGGATTTTGCCACCGATCCGCTGTTAAGCCTGAGTGCGGAGGAAGAGCCGTTGATGCAAAAACTGCGGACAGGCGTGAATTTGCCCCTGAGAACTCAGGAACGTGTCGTTGGCGTTTTGCATGTGGCGCTCGACTACGAGCATATTTTTAGCGACAGGGAGATACAGTTGTTAACGGCCGTTTCCGAAATTGCCGGCACCGCTGTGGACAGAGCCATGGTACTGGATACCCTGGAACAACGTGT
Organism: Chloroflexota bacterium; assembly: GCA_046496595.1. Taxonomy (GTDB): domain Bacteria; phylum Chloroflexota; class Anaerolineae; order Promineifilales; family Promineifilaceae. Next base: position 3,626 of record JAWOGU010000400.1, read on the forward strand.
CGCCCAGCGCACCCATGAACTGGCTAATGCCAACCAACGCCTGACAGAACTGGATCGACTCAAAACAAAATTTATCTCCGATATTTCCCACGAACTGCGCACACCGATCACCAACCTCTCGTTATATCTCGATTTGCTCGAACAAGGTTTGCCGGAACGGCGCGAACAGTACACGGCCGTTTTGCACCGGCAGGTCAATCGTTTAGCCACCATGATAGAAGACATCTTAAATATTTCCCGGCTGGATATGGGCAAAATCAAGCTCAACATTGCCGCCCTGGATGTCAACCAGGTCATTGAAGAAGTTGCGGCTGATTTTCAAAACCAGGTTGACATCAACGTGACCCTTTCCACCGAACTCCACCCGGACATCCCCTTCATTTTGGGAGACCGGAAGCAGATCGCGCAGATTTTGACCAACCTCCTCAACAACGCCATAAACTATACGCCTGCCGGTTTCATTCGTGTCACAACTTCCTGGAACGACAGCCAAAATCGCGTGTGTATTGAAGTGAAAGACAGCGGAGTGGGCATTCCTCCCCGGGAATTAGACCATGTCGTGGATCGTTTTTACCGTGCTTCCAACGTCAGTCAATCCACCATGCCCGGCACCGGGCTGGGATTGTCGCTGGTGAAAGAACTGGTAGAGCTGCATCATGGCGATCTTGAGATCGACAGTGAACTCAATGTGGGCACCACCGTAACCCTTTCCATCCCGATGACCCCGCTGCTCTCCACCGCCTAAACAGCCTTTACCAAACGGCCGTTTCCATTACAATACCAGTTAACGGTGAACAGTTTACAGTGAACCGATGACTCGACTATCCGACTAACCCACTCACAAGGAGCTGCCCATGACAACCCGACAACCCTGGCATGAACTGAGCAAAGATTTAGTAGACGTGGCAATGGGACGTAAACCGGCGACGATGGTCATCAAAAACGGCCGTTGGCTCAATGTCCACAGCGGCGAAATCATCCCCCACACCGACGTCGCCATTTACAAAAGCCGCATCGCCTACGTGGGTGAAGACGCCGCTTATACGATTGGGGAGGGGACACAGGTGATTGAGGGAAACGGCCGTTATCTCATCCCCGGATTATGTGACGCCCACATGCACGTCGAAAGCGGCATGGTCACTGTCACCGAATTTGCCCGCGCCGTCATTCCCCACGGCTCCACCAGCATGTTCATTGATCCCCACGAAATCGCCAACGTGCTCGGTCTGCCCGGCGTCAAACTCATGCACGACGAAGCGCAAACCCTGCCCGTCAACATCTACGTGCAAATGCCTTCCTGCGTGCCCAGCGCCCCCGGTCTGGAAACCCCCGGCGCGGCCATCGGTCCCGCCGAAGTGGCCACAGCCATGTCCTGGCCCGGCATCATCGGCCTGGGCGAAATGATGAACTTCCCCGGCGTGTTCATGAGCGACGCCAACATACACGCCGAAATGGCCGAAACAATGAAAGCCGGCAAAGTCATCGGCGGGCATTACGCCTCGCCCGACCTGGGCCGCCCCTTCCACGCCTACGCCGCCGGCGGCCCTGCCGACGACCACGAAGGCACTCGCCTGGAAGACGCCGTCGCCCGCGTGCGCCAGGGCATGAAGGCCATGCTGCGTCTCGGTTCCGCCTGGTACGACGTGGCCTCGCAGGTGAAAGCCATCACCGAAATGGGGCTGGACAGCCGCAATTTCATCCTCTGCACCGACGACAGCCATTCCGGCACGCTGGTCCACGAAGGCCACATGAACCGCGTGGTGCGCCACGCCATCGCCCAGGGACTCAAGCCCATCACCGCCATCCAGATGGCGACCCTGAACACGGCCGAACATTTCGGCGTAGAAAAAGACATCGGCTCTATCACGCCCGGCCGTTACGCCGACATTGTCATCAGTAGTGATTTGATCGAGCTGCCGATTGAGATGGTGATTGCTGGGGGGGAAGTGGCGGCGGAGAACGGCCGTTTAACCATCGACCTGCCCCCCTACAACTATCCCGACTTCGCTAAAAACACCGTCAAACTCGGCAAACAACTGCAATCCTCAGACTTCAATATCCCCGCTTCCCAATCGTCAATCGTCAATTATCAATCGTCAATCGCCACCCGCGTCATCGGCGTCGTGGAAAACCAGGCCCCCACCCGCGCTCTTACCCGCGCCCTGCCCATTGAAAACGGCTTAGTAACGGGCGATCCGCAGCAAGACGTGTGCCAGATTGCCCTGGTCGAACGGCATCAGGCCACCGGCGGCGTCACCCACGGCTTCGTGCATGGTTTTGGCTTCAACGCGCCCTGCGCTATCGCCACTACCGTGGCCCACGACAGTCACCACATGATCGTTGTGGGTACGAGCAAAACCAACATGGCCCTGGCTGCCAACCGCCTCGGCGCAGTCGGCGGGGGCGTTGTCGTCTTCAAAGATGGCGTCGAAATTGCCCTGGTGGAACTGCCCATCGCCGGTCTGATGTCAAATGAACGCGCCGAAATTGTCGCCGACAAGGCCGCCCGCATGGTGGCGGCGATGGCTAAATGCGGCTGCACCCTGCACAACGCCTACATGCAGCTCAGCCTGCTCGCCCTCGTCGTCATCCCCGAGCTACGCATCTCCGACCTCGGCCTGGTGGACGTGACCAAATTCGAGGTGGTGGACTTGTTCGTGCATTAAACCCTTGGCGCTGTTGTAAAAGGGGATTTTGCTAACCGTTGCCTCTATACTTTTGGCTGTAAATTTGTCATACTATACGTAGCTAACCGCAGGGTTTGTATCGGAGCCACATCACCGAGATCGCACGATAGCAATCTGGACAAATCCGCCATTTTATTGGTGTAGAACTGGTTCAGGTAAATGGCGAGAGACTTTTGAAGGTTCCTGCGCCAGCGTTTCATAATTTCCACGACAAGGGGGTACGGCATGGCAGTTATTACGGTTTCAAGAGAGAAGGGCAGTGAGGGAGCTAAAATTGCCCGGCAGGTCGCTGAGCAGCTTGGCTATCGTTTTGTGTCAAAAGCGACGTTTGAAAAAATCCTGAAGCAGTATGGCCTGGTGCAGCTTGACGAGTTGTACAAGACGGCGCCGGGATTTTGGGCGCGGCTGGATGAAACCAATCTGCAACTTGTTTCCATGTTGAATCAAATCATTTTAGGCATTGCGCGGCAGGGCAACACGGTCATGTTGGGGCGGGGTGGTTTTGCGGCTTTGCATGGTTACACAGATGTGTTTCATGTGCTGGCCCAGGCGCCTTTTCCGCTGCGGGTGCAGCGAGTGATGCTGCGGGAAAATCTGGAAGATCAGGCCAGCGCTGAGAAAATGGTGGCGGAAAATGATAAAGCGCGGCGCACCTTCATCAAGGCGTTTTATGACGTGGACGTGGAGCAGAACCGCTATTTTGACTTGATGGTTAATACCCGGCTGGTGGCTGTGGAAACGGCCGTTTCCTGGATTGTGGCAGCCGTACAAGCTATGCCTGTGGTGCCTTTCCCCGGTGAGCGCACCACCGACTCGATTGTGGTGGATGCGATATTGGCTGACGCCATTAAAAGCGAGTTGGACCAGATTCCGGTCTAAAGATCGTATATAAATTTCATATAAACCGGCGCCTGGTCATTTCCAGCTACGGTACAACCTGTTATCATGGCAGCTATGAATGAAATCGTCTCTATTCCCGATAATTCACAAACCAGTCAATTCCGCCTGACCAATAAGTTCATGGATCGACTGGGCAAAGCCATTGATGATACCGATGAAAAAGCTGCCGCCCAGCGCGTGGCGCAGTTACGCGCCCGTTATCCTGACGAAGCCAACGACAAGCTGGCTAACCGGCTGATTGTGACAAAAATGCGTGAAACGGCCGTTGTGGGCGCCACCACCTCCGCTGCAATGATTATCCCCGGCATCGGCATGATTGCCGGGCTGACCCTGGGCATCGCCGCTGACCTGGGTATCACCTTCAAACTGCAAGCGGAACTGGTGTTAGAACTGGCTACCCTGTATGGACATGCCATGACGCCGGCCGAAAAACGGCGTGTCGTCATGTTGGTGACGGGGTTGAGCGCCGGCACGACTACCCTGGCGCATCGCGCCGGCAAAGACATTTCCCGGCGGGTGACAGCGCGAGTCGGTTCCAAATACGTTACCAAGGCGCTGCCGGTGGTGGGCATGGCGGCGTCCGCTTCCACCAACGCAGTTATGACCTATGTCATTGGCAAACGAGCGCAGGCCTATTTTAGTTTGGGGCCGGAAGCGATGGAAGATTGGCGGGCCAGCGCCGAAGCGTTAACCGGATTGAACAGAAACTTGTTAGCCAGCGGTGTTAAAAACAGTGCTTTGGCGCTCAAAACGGCGGGGCAAACGGCCGTTTCCGGCGCTAAAAAAACGGGTTCTGCCGTGGCTGCCCGCCGTCCGCGTCTGCGCAAAAACAGAAACGAACTGCTTGCCGCCAATAACGACGACGACGATTACCCCGACGAAATCATCCCCATCTTCATTATTGAACAAGACTGAGTGAGACGTGATGCGTGATGCGTGACGACCCATCTTCACGCATCACGCTGACGTTACCCACGGAATTCCCTAAAAACCTGAAAATCAGTACCCCCTGTTTTTTACCCCCGCCACCACATAAATAGAGCGGACGCAAAGCGGCACAGACCGGCAATGACCAGCATTGCCACCAGTCCGGTGTATTCGGCTAGAAACGGACCGCTGAGGGAGCCGATGAGCACCGCCGCATTGAGCGTCAGGTGATACCAGGACAGGTAGGCGGGCCGGCTGTTCTCGGGAATGCGTTCCAACAGATAGTTGGCCTGGCTGCCGGCAACCAGCCCCCAGGTGAGGCCGCCCATGGCGGAGACGACCAGGAAGAGACCGAGATCACGGGTAACGGCCGTTAATAGTGGATATAAGCTCATGCCCAACACCCCGGCAATCAATAACTGCCGGTTGCTAAAGCGCTTGTGCAGGCGGCTCAACTGCATGGAAGCCAGCAACACCGCGGCGAAAAACACAGCATTGCCCAGGCCAATATCCTGGTCGGACAGCGCCAGATGGTTGATCCAATACAAAGGAAACAAAGACATGGGCAGATATTGGGTCAGATGGAAGAAGAACATCGCCGCCAAGACCCACAAATAAGCGCGATCCAGATGTTTGATGGACGGCACGAAGCCCTGATCTTGCCGATTCAATAAGAAACGCCAATCGGAAACGGCCGTTCTGAACCCACCCAGCCACGTCCGCCCGGAACCCGGCCGGGCCAGGTCGCCCACGCTTGCATGATGGCGCGGCACGTAATTAGCCTCGTCCAGCGGACGCACAAACCACAGGTGCGCACTGCTCATCACCGCCCCCAACAGACCAATGGCAAACACCACCTGATAGCCCACCGGAAACGGCAGCGTATCCAGCAGCCAGCCGCAGAGTAGAGAAACCGCAATGAACGTCACTGCCAGCAGCGCATTACGAATGCCCACTACGTGGCTGCGCCATTCAACCGGTACCGCCGCCGCAAACATGGCGTTAAAGCCCACTGCCAGCGCCGTGCCGGGAACGCTCATCAAAAACACCACCAGGATCATCGCCTGTACCTGCGCGTTGGGCAGCAGAAACAGGGGTAAAAATATCCAGACGGCGTAAAACAGGCGGTTGGCTGCCGCTGTCCAAAAAACTTTGCGGCTGATAGAGCCTGGTTTTTGCAGCCATTGGCCCGCTGGCAGGGTTGCTACCAGGCTGATAACAGCCGGGGCGGCGGCCAGCAAACCAAGCTGCCAGCCGGTGGCGCCCAGTCGGGTGGCATACACCGCCATAAAGGAAATGGCGCTGGCATTGAGCACACCGAACCAGGCAATGTCCATATATAAATGAAAGAAATTGCGGCGATGTTCCACCGGAATAACCGCAGAACCACGCCGCCAGATTGCTGTTGTCATAGAAACCTCGAGTTTGTCGTGAATAAAAACAAACCCCCTATTATCCTTTGTTTCACCACACAGGTAAAACGAATTGCCTATGAAATTTGTCCCATTGGGCTACTAACCGTAATCGGTAATCCGTAAGGGGCTGCCTCTAGTGGGCGGCAGCGGAAAACGGATGACGGACTTCGGGGTACGGATACCACGATTTATCTTAAAATCCGGTGAAGTTTGTTCTTGTGGGCAAGTAGTAGGCTGGCGTCTGCTTGAAACATGCTAGAATTGGTCGTTCGTGGGCACAGGCGCCCCTTTAGGAACCATACAGATTGGACCAATCTTGGAGATTGGTCCAATCTAAAATAGTTGAGGAGTTGAAAAAAGGTAATGATAAATCGTAATCGGATGATCTTGTTTTTTCTGTTGGCAACGGCCGTTTTCACCGCCTGCACGGTCGCCCCGGAAACGGTGGAAGTCACCCGCGTGGTGACAGAGCAGTTCCCGGTGACGGTGGAAGTAACCCGGGTTGTGCCTCAGTCCGTTACCATCGAAAAAGTGGTGGAAGTGACCCGCATCGTAGAAGTGGTGATGGTCGCCACGCCTACTCCGGACCCGGCCCTTGAAGCCACTGCCGCCGTCACAGAAACGGCCGTTGTGGAACCCACCCTGGAACCGACACCGGCTGCTTCACCCACGCCGGTTGAAGGCAGTTACTACACCGTGCGTACCGGCGATTCCCTGTCCGGCATCGCCCTTAAAACCGGCGCCAGCGAAGAAGCCATTATGGCGGCCAACAACCTGGCTAACGCCAACATCATCTCCGTGGGACAAGAGCTGCTCATTCCTGGCTGGTCAGGCGACACGACAACAACCGCCGCCGCCGATCCGGCGCAGCCGGCCGCGCCGGTAGGCGTCAATTTGCTTCCTAACCCTTCCTTTGAAGAAGACTGGTACTTCTTCCAGGGCGTCTCTGAGTGGCAGCTGCCCAACGGCTGGTCATTTTCTGCGGATGAAGGAGCCAACAATCAAGGCAGCGGCGGCCGTTTTTTCCGGCCGGAAGTGCGGCTTTTGCAGGCTGCGGACCTGCCTCCGGCAGAGCAAAGCCTGTTTGTACTTGACGGCGCGAAAACCATTAAGGCATTTAAAGGGGATGCGCCTACCAGCTTTGCCATTTTCCGTGACGTCGCCTTACAGCCCGGTACCTACCGGCTGACGATTCGCTTTGTACCCGACTCGGTTTCCGGCTACAGCGCCGGTGTCAAAGTCTACAACGGGGATCCCACGTCCGCTGAGGCGCGGGTGATTGTGGGCGGCGGCGGCACCGGCTGGGCCGGCACCAACGTGGGCAATCAAAACACGATCACGCATGATTTTACGCTGGATACGGCGCAGACGATACGTCTGGGCGGCGCGTTCCGCAACCGCTATGAGCAGTCAAACAATGGCTGGTTTATTGACGACTGGTCTTTGCAGCAGTTAGAAACCCCGTAGTCAGTAAACAGTGGACAGTTTACAGTGAACAGTAAAAAAGGACTGGCGGCAGAGCAGCGCCAGTCCTTTTTTATTTGTGACGTTTGGCAGGGGGAAACGGCCGTTTGTCACTTGCGCCATCTCGTTTTTATGCGGTATTCTATCTCCTGTTCGTTAAATCTTGAGCCTTATTAGAGGGGAATCCGTTCCATGAAATCAATCAATCGTATCATCACTGTTTGTACTGTTTTGTTTATTTCATTTGCTGTTGTAACGAGCTTGTTTATCTTGTTGACCCAGGATGTCCAGGCAAGAAATGTGTCGTCGGTCAACGTCAGCGGTCCTATTATTACCAACACTACCTGGACATTGGCTGGCAGTCCATACATTTTAAACGGCGTAGTTACTGTTAACGAAGGCGTCACGTTGACGGTTGAACCGGGCGTTATGGTGATGGCAAATACAAATTCAGGGTTTGACATCGCTGGCCGTTTAGAAGCCATCGGCACACCCGCTCAGCCCATCACGTTCACCTCAGTTGCCAGTGCCACTCCTGGTGAGTGGTATGGAATTTTTATTGGTGGTAATAACGGAATGGGTAGTGCGCATTTAAATAATGCTGTGGTGCAATATGCTGATTGGAATTTTTCTATCTATTCAGAAGAGGGCGCCCCTATCACAAAAATAGAAAATACCACCACCCGGTCTAGTTTATACACTGGAATGGAAATATATGATTCTGCATTACATTTAGTGGAATTGGATGATGTGACATTTGCCAATAATGGCGGCAGCAACCGCATTATTCTCCGGGAATTTGATGACAATTTTTCATTAGGGGGAAATACAACTCTTAAAACGCAACCAGGGCTAGAAGGATATGAGGTGGACTTTTGGGATAACGATTGGGGCAATTTTGCGATACCTGCTGGTATCACTTTGACCGTAGAGCCTGGGGTTTCCTTGTATATGGAAAGAGGCGGCATTGATGTAAACGGCCGTTTAGAAGCTATCGGCACACCAGAAAACCCCATCACATTCACTTCAGTTGCCAGTGCCATTCCTGGTGAGTGGTATGGAATTTTTATTGGTGGTAATAACGGAATGGGCAGTGCGCATTTAAATAATGCGGTGGTGCAGTATGCTGATTGGAATTTTTCTATCTATTCAGAAGAGGGCGCCCCAATCACAAAAATAGAAAATACCATCACCCGGTCTAGTTTATACACGGGAATGGAAATATATGATTCTGCATTACATTTAGTGGAATTGGATGATGTGACATTTGCCAATAATGGCGGCAGCAACCGCATTATTCTCCGGGAATTTGATGACAATTTTTCACTAGGGGGAAACACAACTCTCAAAACGCAACCAGGGCTAGAAGGATATCTGGTGGACTTTTGGAATAACGATTGGGGCAATTTTGTGATACCTGCTGGTATCACTTTGACTGTAGAGCCTGGGGTTTCCTTGTATATGGAAAGAGGCGGCATTGATGTAAACGGCCGTTTAGAAGCCATCGGCACGCCCTCTCAGCCCATCACATTCACGTCAGTTACCACGAATACTTATCCGTGGCACGGTATCGTGGTCAATGGCGGCAGCGCAGAACTGGCTCACGCCGCCATTAATTGCTCACAACAAAACGGACTTTCCATTCTGAATGGTTCAGTCTCCGCCATTTGCAGCACCCTCACCAACAATTTAGGCAGCGGCATATTTGTAGACGAAAACGCCCAGGACGCTGTCATGTTGGCCTATAATTCGCTGGCAGGCAATGCCGTCGCTGGCTTACGCCATGAAGGGTCTGGCTGGCTTGATGCGCGTTACACCTGGTGGGGGGCGGCTGATGGCCCCTCTGGCATGGGCGCAGGCTCAGGCGACGCCGTAACCGGCAGCGTCCTTTACCAGCCGTGGCTCACAGAACCTGCTTGCCACGATGTGGAATCCGTCAACCTGGAGGTCACTCAAAGCGCCTCGTCTGCGGTCATTGCCCCTGCGGAAACGCTGACCTATACCATCACCGTCACCAACCATGCCGCGACCACCGCCACGCAAGTGGTCTTAACCGATACCTTGCCGGCCAATGTCACCGTGCTGGCTGCCCCTGCCACCTGTATTGGCATCACGGAACTGGTTTGTGCTTTGGCTGATTTAACGGATGGGGCGCAAATTTCTTTCACGATTCAAATCCAGGCAAATCTGACAGAAACGGCCGTTCTCACCAACACCATCGACGTTCTTGCCTACCAACCCGACCTTGACCTCAGTTTGAACCGATCTATCCTGACCACCATCGTCCAGCCCGAAGCACCAGGTTGGCAGATATTTCTGCCTTTTGTCATCAAATCAGATTGATCGTGGATCCCGAAAACAAAAAGGCGGGGATTAGGAGATTAGGGGTTTTTTCAAGAAGTCCCATCTCCTCATCCCCCAATCCCCGCTATCTTCATGGAAGTCGTACCGATGAAGGCCAAACGGCCGTTTCCCCACCCACTACTCCCCAATCACAAACGCCCCTTCCAACTGCTTTGCGCCGTTCAAATACACCGCCATCATATAGCTGCCAGAGGGCAGCCCGCTCTCAAAATCGTAAATCGATACGTCCGTTACCATGCCGTCCGGTCCGTAATGGAAATAATCCCAGGTATCTTCCCGCGCCAGCCACACCGCACCGTTTAAGGTCCATTCCCGCTTCACCACGTCGCTGACGCCCATGTTGTGGTAATTCCAAATGGCATACACGCGCGGAATGCCTGCCGGAAAACTGGTTTGCGCCGACGTGTTCGGACCGGCGGCAAAATGGAGCTTGCTGAAAACAGGTTCTCCCGCCTCAGGTCGAGGCAAAACGGTAAAACTGCCGCCCGTTTGCCAGCCGCCGTTGACAAATAAATCCAACTGGTATTCGCCCGGCGCCAGGCCGCCAATCACCTCGCCGTAAATCGACACGTCGGTGATGGTTCCGCTGGAGCCACGGACGGCCGTATCCCATACTTCTTCCTTGTTCAGCCAACTGTCGCCGTTGTAGCGCCAGACGCGCTGCACAAAATCGCCGTCATTCATGCCGCTGTATTCCCACACGGCAAACACTTCTCCCGTCCCTACCGGGAAAACAGCCTGGGGCGATCCTCCCGGACTGGCAGCGAAACGCAGGTTTTGGAAATGATTGTTTACCAGGGGGGGAGGCGTCAGAACGGCCGTTGTGGGCAGCGGCGTCCAGGTGGGTGCAGCGGTGGGGATCAGGGGGATAACAGCCGGGGTCGCTGCAGCCAGCGTAGGCATGGCTGCCCTCGCTGTTGGCGCTGCCAGCGTGGGGGAAAAGGGCGTAGCCGTGGGTTCCACCCGCCCGCACGCTGTTACCAGCAGCATCACCACCCATATGAAAAGGGAAAACGGCTGTTTCATAACAATCCTCCAGGCCAAAACTATACCATGAACCATCCCCATTCTCAGAATTCATCAGCCTGCCCCCCTGCCACTCTGCCACCCTGCCCCTCTTATAAAAAAACCGGGTACAAAGACCCTCGTCTTCATACCCGGCTCACTCACAACTTACAGCCAACAGTTAAAAGCCAACAGCTAGCTGCTCCTAATCCGCTGGCGTCGAAAATGTAATCGGCTTCTCCTGCATCGCCTCATCTACCGTATTATCCTGGCGGTCACTGCGCATCACCGACCAAATAATCAGGCCAATGCAAACTGCCACAAAGAGGCTGATCCCCAGCGTCAGGTTCGTATACCGCACCACAATAGGCGCTACAATCAAGGCCACCAGATTGATCACCTTAATCATCGGATTCAAAGCCGGTCCGGCCGTATCTTTCAACGGATCACCCACAATGTCACCGACAACAGCCGCTTTATGGTTTTCACTGTTCTTGCCGCCATAATTGCCATCTTCCACATACTTCTTGGCATTGTCCCAGGCGCCGCCAGCGTTCGCCATAAACACCGCTTGCAGCAGCCCGACCAAAATCACACCGGCCAGGAAACCACCCAACGCCTGCTCCTTCAACACTAGCCCCACCACAATCGGCGACAAAATGGCAATCAGACCCAACGGAATCAGTTCAGTCTGCGCCGCTTTGGTGGAAATGCTCACCGCTCGCGTATAATCCGGCGTTTCTTCTTTATTCCAAATCGCCGGAATACGCAGCTGCCGCCGCACTTCCGCCATAATCTGGCCCGCAGCCCGATTGACAGCCTTAATCAGCAGGCCGCCAAACAACAGGGGCAGTGCTCCGCCCAGCATCAAACCAATGAATACAGTCGGATCCGCCAGGTTAATGACGCGCTCAAACGAATCAATGCGCGCTTCCGGCATCACCCGCTCAATATCCGTAAAGAACGCCCCAAAGAGTGACAGCGCCGCAATCACAGCCGAACCAATCGCCACACCTTTTGTGATCGCCTTGGTCGTGTTACCGGCTGCATCCAGGTCCGCCATAATCTGTCGCGATTCGGGCGTAAAATCTTCACGGGCCAACTCGCCAATGCCATTGGCATTGTCTGAGATAGGACCAAACGTGTCCATACTGACATTGTTGCCCGTATGCGACAGCATACCCACGCCAATCAGTGACACGCCAAACAAAATATACGTCACCGCATTGCCTGTACCGATGGCTTCACCCTGCATACTAACCAGGAACAGCGCCGCCACCATCGTCCACATGGCAAAGAAGAGACCGTTGACAATCTCTTTTTTCATCACGCCGCGCGCAATGAAACCGATGGCAACCAATATGCCCAGAGTAATTGCCCAGCCATACCACGCCACCGGGAAAATCACCGTATACACCACAACGGCCGCGCCTATACTGGCAGCAATCACCAATACCGACCATACACTGGAGAGATAGCCCAGAGACAACCCCTCCAAAATAACCAGCGCCGGACCAAAATTCGTGGCTTTGGCAATACTCTGCACCCGGCCGCTGTTGGCGCTGGTAGCCTTCGCTGTCAGCGGATTAAACGCCACAGCCAGGGCCACACCCACAGCCACCAATGAACCCAGGGATAAATGCGAAAGGTTGCCGGTTACGGGACTGGGATCTTGCCGCCCCGCATAAAAAACAGCCAACAAGAATGTGGCAATAATCGTGATACCGCTGGAAAGCTCGTAGCTCTTGAACATCGCTTCTTCGGCGTCATCCACATTCCACAGCGACACGGCATACGTGCCAACAATAGAACTGAGCACGCCCACACCACGCACCAGCAGCGGCAAAATAATCCAGAATAATTCCCCGGTCATCGCCGTGAGCGCTAGACCCAAAATCAAACTGGAAACAATCGTCACTTCATAAGACTCAAAGATGTCGGCAGCCATACCGGCGCAGTCACCCACGTTGTCGCCCACCAGGTCGGCGATAACGGCCGCATTTCGCGGGTCATCTTCGTCCATGTCGGCTTCCACTTTACCTACCAGGTCAGCGCCTACGTCGGCCGCTTTGGTGTAAATGCCGCCGCCCACTCGCATAAACAGCGCAATGAGCGTCGCGCCAAAGCCAAAGCCAAGCAGCACGTCCGGCGCTGCCTTCACAAACAATACAAAGATGAAGGTGCCACCCAGCAAGCCCAGCCCATCTGTGAGCATACCGGTGATGGTGCCGGAACGATACGCAATGGTCAGCGCTTCTTTGAAGCTGCGGTTGGAGGCAGAAGCGACGCGCACATTCCCTTGCACCGCCATGTTCATACCCACAAAACCGACTGTAGCCGAGAACGTGGCGCCCATGACAAAGGCCAAAGCCCGGGCTGTGGCGACCCACCACACGGCCGGCTCGCAGGCAACCGAAGCCGCCACCCGATCCGGTTTCAGGGTGTTATACCCATTGGCGTGGGCTATTTCTTGCGCCGTTTGCGATTCTAATAATGTGGTGACTTGTGCTGCGGAAAGAGAGGTATTGGCGGCAATGTTAGCGACAAGCGCTTCTTCTACCGCATGACCACAGAAGAGCTCGTTGGCTTCCCCTGTTGGCGGTACCAAAGCCACACTTAAAAACAAGGCGATGGTCAGAACAACAATCAAGATGGCGATGGTCTTCATCTGCGTGCGCAGATAGGTGTTAGCCCCATCCCGAATATAGCCCCAAATACGCTGCATTTCCGGCGTCCCTTTGTCTGCGGCAAAGGTTTTACGCGCCAGCCAATAGGCATACAGGAGCGCTACAATTGCCATTACGAGCACGGAATAAATCATGATTTGCTCGAATGGTTCTATCCCTTTCATGAACATGGTGAATTCTCCTCGATGAGTATTGCAGTGAGCAATATCCCAATCCATCCTGGTACCGCATACAGGTGGCCGAGCAGTTCATAGTCTGGGGGCAGATGGGAAAGCGGACGAGTCAGCCTTCAATATTTTTAAGGGTTATCCCGCTTTCACCAAAACGGCCGTTCTGCAAACGCCGGTATCAAGAATTCCATCAGAGGAATCCATTCAGTAGGAGTGGGATATGGGTTTTTAAAATGCAGCCCCCACCGAACATGCTCGCAGTCTGTCAGGCGGTTTTGAAAAGTAGCCAAAATCGCGGGCATTGTCTCATACTTTCGTATCTTATGTGTACTGATTAATGTCACATGTCACCCTGTATTTTGTCATGATCATTTGTGAGAATCCTATGATAAACCTGCATGGGATAATAGGCAGATTATCCTATGCAACGGAAAGTAATCCCTATTTGTTATAAAAGTCCTGTTCCTAATCATGAAATACAAACCTGAGAAGGTTGCACCCTCCAGTCTATTTGACATTTACCCACCCCTGTGGCAGAATCCCACACGCCATTTGCCCCCGTAGCTCAGAGGATAGAGTACCGGCCTCCGAAGCCGGGAGCCCAGGTTCGAGTCCTGGCGGGGGCACCTCTTTTTCCTCTTGCAATCTCTTGCCGTTGCCATACTTGTACCTTATTTCACAAAAAACACATTACATTTGTCACTCCTATTACTTTTTTGCCTGTATTACAATGAACATCAGGCAAGAGCAATAATTTTTGTATCGACTAAGTCTCTTGATGCCTGAGCCTGTCGAAGGCATCAAGAGACTTAGTCGATATAACCTAACATATTCGGGGAGCATCCATTGGCATTTACCAAAATGCTGATGGATGCTTTTTATTTGCCAACTAAAAATAGATTGTCAACAGCGTGTGCATCGCAGCCAGTAAAAATCCAATGCGTTCAAAAAAGGCACAAATATGCCAAATAAGTAAAACTTGCCGTCAAGTCTGCACAAGTTCAAAGATGTCATCTCAATAAACCATGGCGGAGTTGGTTGAGCCTGTCGAAACCAACGGCCTAAGCCGAACCAACGGCCTTCGACAAGCTCAAGCCTCGTTTTCTCCGAAGTAGCGAGAAGTTGCGTTCAAGGCTTTTTCGTATAGGTATCCACGGAAATCTTCGTGCAAAGGAAAAATTCGTTATTCGTGTAGAAGGAGGCCCCTATGGCAGGATTAGATCAAGAAACACGAGATATGGTTCTCGACACCCTCAAACGGTATGGCGAGGATAAATTAACGCCTGATTTTTTGCTAAAACTAGATCATGAAGATCGGTTCCCTGCGGATGTGCTGCAAGAACTGTACGACCCCATGCAGTTTGGGCTGCACTTATTATTTATTCCGGAAGAATACGGTGGTTTGGGCGGAGGCGCTTACGATATTTACCGCATTTCCGAATTAATGGCCTCCATTGACCTGGGTATTGCTACCGGCGTATTGGCAACTTTCCTCGGCTCCGATCCGATTCGTGTGGGCGGCACCCCCGAACAGAAGGCGCTTTGGATGGGCAGAGTGGCCGAAGAAGCACTGCTCATGGCCTACGGCGCGACCGAGCCGCAAGCCGGTTCCGACCTGGCCGCCATGACGACTAAAGCAGTACCCGTTGCAGAAAATGGCGCAGTGGTCGGCTACAAAATTACAGGGCAGAAGCAGTGGATCAGCAACGGTGGCGTGGCCGATCTTTACACCATTCTGGCGCTGGCTCCGGGCGGTCCCACCTGGTTTATTGTGGACAAAGAGGTGGCTGGTTTCACCAAAGGCAAGCCGGAAGACAAACATGGCATTCGCGCCAGCAATACCGCCGCCCTCTTCCTGGAGGACGTGTACGTGCCCGCCGACCGCCTGATTGGCGGCGTGGAAGGACAGGGGTTGGCGCAGGCGCAGGCGGTGTTTGGCTATACCCGCCTGATGGTGGGCGCGTTCGGCATGGGCGCGGGTTGGGCAGCGCTCAAACGCGCCATTCGTTACTCGCAAGAACGCATCCAGGGCGGTGATCCGCTCAGTGAAAAACAAGGCTATACCCATAAGCTCATCGTGCCCAATGCGGTGCGCCTGGAGGCGGCC
>JAWOGU010000507.1:0-2520 GCA_046496595.1 Chloroflexota bacterium
CCCAGCCTGTGGCGGCAGTCTCGCCTGAATGCCAACGACCATGGCCTATTCAAAGTGGTTGACGGCATTTACCAGATTCGCAGCTTCGATCTATCCGTCATGAGCATCATCGAAACCGACAGCGGTTACCTGGTGGTAGACCCGCTGATCACACCGCGCACCGCCGAAGCGGGCATGGGACTGGTCTACCAACACCTCGGCCGCAAACCCATCGTCGCCATCATCTACACCCACAGCCACATTGATCACTGGGGCGGCGTGAAAGGGGTCATTTCCCAGGCCGATGTGCAGTCTGGGCAGGTGAAGGTCATCGCTCCAGACCATTTTATGGAATACGCCATCAGCGAAAACGTTATTGCCGGGAATGTGATGAGCCGCCGCGCCAGCTATATGTATGGCAATCTGCTGCCCAAAGACCCCACAGGGCAGGTGGGCGCTGGTCTGGGGCAGACCACTTCAGTCGACGTCCCCACCCTCATCGAGCCAACCGACACCATCACCCACACCGGTCAGAGAATGGTGATAGACGGGCTGGAAATTGAGTTCCAACTGACCCCTGGCACGGAAGCCCCGGCCGAAATGAACTTCCTCTTTCCCGAGCGCCGCGCCTTGTGCATGGCGGAAAATGTGTCGCACAACATGCACAACCTCTATACCTTGCGCGGGGCGCAGGTGCGCAACCCCAAAGTGTGGGCACATTACATTGACGAGGCGATTGGGCTGTTTAACGGCCGTTACGACACCATCTTCTCCTCCCACCACTGGCCCACCTGGGGGGCGGAAGCGGGCCTCGACTACCTGAAGAAACAGCGCGACATGTACAAATATCTCCACGACGAGACCATGCGCCTGGCCAATCAGGGCTACACCCTGCTGGAAATTCCGGAAATCGTCGAGAGCCAACTCCCGGCCGACCTGTTCAACGCCTGGTACAACAGGGGCTACTATGGCACTGTCAGTCACAACGTCAAAGCGGTCTACCAGCATTATCTCGGTTTCTTCGACGGCAATCCCGCCACCCTGCACCCGCTGCCGCCGCAGGCCGCCGGGCAAAAATATGTCGAATTCATAGGAGGGGCGGAAAACCTGCTGGCGAAAGCGCGGGAATCGTTCGCCAAGGGTGAGTACCGCTGGGTGGCGCAAGTCGTCAATCACCTCGTCTTTGCCGACCCGGACAACAAAGCGGCCCGCGACCTGCAAGCCGATGCCCTAGAGCAGTTGGGCTATCAGGCAGAGTCTGGCCCGTGGCGCAACTTCTACCTCAGCGCGGCCAAAGAGCTGCGTGATGGCGTGCTGGACCTCGGCGCGCCCAAGACAGCCAGCCCGGATGTGATCAAGGCGATGTCGCTGGAGATGTTCTTCGACTTGCTGGCGGTGCGCCTCATTGGCCCCAACGCGGCGGGCAAGAAGTTTGTCTTCAACGCCAACTTCACCGACACCGGCGAGCAATATCTGTTGGTGGTGGAAAACTGCGTCCTGAACTACGCCAACGGCAAGCAGTCCACCCAAGCCGACGCCACCCTGACCATGACCCGCGCCGCCCTGAATGAGATTGTGTTGGGAGAAGCGACGTTGGCCGAGAAAACGGCCGTTGGCGAAGCCCGCATTGCTGGCGACCCGGCAAAACTGGTCGAATTCCTCTCCCTGCTCGATACCTTTGAATTCTGGTTTAACATCGTCACACCGTAAAAACTTACCACTAAAGATGCGACGCACTTTTGAAGTGCGTCGCATCTTTAAGCAAAAAGGAATCCTATGAGCGATGTGTTGCGTGAACTACTGCCGGTGATGGTGGGGGCGGCCGTGGTGCCGCTTTACCCCATCATTGTGCTGCTGCTGTTGCAAAGCAAAGGCGGCTTGGGGAAAGCTGTCGCCTTTGTTTCTGGCGGCTTGGGGATGCGGTTGGCGCAAGGTGTATTGTTTGGCGTAATCCTGGGGGCAGCAATGGCCGCCAATAGCGGAGACGGCCAACAACTGATCGCCTCCACCCTGCTGCTGGTGATCGGTCTCCTGCTGTTGGTAACAGCCTTCAAAAAATGGCGCAAAGAAGAAGACCCGGACGAACCGCCGCCCAAATGGATGGCCGGTATCAGCAGTATGACAGGAGTGCGGGCCATCGGCGCGGGGGCGATCTTTGTGGCGATTGCCGTCAAGCAGTGGGTGTTTACCCTGTCGGCGATCAGCATCATTACCCAGGCTGAATTGGGCAGGTCTGCCAGCGTGAGTCTGTATCTGTTTTATATTCTGACCACCCAAATCCTGGTGCTGCCGCCGATTCTGTTCTATGCCGTTGCGCCGCAGCGGGCGGCCAAGCCATTGCAAACGGCGCAGGATTGGCTGGAACGCAACAATCGTGTCATCGTCATGACCGCCTCGTTCATTTTTGGGTTGTGGTTTTCCTACAAGGGGATCACTGGTCTGCTTGGCTGATAACCGGTGCTGGAAACGATCATGATGAAACAAGAACTAGACCCAAGGCTGACCACGCCAAGATCTGCGGCCGTAGCCGGAATAGTTTTC
>JAWOGU010000599.1:0-15344 GCA_046496595.1 Chloroflexota bacterium
ACTTCACGGAAGACAGCGTCGGCGTCTATGCCCAGGGATTCAATGGCGCCGTAGACAACGTAGAGCAGATCGGCCAGTTCGTGGACGAGGGGAGCGAGGGTTTCCACGGGATCGAGTGCGTGACCATTTTGTTGGGCAGCGATAATTTGTTGGTAAACGGCCGTTACCTCTTCATATTCCTCTTCGATCAATTTATGGCGCAAAGCAAGGTGGTCGGCGTGGCGCAAGGTGAGCGCCAAGGGCAGCGGCGCTCCAACCGCCGCGTGGAATTCGCGGATTCGCCGCGCATTGCTGTTCAAAAACGGTGCGCCATTGGCCGAAACGTGAGCCAACAACTGCTTAAGCGGCATAGCGGCCAGGGAATTTAAGCGGTAGTCGGGTTGGTCAAATGCCAGTTGGCTGGTGAGTTCGTTGGGCACGACAACACAAAAAATACCGGCGGCCCGCGCCGCTTTTGCACCATTGGGCGAATCTTCCAGGGCCAGCGCCTCATCAGCGTTTACATGTAGCGCCGCCAGCGCCGCCAGGTAAACGTCGGGGTCCGGCTTAGCCACATCACCCACGTCATCCCGACCACAAACCGCGTCAAACAGGTGGGCGATACCCAGTTGATCCAACATAGGATCAACCCACGAATGCAAAGAACTGGAAGCAACGGCCGTTTTCAGGCCCATTTGTCTGGCGCTGTGCAGGTAAGCCAACACGCCGGGCATGATGGACTGCTGCGCCCTGAGTTCCTCATCTCGCCGCAGCCGGGCGGCTGCCACCGCCTCGTGGTCAAGCGGGTGGCCGACTAATTCTTCCAACGTGGCATAGGGATCAAAGAAGTTGATCGAGCCAATGTTGTGCAGCCAGACGTCCAGCGGCAGCTCGACACCGTGCGCCTCATACGTCTCTTTCCAGGAAAGATAATCTGGCATTTCTGAGTCAAAAATCAAACCGTCAAAGTCGAAAATCAGTGCTTTTATCATAGGGGGTAAGTTTGGCGCGAGGCGGCGGCGGTGTCAAGTTAAAAGTTGCAGAACAGCAAAGCGGCGGGGTTTTGGTCATTCGTCGGAGTGGAGAGCGGTTAGGATTTGATGGAGGTTTAGCGGGAGCGGAGAGGAGGTCTGAACGGCCGTTATCACATCCCCTTTAGAAATGACATCCTTATCGCCCCACCAACAGGCTGGAGCTAACTGCCACAGCGCTGTTTGTAACACTGGTTCTTGTTGAAAAAGGGCCTGCTGACTTTGCAGCGCCGGGTCCAGGATGGAGCGGCTAAACGGCTTCATGGCAGTCAGAAAATCGGTGTCAGTAATGTCAGCAGGCTGAAAAGGTTGCCCACTGTTGACGTCGATGTGGATGATGTGGAAACGGCCGTTTTTCAGGACAAACAACAGCGCCACCGTCTGCACCAGTTGACAGGTTATCAAGTTGCCGCTGGCAAAAGCGCCCGCATTCACCAACGTCACCCCTTCAATTTCGCATACCAGGGGAATGTGCCAATGCCCAAAATGCACCACGTTGGCCCCGACCCGTTTGCCATGGCGAGCAATGCGCTCCAGTTTGGGGCGCATTTCCGGAGCGCGTCTCGATTCCATTTCGTCAATGCGGTCGGCATAATGGCTGTGCCAAATGAGAAGCCGGTGACCGGCAGCAGCTACAATTTGCTTTTCCGGCAGCAGGCCGGGCGTGTCGGGTGGCTCATCATTGCCATGCACAGCGACAACCGGCGCGATGCCGCTCAGTTCGTCCAGCACCCACAATTCGCCCACATCGCCGGCATGACAGATAAGGTCCACCCCGGCAAATATCGCTGGCAGCAGCGGTGGCAGCGCAGGCCAGCGCGCCGGCATGTGGGTGTCCGATAACAAGCCCAGGCAAATCTGCACCTGGTCAGGATCAATGTTTGGAGGCAAATAGTGTGTCATACCTGATTTATACCGTCTGTGAGTCGCCATTTCCAATAAAATGACAGGATTTGCGGGTATTGATGACAAATGACACTACCAAACCAAGGTGGACATTATTATATTTTAATAGCTATTTCAACTAATGTTGAAGTAAAACATAGTAAATGAGGTTAGAACTATTATGTTAACAGTGAAGGTATTGGGATCAGGGTGCAGCAACTGCACCAAATTGGAACAAGTTGTCAGACTGGCGGCAGATCGCATCGGTGTTCAAGCAGACGTGCAAAAGGTGGATGACTACGGCGAAATCATGGCGTACAACGTGCGGGAGACGCCAGGTCTGGTCATCAATGAACATCTGGTTTCCGCCGGGCGCGTGCCCACAGAAAGCGAAGTGATGAATTGGCTGGTGAATGCCTGACTCTCTAAAGGAATATCAGCATAGATCCACGCACAATGGATCAATTGTTTTCAGCCCCGATGAGAGCGCGTAAAAATTAGGAATTTGAGGGTATGGTAAGGATTCACTAAAGAAACGGCCGTTCCCCCTTACAATACGCCTCATGATTTCACAATGGACCCTGCGGAAAAACCATTCACCCCACGCCACTCTGGAAGCGGAAAGCCTGATCATCCTGCCGCCTGAGAAAGCCAGCGTCAACCGCCTGACAAACGGCCGTTTCCACATTCAATGGCAGCAGTTCCCCGAAACTATCCTCATCTATGCCAACGACACACCGGTCTTCGACGACAACGCCCGCTTGTGGGCCGCCGTCACCGGCGCCAGCGCCGTCGTCGTGCCGCCGCTGCCTCACACCCTGCGCCCCTATTTCGTGCTGCAATTCACGCCGGATGATCATTGGATCGCCGCCGAACGGTTTCTGCCCGTGCCTAACAGCCTCAACTTTCGGGATATTGGCGGCTACTGCACGGAAAACGGCCGTTTCGTGCGCTGGGGGCAGGTTTACCGTTCGGGCACCCTGGCGCACCTGCAAACCGCCGATTTTGCGTTTCTCCAAGACCTGGGCATCCGGCTGATTTTTGACCTGCGCTCCAGCCATGAATCCGCCCAAGACCCCGACCGGCTGCCCGAAAACGGCGGCATCCAACATTTGCTGCGCCCCTTGAGCAGCGCCGGTACCCGTTGGGAGCGCATCCGAATCTTTCACCAATACCGCCGCCGCCTCGGCGATCTGCTGCTGCGGCTTTACCAGGAATCCTTCATCGACGACAACGCCCACCACATCGGCGACATGATCACGCGGTTGGCAGATCCCGCCAACCGCCCGGCCCTACTGCACTGCTCCGCCGGCAAAGACCGCACCGGCGTCACCATCGCTTTGCTTTTGGCCGTGCTCGGCGTCCCGGAAGAAACCATCGTGGCCGACTATACCCTGAGCAACCGGTCCTACAGCCAGATCAAAACAGTGATGGCGGGAGAATTAAAACAAGCTCGCTGGGCAGGCGTCAGCCCGGCGCTGATGCAGCCGGTTTTGCTGGCGCCTGCGCAGCAGCTTCGCCAAACGTTTGCCTACATCCGCAGCCGTTACGGCTCTATCGAACAGTACCTCACCGGGGCGGCAGGCGTATCGGCAGACAGTCTGAATACGCTGCGCGAGGAGTTGGTGGGATAACGGCCGTTTTCCGCCGTAACAGGTCCAGTTATGTTAAAATAAAGTGAACATTGGATTCACTGGCCCAGCCGTATTTTCACCTGGGCATCACCAGGGGTCTTGGGAAACAAGCGCATGAAGTTCGCACATACAAGCTTGTTAATGATTCTCATTTTACTGCTCATAGGATGTGCTATGACAGGGCAGCAAGAAACGGCCGTTTCCACCCCTAGCTTTACCCCAAACGCCAACCCGCCCGTCATCGCCCTGGTCATGAAAACGCTCACCAACCCCTTTTTCGTGGAAATGGAGAAAGGCGCCCGTCGGGCTGAGCAAGAACTTGGCATTAAACTCATTGTGAAAACGGCCGCCCAGGAAACCTCCATCGAACAACAAATCGAAATCGTCAACCGGCTCATCCGCGACCAGGTAGACGCCATTGTCATCGCCCCCGGCGACTCCCTGGAACTCATCCCCATTTTGAAAGAAGCACAGGATGCCGGTATTGTGGTCATCAACATCGACAACCGCCTCAACCCGCAATATTCCCAAAACCTGGGTCTGGTTAACGTGCCCTTCATCAGCGTCAACAACGAACAAGCCGCCTACCAGTCCGCCCAATACATCAGCGACCAGATTACAGAACCCACCCAGGTCATCATTCTGGAAGGCATTCGCGGCGCGCAAAACGCCGAAGACCGCAAAAGAGGCGCGCTGCAAGCCTTCGCTGAAAATCCAAACATCACCGTCGTGGCCCAGGAAACGGCCAACTGGAAAATTGACGAAGGCTATGACACAACCCGGGATCTGTTCATCCAATATCCCGACATTGGCGCCATCTTCGCTGCCAACGATATGATGGCCTTGGGCGCCATCAAATACCTGGAAGACAACGGCCAAACAGGCATCCTGGTAGCCGCTTTTGACAACCTGCAAGAAGCCCAAGACGCCTTGAAAAACGGCCGTCTTGCCGTGACCATTGATCAACAGGCAGCACAGCAGGGATACCTAGGGGTACAATACGCAGTCCAGGCTCTAACCGGAAACAATCTGCCGCCAGAAACCTATATCGATGTGAAGGTAATCACCCTCGAAAACCTGGAGTAATGGCTTGAAATCACGTTTTCACCTCAACATTACTCAGAAGTTTATCACCTACCTGATACTCATCAGCGTCATACCGCTTGTGGTGGTTGGCATCAGCGCCTATCATTCATTCTCTCGCGCTCTGCAAGAAGAATACGTCCTATTTGCCAAAGCGTTGGTCATCAATCAACGGGATTATTTGGATTTAAGGCTAGAAGAGATTGAAAGCCTGATTGCCAATATTACCGGCGTTGAAGACATCACCAACGCCTTGTCAAACACAAGCAGTACCAGCGACGCTTACGAAAGCCTGTCCACACAGGCCCAAATAGGCTACATCCTCAACGGATATTCCAACCTGCGCGGGCTGGTCTCCATCGACATCTTTACCCTCACTGGCGCCCATTACCACGTAGGTGACACGCTGGACGCCTCTAACATCAGTCAAGATGTGCGCGACCGTATTCTTGATGCGGCCTGGCACAGCAACCAGCTCGTGCATTGGAGCGGCATAGAAGACAACGTCAATCAAAACTCCACCCAAGAAAAAGTATTAACGGCCGCCAAAGTAATCACCCATATCAATCGAGACACCCTCCAGCAAGAACCGGTCGCCCTCTTTCTGGTGAATTACAGCGTAGAAGATTTATATGATCATTTTGTCAAAGTTGACCTGGGCGAAAGCGCCTACATGATGGTGGTGGACGGGCAAAACCGGATTATTTTCCATCCGGATCCCGCTCACATCGGGCAAACGATCTCAGACGATTTGGGGAGTCTTCTGACAAAAGAAGATGGCGCATATCTGAGCAATTACGACAATCAGGAAATGTCGGTGACGTTTTCGCGCTCAACTCTGAGCGATTGGAAGGTGATCAGTTTAATCCCCACCAACACCTTACGCGCCAAAGCAGCATCCATGCAAACAAATTTGTTTTGGGTGCTGTTTTTTAGCTTTTTATTTGTCGCCGTTGCCGCCTCGATATACTCCAGAGATGTGGTACAGCCTATTCGCCAAATTACGGCGCGCTTCCAACAAATGCAGGCCGGCCGGTCTGGGGGAGAAAGCCGCTTGCCGGCCCGCGGCAGTGATGAAATCGGTGAACTGGTGATGTGGTTTAATGTCTTTGTAGACAGCCTGGCTGCCAGGAGACAGGCTGAAGCCGATATCGAAGCTTCTTTACAAGAAAAAGAAGTGCTGCTCAAGGAAATTCATCATCGCGTTAAGAATAATTTGCAAGTGATTTCCAGTTTATTGAATTTGCAATCCGGCTTTGTGGAACCAGAATCGAAGTCATGGCAGGCGTTGCGCGACAGCCAGAATCGGGTGCGCTCGATGGCGCTGATCCATGAGCGCATCTACCGCTCTGAAAACCTGGCTCAAGTAAATCTTTCGGATTATATCCAAAGCCTGGCGACTTATTTGCTTCGCTCTTATCAAGTCAACCCAAATCGGATTCGTTTATTGTTTGATTTGGATCAAGCTCATTTAGGCATCGAAACGGCCGTTCCCTGCGGCCTCATCCTCAACGAACTCATCTCCAACGCCCTGGAACACGCCTACCCGGACCAACGTCAGGGGACCATCCACATTTCCCTCAAAAACCAACCGCCTGATCAACTCGTTCTCTCTATCATCGATGACGGCATTGGCATCCCGCCGCACCTGCTGGGCAGCCAGCCAGACTCCTTAGGCTTGCAGCTGGTCAATACCCTCGTCCAACAACTCGAGGGAGATCTCGTCGTCCACATCCAAAACGGCTCCCACTTTATCATCACGTTTACAGCGCCCTCTAGCGAGGAAATACCCCATGAACCAGCCACGAATCCTGGTCGTTGAAGATGAAAACATCGTTGCCCTCGATATCAAAATGCGCCTGGAACGATTTGGCTGCCAGGTTATCGCCACCGTTCCTTCCGGCGAAGAAGCCATAGAACAGGCCCTGGCCACCAAACCAGACCTCATTCTGATGGATATTAAGCTGCGGGGAAAACTGGATGGCGTTGACGCCGCCCGCCAGATTCAGAGCCAGACCAACATTCCCATCATCTTCCTCACAGCCTTTGCCGACGAACCCACCATGCAGCGCGCCATCAATGCCGAGCCATTTGGCTACATTCTGAAGCCTTTTGACGAACGCGAACTAAACCTCGTCATTCAAGTCACCCTGTTCCGCTATCAGATGGAAGAACGCCTGCGTTTGAGCGAAGCCGCCGAACGCGAACAACGCGCTTTAGCCGAAGCCCTGAGCGACATTGCCAAAACCCTCAACAGCACCCTGGACCTCCAAAAAATTATCTACAGCATCCTGAACAGCGCCAACCGCGTCGTTGCCAGCAACCGCATCAGTTTGATGCTGCTGTTCGCTCCTCAAACTGTCTACGTGGCTGGCTCCCATAACGCAGAGTATGGTCTTTTTGTCGCCGATAAACCAAACCATATCTACACATACACCCAAATGCCTATCCTGGCCCACATGGCTAAGAGCCGGCAGCCGCTGATCATCCACGATACCCGCCTCTATGACGATTGGCCCGCCATTCCGGAAACGGCGCATATTTTAGCCTATATGGGCGCTCCTATTTTCGCCAAAGACAAACTATTGGGCTTTATCAATCTGTCGAGCCGTCAGGCGCACGCCTTTGCTGATAAACCGCTGAACAGCTTACAGGCTTTTGCCGACCAGGCAGCCATCGCCTTGGAAAACGCCAGCCTGCACCAGGCAACTTATACCTACGCCGGACTGTTGGAACAACGCGTCGCCCAGCGTACAGAAGAACTGGAACAAGAGAGGACCCGTTTGCAGTTGATTTTAGACGAAGTGGGCGACCCCATTTATTTTACAGACCCCCAGTTCTGCATCCAGTATGCCAATGCTCAAACAGAAAAGACCACAGGGTATTCATTCAGCGAAATGCTAAACCAGACGCCCGCTTTATGGCGAGGTACGACTTCTGCTGCGGTTATCCTTGAGATGGACAGCAACACAACCCAGGGAAAGGCGTGGCAGGGCGAAGTGATCAACCGGCGCAAAGATGGCAGCCTGTACCCCGCCCTCCTCAACGTCCACCCTCGACACAACACAGACGGAGAGTTGACCGGTTTTGTCTGTGTGGAACAAAATCTGACCGAAATCAAAGAGTTGGCCCATATCAAAGAACAGTTTGTTTCCAGAATTGGTCACGAACTACGCACTCCGCTCACAAACATCAAACTTTATTTAGACTTGCTAATGAAAGGATCGCCGGAAAAGCGGGATTATTACGCCACTATCATCCAACACGAAACAACTCGTTTAGAAAAATTGATTGCCGGCTTCTTGGAAATGTCGCTGCTCCAGTTAGAAACAAGTCCATTTGACCTCGAAAGTGTGGATTTGAACCAATTGATCACGAATATTCTGGCGCCCTTTCAGGGTCACTTTTCAGAGAAACAGCTTTCTCTGGTAATGGATTTATGTCCCCATTTGCCTCGCGCCCTGACGAACCCAGTCTTGCTGGCAAGAGCAGTTCAACCCATTATTGACAATGCTGTGCAATATACCCCCCAGCAGGGGAAAATTCTGGTGCAAACCGCCAGCCAGACGCATCAAAACAAGACCTGGTGTACGCTGGTTGTACAAGACTCCGGAACGGGGATTGTCTTAGAAGAAGAATCCAAGATTTTCAATCTGTTCTATCGGGGCGAAGCCGCCAGAGATTTTACAATCCCGGGCGCCGGCCTGGGTTTGGCTATTGGCAAGGAGATTATGGAACGGCTAAACGGCCGTTTAACCCTGCACACCATCCCCGGTCAAGGAGCAGCTTTTACTCTCTGGCTGCCCTCAGTCGAGCCGTAAAAAGGAGTACCCATGAACTTCCAACCCTTTAACCAGCCGCCCCCGGCCCTGGGCAACCAGTACCTTGAGGATCGCGTCCTCACCTCCTACCTGCGGCGCACACTACCGCCCGAAATCCTGCGCGACATCGAACCGGCGCTGCGCGAACTCGGCGCATTGTCCGGTGGCGACCTATACCAGATACAGCTTGCCGACCGCCTCAACGAACCGGTCCTCACCCAATGGGATCCCTGGGGCCGCCGTATTGACCACATCTCTGTCACCCCCGTGTGGCAGCGCGCCGAAAAACTGGCGGCCGAATTCGGCGTCGTCGCCGCGGCGTATGAAGGAAACTACGGCCGTTTTGACCGCATCAACCAGTTCGCCCGCGCCTACCTCTTCCACCCCTCTACCGACGTCTACACCTGCCCCCTGGCGATGACCGACGGCGCGGCGCGCACCTTGCTCAAATCGGGCAACCAGGCGCTCATCGACCGCGCCGTGCCCCATCTCACCAGCCGCGATCCGGCCCAGTTCTGGACCAGCGGCCAATGGATGACTGAATCAACCGGCGGCTCCGACGTGGGCCAGTCAGAAACCATCGCCCGGCAAGAAAATGGCGAATGGCGGCTCTACGGGCGCAAATGGTTCACCAGCGCCACCACCAGCCAGATGACCCTTACCCTGGCCCGACCGCAAGGCAATCCGGGCGGAGGCAAGGGTCTGGCGTTGTTTTACCTGGAGCTGCGCGACGAAAACGGGAACCTGCGTCACATCGAAGTCGCCCGCCTTAAAGACAAACTGGGCACGCGCAAAGTGCCCACCGCCGAACTTTACCTGCACGGCGCGCCCGCCGTCCCGGTTCTGGAACTGGAGAATGGGGTACGCAACATCGTGCCTATGCTGCAACTGACGCGCACCTGGAACAGCGTAACGGCCGTTTCATTCATGCGGCGTGGTCTGGCGCTGGCTCGTGACTACGCGCAGAAACGGGCGGCGTTCGGCGCGAGCCTGGCCGAAAAACCACTGCATCTTGATACCCTGGCCGGCCTGCAAGCTGAATTTGAAGCCGCCTTTATGCTTAGTTTCTTCGTGGTGGAACTGATCGGCAAAGAGGAAAATGGCGAACTCAGCGAAGAAGAAGGGCATTTGCTGCGCCTGCTGACCTCGCTCAACAAACTTGTCACCGGCAAGCAGGCTGTAGCGGCTGCCAGCGAAGTGCTGGAAGCCTTTGGCGGCGCGGGTTACGTGGAGGACACCGGCCTGCCCCTGCTGCTGCGCGACAGCCAGGTGCTGCCCATCTGGGAAGGCACGACCAACGTGTTGGCGCTGGACGCCCTGCGCGCCCTGAGCAAAGAGGAAGGCGAAGGGCTGCAAGCTCTAAAACGTACAGTCCAACACTGCGCCCGCTCAACCACCCATCCCCAATTGGCAGAAGCGGGACAGAAGGCAGTAACGGCCGTTACCCATGCTGAAAACTGGCTGCTGCAAACGCTCAACCAGGGTCAGCCGGCCGTGGAAGCCGGCGCCCGCCGCTTCGCCCTCACCCTGGCGCGCGCTTTGGAACTGGCGCTGCTGGCAGCCCACGCCCAATGGTCGCTCACGCATGAACAAGACGGCCGTTCCCTGGCCGCCGCCCACCGCTTTGCCCAGACCCACATCAATCTACTCTCCAATTTAGACACCGCCCAAACCGCCGCCCTTGCCAACGATTTGCCATTGCCGATCTAAAAAAATTGGGTACGATTGTTAACATAAAAGCGACTGATCATCAAATCCAAGCAAGGAAGAAACCGAAAATCGGCTGCGCCGGTCTTTTGGCCTTCATCCCCACACCATGGAGGGAACTGTGAAGTATCCAAAGTTCATTATCATCCTGGCAGCAGTCATGTTTATCCTGGCAGCCTGTCGCAGCAATCAACCCCCTGAAGAGGAGCTTGCCAATGAAATTCCGGCAACCTACAACTCTGCTGCTGGTTCCCTGGGGTATCCGGTCCTGCTCAACGGCGTCGGCATTGAAGTGCAGCAAGCCGGTTTGCTTACCTATGAAGATCCAAGCAGCCCAAACTACGTCCATGTGCTGCTCACCTTAACTGTGACCAATGAAAGCAGCGCGGTGGTGGTGCCGCCAAGCATGACCCTGGTTGATAATCACAACAATATTTACGTATCCTGGCAGGCGCCCCTGCCTTATGAAGATCAACTTGTCCGTATGCCGCTGAGCATCGAAACTGGCAAAGGCGCCACAGGCAATCTGGTCTTCATCGTGCCCAAATCGGCCACCCAAGATAACCTGCGTCTGCGCTGGCGCTCTGAAACGCTCCAGGCGCGTATTGACGTTTTTCTGGGACCGCTGGGGGAACGTATGACGCCTTAGTTTGCTATATTCATGCCGTCATTCTACAACTATCATGACCGATCTAACCCTAAAACAATGTCAAGAAATCATCGATGCGTGGATCACCACTGTCGGCGTGCGTTATTATTCCGAACTGACCAACACGGCCGTTCTCATGGAAGAGGTGGGTGAAGTAGCCCGCATCATGGCCCGGCAGTATGGCGACCAATCCTTCAAGAAATCCGACGAAGCCTACGACCTGGCAGATGAGTTCGCCGACGTGCTGTTTGTGCTCATCTGTCTGGCAAACCAGACCGGCGTGGACCTCACCGCCGCCTTCCAGCGCAATATGGAAAAGAAAACCGGCCGGGACAAAGAACGCCACGCCAATAATCCAAAATTAAAAACTTAACGCAAAGGTGCAAAGAGGCAAAGATTGAAAGAAAATAACTGTACAGGTGTTTGCTAAAACCTATGTGTAGCGGCGGCTGAGCCTGTCGAAGCCAAAGCGGTGCGCACCACCCGCCTCTGCCTTCGACAAGCTCAGGCGACGGCTACCTGTATAGGGAACCGGGCTTCGACAAGCTCAGCCCTCGACAGCGCTGTATAGTTACGAAAGAAAACCTTTGCTTCTTTGCGTCCTTTGCGTTGAAAAAGAGGTGTTCAAACATGTCAATAGACGTTAATCAAGCCCTCCATTACCAGTTTATCCCCGCCCCAAGCCGCTACACCGAACGAGATACCAGCCTATACGCGCTGTCCATCGGGGCGGCGGCAGATCCGATGGACGCGGAGGAACTGCCGTTTGTGTATGAACTAAGCGGCAAGGGACACAAAGCCTTTCCCACCATGGCGGTTACGTTTCCGTTTGAACTGCTGCCGCAGTTGTTTGAGATCCCGGGTTTCAGCGTAAACCCGATGATGATTGTGCATGGGGAGCAGTATTTTGAACTGAAACGGCCGTTACCCACTACCGCCGCCTTCACCAACCACGCCCACATCAGCCACATCTACGACAAAGGGTCCGGCGCCGTCATCCTCATGGAAACCTACACCTTGGACGAAGCAGGCGCCGAAATCGCGCTCAACCGCAGCTCCTTCTTCGTGCGCGGCATCGGCGGCTTTGGCGGCGACCGGGGGCCATCGGGCAAAATCAACCTGCCGCCAGAGCGCGAACCTGACGCCATTGTCCGCCAGCAAACGCAGCCTAACCAGGCGCTGCTCTACCGCCTCAACTCTTCCGGCGACCGCAATCCGCTGCACGCCGACCCGCAAATGGCAGCCTTCGGCGGTTTCGACCGCCCCATTCTGCACGGACTCTGCACCTATGGCTTTGCCGCCCGCGCCATTCTCAAGCAATTCGCCGCCAACGATGTCAGCCGCTTCAAAACCATGCAGGCCCGCTTCAGCAAACACGTTTTCCCCGGCGAAACCATCCTCACCGAAATGTGGCAGGAATCACCCACCCGCATCATCTTCCAAACCAAAACCGCCGAACGAAACGAAATTGTCCTCAGCAACGCCGCCATTGAATTACACTTACCCAATAAATAGGAGGCAATCTTATGGCAAAAAAACGATTTGGTTCAGGTAAAAAACTAGCTGTTGGTAAACCAACCAGCGAAAAGGGGCTGTTACGGCAGTCGAGCGAATGGCCGCTGCTCGAATGTATCATCTCTGCTAAATGGCAAGACCCCATGCAGCTAACACAAATTTGTGTGGCCAGACAGTCGCCATCTGGCGATGTTGCTGCCGGTGTTTTTCTGGTAGATCTCGCTTGTTTGGGAGTCAAAAGCGCGTATGGCCGCATATTGACATCTACACGCCAATATCGTGAAGAAATCAGAGATCGCATGGCTCATAATCAAGAAATGATAAGCTGCGATGTTGATATGGCGGCCAAGATCATCCAAGAAGGGATTAACTATGCACAAAGCATCGGTTTCAAACCAGATAAAGATATTAAGTATGCTTATCTAGTTTTGGGTAAGACAAATCCGGATAAATATGCCAATTTAGAGATACCGCTAGGCGGCGAAGAGGGCAAACCTTTTTTTGTCTCTGGCCCTTATGACGATACAGACCGTATTATCCGCATCCTTAATCGGAAAGTGGGCGAAGGGAATTACAATTATTTGCTTGCCATCGGCCCGCCGGACTTTTTTGATGATGAGGAGTGGGATGATGAAGATGGGGATGAGGGGGAATAACGGCCGTTTCCCCTCATATCATTCACGCTATTAACTTGCGACAATAACACGGAGAGCCACAGAGGAGACACGGAGATTTACGGAGTTTTTCTTTTCCTCCGTGCCTGCTCCGTGTTCTCTGTGTAACTTTTCTTTTGAATAACGGCCGTTCTAACAATTAACTGAGAACAGTGAACGGACAACAGCTAACGGCCGTTCTCCACCCCGCTTCATCACGTCAAAATCAACAGGAAACGGCCGTTTCCATTAACAATTGAGAGTTGACAATTAAACGCTCTAAATGCTCAACCATAGACTCATTGAATCTAAGAGGTTCATCAATAAATTCAAGCAGTATCGTCGCAATTTTGCCCGTTATGAGAAATATGCCAGCCGATACATGGCCTTTTTATGCTTTGCGGCTACGTTAATCTGGCTCAAATGAAAAAGAAAACACGGCCTAGCCTGCTGCAATGTCAAAATGAAAAAACTGCAAGATGCGCCTAAAAACTGCAATGTCATATTGCAAGAAACTACAAGGACAAACTAGAAATTCCAATAGGGGAGTAAATTAACGTCTAGCTTCCAGGCACACAACGCCGTCTGCGCCTACCGCCGCATTGTGGCGCACACCGGCTGGCAGTTCCAGGCGATCACCTGGCATTAAAACTGTCGGCTCACCCTCAATGGGAAAACCAAACGTGATGGAGCCGCTGATCACATAAATGATTTTGTCATAATCATGCACGTGCGCCGCATATACATCCAGGGGTTGATTTGACCAGCGGTATGGCTCCAACTTTTCCTCAACCATTAATTGATGCAGCTCTTGTTCAGTTGGTTTATGTGGGTAGGGCCATTTTTCTACGTGTATGATTTTGTCCCGCATGGATCAAACCTCCGGCAAAGCCTCTCCCCCTTTATCTAAAACAAATCTAGCAGACAAGAGAGTTAGAAATATTATACCTATGACAAACACAAATAGACAAACATGGGAAGCGTCTTGATCGAAACCTGCTGTTTTTACGCGGGTTGACCGGTTGTTGTTATAATCCACCCCTTATGAAAGAGGAACATGAGAGTTCACGCCAATTATGGCTTGGCATCCTGGTAAGCGTTATTTGCCTGGCTGCTATATTCTTTTTTATTGAACCCGAGCAGATATGGGAAGCCCTTAAACAGGCAAATTACGGCTTTTTGCTGCTGACGGCGGTGGGTATTATTTTGTTTTTAGTCGTTCGCGCCCAGCGCTGGCGCTTTATGCTGGAAAACGACATCCCCTACATGCCTACATTTCACATTCAAAACATTGGGTATCTGGTAAACACCTTTCTGCCATTTCGCTTGGGGGATGTTACCCAGGCAGTGCTCATTGGCAGTGTACCGCCGGTGACGATTGCGCGCGGCTTGTCTACAGTGGTGATGGCGCGGATTTTGGACATGATGTTTATTGTGGTGCTGCTGCCGTTTACCCTGGCAAAGGTAGAAACGCTGCCAGACTCCGTGCGTACTGCGGCGGTGGCAACGGGCGTTATCACAGTGATCGCCATCCTCATTTTGATTGTGACGGCTAATCAACGGCCGTTTATCCGCAAACTCAGCACGCCCATCTTCAATAAAATCGGCTGGCTCAATACCGAAGCCTGGGTGCGCCGCATCGACGATTTGTTGGCCGGCTTGAGCAGCCTGACCCATCTCCGCAGCGGCGCTGTGCTGATTGGGCTGACGCTGTTGACCTGGCTGCCCATCATTGGCGCTTACTATGCCGGAATGCTCGCGGTTCACCTATCGCCGACGTGGGCGATGGCTGCATTTGTAGTGTGCGCCGCCGCGCTCAGCGTCGCCGCGCCTTCCTCGCCGGGACAGGTTGGCGTTTTTCATGCCGGCGTCATCTTCGCGCTGGTCAACATTTTAGGACAGCCGGCAGGCGCCGCCGCCAGTTTTGCCTTCCTGTACCACGCCATGAATATTATCGTCATGACGATTCTGGGTGTGATTGGGCTGCTGGCAACGGGAGCCACCTTCCGACATGTCATCGACACCACGCGCCGCTATGCCAAAAAACGCAGCCGCGAAGCGCCAGCCATAAGTGATTCCGAAGAAGAAGGTGTATAAAAGATTGGACCCATCTTCGAGATGGGTCCAATCTAAATTATTGCCATACTGAAGTAGGGGCAGACCTGCGTGTCTGCCCCACCTCTGGGCGAACACACGGGTCATTCGATCCAACTAATGTAATGCCCCGCACCAATTTTGTTGTTATTGGAAATTGCGAAAATGGCAAAATCATAGTTTTTAGCAATAAATTGATCGCATCCATTGTCAAAAAATCAATATTGATGAGAAAAAAGCTCTTCTGTATTGATTTATGTAAAGCTTCGAGATGAAGATCATTGTTGTATAAC
>JAWOGU010000603.1:0-3182 GCA_046496595.1 Chloroflexota bacterium
CGGCTTCATTTTGAGACTCTGACAAACCGGGACATTTTAGACCCGGATGCGGAGTTAGCCATTCGCGTCATCGTGCCGGAAACCGGGGAAGATGAACCCAAAAAGCTGATCATCAAAGACAGCGGCCTGGGCATGACGGAAGAGGAATTAATCCGGAATCTGGGAACGATAGCCCAGTCTGGCGCCCGTGAATTTCTGGCAAAGATCAGCCAGGGAGATATTGATCCGGGTGATGTCATTGGGCAATTTGGCGTGGGTTTTTACTCCGTGTTTATGGTGGCGGATGAAGTGCGCGTGGTTTCGCGCAGCTATCTGCCGGAAGCGGAGGCGGCTGCCTGGATTTCAGATGGCAGTGAGACGTTTCACATTGAACCGGCCGATAAAAGCGACCGGGGCACTGAGATTCATGTCACCCTGAAAAAAGACGCCGAAGAGTTTGCCAATGAGTGGAAGCTCCGGCAAATCGTCAAAAAGCATTCCGATTTTGTGCGTTTTCCGGTTTACGTGGGGCAGGATCGGGCCAATCAGCAGCAATCTTTGTGGCGCAAGTCGCCTTCGGATGTGGAAGAAGCGGAATATAAGAGTTTTTACCAGCAAATGACGATGGATTTTGAAGAGCCGCTGGCGACTATCCATTTCACGACGGATGCGCCGGTGCATTTGCGGGCT
Source organism: Chloroflexota bacterium (assembly GCA_046496595.1). Taxonomy (GTDB): domain Bacteria; phylum Chloroflexota; class Anaerolineae; order Promineifilales; family Promineifilaceae. The sequence continues at coordinate 670 of JAWOGU010000603.1, forward strand.
TTGCTTTTTATTCCGGCCAAACGTGAGCCGGGCATCCTGGCGGTTCGCAAAGAGCCGGGTCTCATGTTGTATTCCCACAACGTGCTTATCCAGGAATATTGCACCGATTTGCTGCCGGACTGGCTGAGTTTTGTGGATGGCGTGGTTGATTCTGAGGATTTGCCCCTGAATGTGAGCCGGGAAACGGTGCAAAACAACCGCTTGATGGCGCAGTTGGGCAAAATGATTCGCAAGCGCGTGCTGCGTGAATTGACCAGGCTGGCTGAGAATGAACCTGAAAAATATACGGCGTTTTGGAATGAAAACGGCCGTTCCTTCAAAGAAGGTCTCGCCACCGATTTCTCTGCCCGAGAGGAACTTCTGCCTTTCTTCCGCTACTTTTCATCCAAATCGGGGGATAAACTGGCTTCCTTGGATGATTACCTGGGGCGGATGCCGGAAACGCAGGACGAAATCTACTACGTACTCGGCGACAGCAAAATGACCGTCGCCAACAGCCCGCACCTCGATCCCTTTAAGGCCAGGGATTTGGAAGTGTTTTACTGGGTTGAGCCGCTGGACGTGTTGGTAGCTCCCAGCATGATGGCCTATAAAGACAAAAACTTCCGCAACATTGATGACGCCGGTCTGGCGCTGCCGGAAATAGAAGCCGAAGACACGACAGAGGAGGCAGCCCCCGCCATCGAAGAAGCTGCCTACAACCGGCTGGTGGGGCGCTGCGTCACCACTTTGGGCGACAAAGTTGTAGAGGTGCGCGAATCTAAAGTGCTGAAAAACAGCCCCGTTCGTCTGGTTTATCCGCAAGATGCACAAAACCGCGAAATGCAGCGTTTGTACCGCATCATGGGTCAAAATTACGAAGTGCCCAAGCTGATCTTCGAGATCAACCGCTCTCACCCCTTGATTGTGAACCTCGCGCAGTTAGTGGAAGATGGCTCCCACCAGGAATTGGTGACACTGTCCATTGAGCAGTTGTATGACAGCGCCCTGGTGCAAGAAGGGCTGCATCCAAACCCGACAGCGATGCTGCCGCGCATTGAACAGTTGATGCTGTTGGCGGCTCAAACAAATTAACCAGCAGCAGAGAGACCTCAGAGGTTTCAAAAACCTCAGAGGTCTGCACCCACGTTTTGAAGCCAGACTTGATGCGCAAGCCTGGCTTTTTTACTTTCACTGTCTATCGTAGACTGCTTATGTGATAAACTTGCTTCTATTCGCCGCTCAAATTATTGATACAGCAGTTGATATACTTCTGAGGACTCAACTGCCGGAGGGAAATATCAATGAATGTGGTCAAATAAGTTGAGGGGATTGTGTCTCAAGGTGCGCCTGTTTTGAAGATGAAACAACCTCAAATTGAGGAATTGAAGCAGCAGCAGAAATGGTTGATTTTTGTGAATCTGCTATTGGTTGCCGCCTCCTGTATTTTTGCCGCCATCTGGTTTTTACTGGATACACGGACGCTTTCCCACATACCACAGTATGTTTTTGTGGGGTTGGCGTTAGCCTGTTGCCCTAGTTTGGGGTGGGCATGGATGGGCAAACTGCGGGAAAGCGCCTTATGGGTGTCGGGCGTAATTTGGGTGGCGACCCTGGGTATGTTTTGGATGTTCCCCATTACGGGTTATTTTGTGGTGGCGCTCATCACCATTCTTTTGGTGTTTGTCAGCATCTTTTTGGATCAACGCACGGTCACGATTCTTATTATCTTGTCAGGGGTTGCTTACTCTTTGGTCACGTTGGTTCAGATAAATGCGCTTGTGGGGGGAGGTGCGGCTCTGGCAGCGCCGTTGATGGGCTATTTGATGGGTCTGTTGACGATTGGGCTGGCGTCTGTTGTGCTCTGGTTGAATAATGCCAATAACAAAAATCGGTCGCTGGCGCTCCAGGCGCAAGAGCAGCGGTATCGCGCCTTGTTTGAGTCGTCTCCGGTGGCGTTGTGGGAGGAAGACGCCTCGCGGGTCATGGCTCATATTGAAGAGTTGCGGCAGGCTGGCGTACAAGATTTCCGTCAATTTTTTAATGAAAACCCGGCGGTTGTAGCGGAACTGCTGCCTTTGATGCGGGTGAGAGATTTGAATCAAACGGCCGTTTCCATGTATAAGGCTTCTGATAAATCAGACCTGCTGCAAAACCTGGAACGTCTGGTGCCGCCTGAATCTTTTTCGTTTCTTCTCGATTCACTGGTGGCGATGGCTGAAAAGAGGCTCTCCTTTGAGCAAGAAACCACGAACTATACTCTGGCAGGGGACAAAATTGCCGTGATTTGCCGCTGGTCTGTGGCCCCAGGCAGTGAGGATTCTTACGCCCAAACCATTGTCACAATCGTGGATATCACCGATCGGAAACAAATAGAAAAAGCGCTCCAGCACTACTCAGACCGTCTGCGCGGCCTGCACGAACTGGACATGGCAATCAATGTGAAAAATTCACCGGAAGAGATTGCTCAGGTGGCCTTGCCCTTTATATGCCAGTTTGTGCCTTGCTGCACAGCTTTTGTCTGGATGTTCTAC
>JAWOGU010000686.1:0-11995 GCA_046496595.1 Chloroflexota bacterium
CGGCCGTCCTACCACCCGTTCTATCCGGGCCAATTCCCGCTCCGGGTGCAGGCACAAATCCTCATAAAAAATGATGGTCAACTCCCCTGGCGCGAATTGGCGCAAGGGGATAAGGTGGCTGACGCACCAGATGACAGCGTGTTTTTCCAGATCGGTATGCGCCCGGTTGATGGTGTCGCGGTGGGGGGCGAGGTGGTCGTTTAGCAACGGCCGTTGTTCCAGGAAGGCCAGTATATCGCTATCAGTCGCCCAGCCAAGTTGACGGCGGGAAAGGGCCACTGCGCACGGGTGGCGCATAATCAACAACTGCGGCACTTCAGGAAAGTGAACCTGGAACCATTTCAGGCAGAGATTGGCCCGTATCTCTTTGATCACCCGGAAGGTAGGGCGCAGTTGGCCGATTTCCCGATCAATCCAGGGATGGCGCACCGCGCCGGAGAAGACTTGCCGGGCATAGGCCGCCAACTGCTCGTTTGGCTCGTCGGGGCGCAGGTAGGGGAAGTAGCTTAGGCTGCGCAGGGCGGCGATTTTGTGGGGATGGAAGGGTTCAAAGAGGATACGGCCGTTTTCCCCGGCCAGCACATCGCCCAACCAGGTGGTGCCGCTGCGGGCCGCGCCCGCCACCAGGATGCTGTCGGCCAGGCGGCGATTGTCATCGCGGAAAAGGTGGCGCAGTAGGGCGCGCCGCGCTGGGCGGAACAGGCGCTGCGCTTGCCAGCGGAGTTGGCGTCCGGAGGGGGCCATCTTAGCGGGTACCCGCCTTTAGCCGCCCACGCCCCTGCACCAGCAGTGCGATTTGCGGGAAGAGGGTGGCCAATGATTGGCCGATGCCTAACTTGAAGCGCCAATCTAGCAGCCAGGTGAGGCCGAAGATGAGGGCCGCGCCGCTCAACCCGGCCAGGATGAAGCCGAAGAAGGTGGGAGAAAAGTGGTAAACAGCCGTTGCCACCAACCCGCCCAACAACGCCACTCCCCCAATCGCCAGCAACGGTCCCGCCAGCCCGGCAAACGGGCGCGGCAGCAGCCCCCGCAAAAAGATGACCGCCAACACCAGCGAACCAAAAATCGCCGGGAACCAGGCGAGCGGCGCTCCCAACAACCCAAAGCGGCGCGTAAACCAAAACACAAAAAGGACCAGCGACAACGACTGCGCCCCCTCAATCCAGGTGACATAGGATGGAAAACCCAACCCCTTAAACGCCGGGACGGCAATATCCGTCACCAACCCCAAAATGCCGATGATCGCCAGCAGCTGAATAATTTGCTCCGTGCCTTCCCACCGTTCGCCCAAAACATGCGTCACCATAGCCGGGGCCAACACCGCAATCAGAGTGAAGATGGGGACGAGCAAGGCAGACAACGTAAGCAGATTGGCGCGGAAAAGCTGCGCCACCTGCTCCGTCTCATTCTGCAGCCGGGCATAAAGCGGAAACGTGACAGCCCCCATCACGTCGCTGGCCACTTCCGTGGGCAAAAAGGCGAGTCTGGCGGCCAAAAAGTACAGCCCTAACTCCACCGCCCCCAGCTGCCGCGACACCACCACGCGCAGCGCGGCGCTGCCAGCCACCGCCACCAGGCTGGTAATGAAAATCCAACGACCGTAGTGCATCAACGGTCGCATTTTGCCCCAATTCAGCGTGAGACGGGGGCGGTAAGGAGCGAGAACGTAGGAAAAAATTGTATAGGTCAACGAACCGGCCAGCGAGCCGGCCACCAAGGCCCATACCCCCCACGAGGGAGCCAGGGCGATGGCAATAACCGTACTCAGCAGCGTCTTGGCCAAGTCCACAATCGCCAACTGCCGGAAGGCCAATGTCCGCATCAACTCCACCAGGCCGATGCTGGCCAAGGCGTCAATCGTCGGCAGGAAAGCCAGCACCCGCACCAAATCCACCACCTCCGGCTCGCCGACGATGACGGCAATAACCGGCGCCCCAAAAAAGACGACCAGCGAGATGGCCATGGCGCGAAGCAGCCCCACCGACCAGGCGGCATGATAGTGGCTGGTCTGCGCCTCTTTCTGCTGGACAAGGGCCGGGACCATGCCAAAGTTGGTGACACTGATCAACACGTCAATGGCCACCATCGCTACCGCCATCAGGCCAAAGTCGGCCGGGGAGAGCAGCCGCGCCAGGATGAAGAGGCGCACGAAGAAGATGAGCTTCGTGCCAACCATCTGCACGCTCTTCCACATCATCGCCGAACCGGCGTCTCGCTGTAATTGCTCGTCCATCACGTCAGGTTAAGAAGTCTTATCGAGTCCACTGAAATTTGGAGATTGGCGATTGGAGCATCCGCCAGCCTCGAATCATAGGCAAACCAGGTAGCTATGGCTCGCGCCGGGCGCTGCGGTACTGCACTGATGCCAGGGTGGCAGGAACCAGGAACAGCAGCATGAGGCCAACAACCGGCAAGACCATCTGGCCAGCGGCGGAAAAGCTTTGCAAGGCAACAGCCAGCACTGCGGGCGGAGGTAATTTAGCTACAAACACATCATTAAGGGTGGGAGTGTAGGCTCGCACCGGGCTGCCCCAGGTGGCATTGGTTATGCCAGTTACATAGCTGTTACGATCGCCATCCAAGGTAATCCCCCAGCCGTAGTCATTGCCGCTGCCCCCCAGGAACGCATTGGCGACCAAGCTGCCTTGTGGGTACAGCCAGACGAGCATAGTATCCGTGCCGCCACTGTAATCCCGTAACGGGCTGCCCCAGGTGGCGCCGCTATGGCCAACTACATAAACATAATCATTCGCGTCTACGTCCACAGCAAAACCGGAGTCCTCACCGGCGCTGCCGAGAAAGGTGTGCCAGACGCGGACACCATCGGAACTGTTTAACCGGGCTGCAAAAGCATCGTCTGAACCGGCGTAAGATTCCTCAGGGTCGCCCCAACTGGCGTTACTAGTCCCAACAATATAGATACTGGCACCGGTAGCGGCAATCCCTTGGGCACCATCAATGCCGCTTCCGCCCAAAAAGGTGTTCCAGCCGCGATTGCCATTGGTGACATTAAGCTGCACCGCAAAAACATCCAAATTGCCGCTGCCGGTGTGGGACTGCACGGGGCTGCCCCAGGTATCACTACCCCGTCCGGTTACATAGATAAAACCATTGCCATCGCTGGCAATAGCAAAGGCCCGGTCATCTCCGGTCCCGCCGATAAAGGTGTGCCACGCAAGACTGCCATTTTCACTGTTCAATCTGGCGGCGAAGGCATCGGCCGCACCGCCATTGTAACCTTGCACAGGACCAACCCAACCAACGGTGCTGAGTCCAGCCACATAAACGGCGCTGCTATCTGCCACCAAGCCCCACACCCGATCCAGCCCGCTTCCACCCAAAAAGGTATGCCAATCCAGGCTGCCATCGGCGACTGACAGTCGGGCAACAAAGGCATCAATGCCGTTGCCCGCCTGGTAAGGGTTTACCACTCCAGGCGCGGGGTCTGTCCAGACGCTGCTGCTGAAGCCAGCGACGTAAACATGGTCACCAACGACAGCTAGAGATAGGGCTTTGTCATTTTCGCTGCCACCGAGAAAAGTATGCCAGACAAGGTTTCCCGTTGCATCCAGTTTGGCGACAAAAGCATCGGCGTTACCAGAATAAGAGCGAACCGGAATCTCTGCCCAGGCAGCGTTGCTGGCGCCGGCCACATAGATGTTGCCGCTGCTATCCAGAGCAACGGAATAGCCTTCATCATCAATCCCTGTCCCGCCCAGGAAAGTGTTCCAGGTGAGGGTGGGGTCAATGAGCAGCGGGTAGCGGCTGTCGTAGTCGCCCAGGGCAAAGCCCACTTCCACGCCAGTTCCCGCCGACAAGGGCGACAGCCGGAAAGCTATGTCCACCGGAACCTGCCGCCCGTCAATCACCTGCCAGGCCAGTGGGGCGCTTTCGGTCAACGTCCCGGTGGCAAAGGAGAGGTTCAGGCTGCCGTCGGCGTTTAAGGACGCCGGGACGTTGTAGCGCAGGCGAATGGCGGCCGGGTCGACCCTGGCCGCCACCGTGTAGGTGCTACGCGCCAGCCCATCGCCCCAGTCATAAACCAGGGTGATGCCGGGCCAGAGGTTGGGGTAACTCACCTGACCAGACAGGGGAGGTGCGGTGCTCTCAAAGTCGGCCGTTTTCTCTGCCTGGGCGCTTATCGGCTTGACCGGGTGCGCGCCAACGAATGTCGTCTTAAAGGCGTAGGCGCCGTTGGACAGGTAGAACCCATCCTCAGCGAAGCCGAGAACATGCCCGCCGCTGCTAAACGCCAAGAGGGGCGGGGGTGCGCTGGCTTGCGCTGCTGGTTCTGGCGTAAAGTTCAGGCACAACAAGGCCAAAATCAACCCGATGCCTATTTTTATGTTGAACGGATACATATTTTGTTTCATAACAGATGCCTCTCAAACGAATATCTCCCAATCAAAGTGAAACTTAGCTGTAGCAACGATATGTTATCGCGTCTGGTAGAACGGGTTAAGGATACCCCAGCTCCATCCGTAAAAAGAGCGGGGTAGGGACACCCCGGCTACTGACGGCCTCGTTTTAGCCCGGCGATGATGCCGGGCAGCAGGTTGAGGGTGTGGGCACGGCCGTTTTCCGCCAACTCATTATCCCCAGAAAGCAGCCCACGCAGCCAGCGCAGTGGGCTGCGCACCAACGCCCGAACAGTCTGCATCAGAATCAGCCGGTCGCCCCGGCGCAGGTGGGTACCGTAGAAGCCGCCCTGGCTGCGGGCATAGTCGGCGTAGCGGGCGGCGCGCTGGCTGGCGTCGCGCCAATGGTAATGGTAAAGGGGCACGTCCGGGTCGTAGGCGATGGGGATGCCCAGGCGCAGGGCGCGGTAACCATAATCGCTGTCCTCAGCTGAGGCCAGGCAGGGATGTTCATCGAAGAGGCCGATTCGCTCGACTAAGGCCAGCGCCATCCCGGCATTGCCGCCGATGAAGGGGTGGGCTTTGAGCTGCGGTTTGGTATACAGTTTCGGCTGGCGCGAGGTGACGGTGGAGAACTCAGCCTCGTCGTTTCCGGCCATGTCTACCCGTCCGGTGAGGATGATCTCCGGCTCGCGGCGCAGACGGATGACCATGTTTTCCAGCCAGTCGGGAGCGACGAAGCAGTCGTCGTCGGTGATGGCGACGTAGCGGGTTTGCACCTGCTCCAGCCCGCGATTGATACCGGCGGAACGGCCGTTTTGCTCCGAAGGCACATACAGCGTATCCAATCCGGCCGCCTGCAGCGCCGCCAGCCACTCCGCCACCACCGGGTTGCGTCCCTGATCCACAACGATCACCCGCCCCGGCCAATGGCTTCCGTCCGCCAGCCAGCGCAAACAGGATTCCAGGATCGGCCGGCCGAGGGTGGGGATGACCACGCTGATGTCGGTCAGCACCGGTTTGGGCGGCAGCGGCGTCTGTAAATCGCGCAGCATTGTCTCGCTCATCACGCTCAAGCCCCCTCCTCCGGCAGCAGGTAGATGTAAAAATTAGAAGACTCCACCTGACGCCAGCCGGGCAGGTTGGCGTAGGGCGGCGCATATTCGGCCACGATGGCCTTCGCGCCGGTCGCGGCAAAAGCGGCCAAAACCTCTGCCTGCAAATTGGCGTCCCCCAGCCAGAAGGGGTCCGCCTCCCAGCCCATCATCTCGGCCACAATTTGGACCCGCGCCAGCCTGGCCCAGAAGGAATCGAAGCCGTAGCCGATGACGGCCACCGGGTCGCCTTGCTCAATGCCCAACTCGGCCAACGCCTCGGCGGTGGCTCCCGGCCAACTGGGCGGTCCGGCAACGGCTGCCCCTGACGCCGCCCCTCTCGTCAGGTCGCCGAAGCCTTGGAGGTTGAAGAGGATGATGCTGGCGAAGAGGAAAGCGGCCATCAACAGTGCGGACGATTGGACCACGCGCCCGGCCAGCGGGGAGCGGGGCAGGCTGGCGTTGGCCAGCAGGTCGCTCCAAAAAAGGATGACAAACGCGCCGACGTAACGGCCAGCGACGAGGATGGGCGCGTAAAGCAGCAGGGCAGCAAGTGCGACCCAGGTGAGCAGCCCGCCGCGCGCCAGGGCGAAGAGACCCGGCCAGCGCCGCCCCCCGGCCAAATAGAGTAGAGCCGCGCCAAAGAGAACGGCCGTTTGCTGCACCAAAAACAAATCGGCGTAATAGAGGGCGCTGGCGAGCAACGTCCGCAGTTGATTGCCCCAATCAAAGCGCACCACCACGCCATCGTACCAGTAGGTCTGGTCATGGGAGATGGGGTAGGTTCCGCCGATGGGGGTGGCGAATTCATAGATGGGCGGTGCGGCGAAGATTTGCCGGGAGGGATGGGTGGGCACGCCATCCCCTGCCGGTATGCCCTGCCAGTGGGGATAGATCACGCCGTTGACGTGGCGGGCGTAGGTAAGACGGCCGGCTTCACCGTAAGTAAAGTAGCCTTTGGTGGCGCTCATCAGCAGGATAAAAGGCCCGGCGACCAGGAGAAAACAGAGGACGGCCGCGCCCGGGCGCGGCCAGGCGCGCCGTTTATCGGCTATCGCTACGAAGCTGGCCGCCAGGATAACCAGGGAGACGGGCATCATAATGGATTTGCTGAGGTAGCCCAGGCCGAGGACGAAGCCGAGCAAAGCGAATGTCCGCCAGCCATCCTGCCCCGCACGGATGCGGGCAAGCAGACCGGCAGCCAGAAAAAGCAGAGCGGCCATGAGCATGTCTGGCGTGACAGCCCAAATCTGAATGAGGCTGAGGGCAGCCCAGAGGAAGAGCAGATAGCCGATGGACCACCAGGCCCAATCCGGCCAACCGATTTCGGCCGTCTGGCCGCGCGCCGGGCGCACCTGTTCCCACATGAATTCGAAGGCGGCCAGGGCGACGAGGAAGATAAGAAAGTTAAGGGCGTGGATGAGGGGGAATTCCCAGCGCATCTCTGGTTTGAAGAGCCAGAGGACAGAGCCGGTGAGCCAGGAATAGAGGGGACTCCAGACGGTATTGATGGCTGCCCCCCAATCCCCGCGAAAATAAGCGTCACCAATGTCCAGGTAATTGACGCCGTCCGGGTTCATCGAGTGGCTGACAGCCGCCGCCCAGGCGTGCAGCCCGGCCATCGCCGCCGCCAGCAGCCGGAAACCCCAGCGCAGCCAGAGCAGCCCGCTTTTTTGAGTAACTGGCTTTCGCTCAGCGGCAGTTATTGAAGACGAAGTATTGTTCATTATCGGATATCAATTCGCAATTTTCGGTTAGATAAGCTTCGAGGTCGGCGTGGTGATTGCGGTATTCGGATAGATGGGTGATGATGAAATAATCTGGGGTAAAGTTTAGGGTGGACAAGCGTTCTGCGATGCTGCTGTTGTGGGCGCCGTCGGGATTGTAGATGCCGAAGCTGGTGGGGCGCGGCCAGTAGGCGCCGGAAAGCTGGCCGAAGTATTCCAGGGGCCGGCCGTAAAAAGGCGATAAGTAGACGGTGGTTGTGCTGTGGTTGACCAATTGGCCGATTTCTTGGGCGAGGGCGGGGCTTTCAAAAACGGTCGTTTGCCGCCCATTCTGAACAACCTGGCGCAACCCCATCAAGACAAAGAGAGCCAGGACGCCATATAACCATAACACTCGCATCTGGCTATATTTAAGCGAGCGCGCCCGCTCTAGAAGCAGGGCAATGAGCGGACCGGCGGAGAGAGCGACGGTGGGCACAACTTGCAGATGATAGTAGTTATGGGTGCTGATGTGATAATTGAAGATGATCCCGTAGACGAAGTAGCTGCCCCATAGACCGGCCAGGAGCCATTGAAGCCGGGGCGAATTGAGCAAGGCCAGGCCAACCAAGGCGGCGATCAGGCCAATGAGGGTGACGGCGCTCAAGCCGGTGGTGAGCCAGCTTTGCCAGAAATAGGGCAGCCGCAGCAGATGGGGCAAAAAGGAGATTTCGGCCTGCCCGGCCAGGGAGTCGGAGATGAGGAGGCCGTAAGTGTAATAGGACAGCCCAACCAGTAAGGATGCACCGGACAGAGCGAGATGAGCCAGCGGCCGGCGCTCGCCCTGGGTGAAGCGGTAGGCAAAGAGGGCGGCGAAGGCAGCGGCAATGGGGAAGATGGCCAGGGGACGAATGAAGAGGGCAATCGCGGAGAAGAGCATGGCCCAGAGCAGGGAACGGCGGGTGGGGGTTTGGTCGTAGCGCAGGATGGCCCACAGGCTGGCCAGGTAAAAGAGCATCATCAAGCTGTCGGGCTGGAAGCTCTTGCTGGCGATGACGCCAATGGGGAGGAAGAGGTAGTAGGCAGTGAGGAAAACGGCTGTTCCTCCCCCAAACAAATTCCACCCAATCCGCCAAAAAACCAGGCCGCTAAGCAGCCAGAAGAGGGTGGCATACAAGCGGGGTATCCAGAGTTGTTCGGAGCCGAGGACGGTGTAGGTAACGGCCGTTAAGCCCTCTACCAGAGGCGGCTCCAACGACCACTCTCCGGCCCGGCTGAGGGCCGACACTTCCTGCGCCCACTCTGGCGCGTTCTGGTTCAGCGCAAAATACAAATCTCGGGCAATGATGGCAGAACGAAACTCACGCACCGGCAGCAAGCCGACAAACGGCTTCTGGATGTTATAAAGCCGAATCCCGGCCGCCAGGAGAAACAACACCCCAACAACCGCCACCAACCCGTATTGACGCCAGGCCAGCGGATGGGGCCAGCCTCGTCTCGACAATGCCCTCACGTTCACTTAATACTCCCAACCAAAAACCAGGTACTTGCCAAAACCATCCACCGAAGCGATCCACTTGCCCGATTTGAATGGCTGTGGGTCTAGCTGATGCATCGCCTGCGCGTTCCAGCCCTGGCCGCTGGGACCGATGATTGGCTCCGGCCGGGCAAGCTGCTCCGCGTAAGTAGTAGGCGTCAATTCGGTGATTTCCAGGGCGAATACCTGATGCGTGCCAAAATCAGGATCCACATCCATCGTATACCGGTATAAGCGGTCTTCATAGAGCGTCACGCGGCCGCTTGGCCGGGCGATGTGGGGGTTGTCCACCACAATCGGGCTCGCAGGATGCTCTTCCCAGGGGCCGAACATATCGTCGGCGTGGTAGAGGTGGAGAGTATCGTTGTCAATAGCGGCGGCAAAGATCCACCACCTGTCGGCGTAATGGACGATGGAGGGGTCTACGCGCTCCACGCCGTCCACCAGGGTGGTGACAAATTCCCACTGCGTTGGGAAATCCGTCGCCCGGTAGAGGCGGATGGCATTGGCCTCATAACTCTCCGGGATGAGGTAATGCTCACCCTCCCACTTAAAGACGTAGGGGTAGGAGAGATGGAAAGGTTCGTCGATAATTAGCTGTTGATACTTCCATTTTTTGGCGTCGCGGCTGGTGGCGACGGCCAGATCGCCCTGCATCGTATCCAAGTTGTAAACCTCAAAGAAGAGGTACCACATCGAGTCCTCTTCCAACAGGAAGGGGTCGGCGACGAATTTGGCGGGTACGTCGGTGACATGTTGATGGGTTAGCACCGGATTGCGGCGACTCTGCGCAGCGGGAAAGTCGAGGGGGGAATCGCTTTCATAGATGCCGATGGTCCACTGCTCTTTTTCGGCAACGAAGGGGATGCCGCGCTTGTAGTAAACGAAGGCTCCCGCCAAACCGACGAATAGGAATATGGCGATGATGATAGCGTAGCGGTACAGTTTTTTCATGTATTCTCCAGTAGGGCGATTGGGAAATCGTTCTACAGCAGGCCGGTCGTTTCTCTGAAGAGCCGGGCGTATTGTTGGGTGACGATGGTCGCTGAATAGTTGTCCTGAACGGTTTGCCAACCGGCCCGGCCCAAGCGCTCGGCCAGGGCGTCATCGGTCAGCAGGTGGTCCAGGGCATCGTAAAGCTGCTGGAACTCGCCGGGCTGGACCAGCAGGCCGTTTTGCTGCTGGGTGATGACGCTGGGGATGGCGCCGATGGGGGTGGTAACGGCCGTTAATCCACAAGCCATCCCCTCCACCAACGACGAGGGAAAAGCGTCATCCTCCGTCGGCAAGACAAAAATATCAGAAGCCTGCACATATTCCTCTACATTCTGCACGCTCCCGATAAAGAAAACTCTTTCGGTCAATTGATTGGCATGAACGTAGGCTTTCAACTCCGCTTCGCAGTTGTGAATGTCCAGGCCGCCCGTGCCCACCAGCAGCAGATAAGCCCCCTCATGCTTGCGCCGCAGGTCATTCCACACTTTCAGCAGCAGAGGCAGCCCCTTGTAGGAGACGAGGCGGCCGGTGTAGACGATGAATTTGCCCGCTTCCGGCAGGCCGAGTTGGCGGCGCAGCGCCTCTTTTTGCCCGGCGTTCACCGGGAAGAAACGGTCGGTGTCTACACTGTTGGGGATCATGTGGATGGCGAAGGGGGGCACTCTGGCGTCACGCAGTTCGGTAGCGACGTCGTCGGTGATGGCAGCAAAGGCGTCAGCACGGCGCAGGATGGCGTTGCGCCCGCGCAGGAAGAGAGAGAAAGGGAAGCGGTCAGGCGACAGGCGGATTTTGGCCAGCCCGGAGGTGAAGAATGCGCCAGACATTTCACCCTGGCTGTCCGCTTTAAGGATGACTTGTTTGTTGAGGAGTTTGGCGAGGAAAACGGCCGTTATCCCCACTATCCGAAATCCCGACACAAACACCAGGTCGTATTCCCGACGCAGCCGGAACAGCGCCGGAAAGCTGGAAAAGAGCAGTCCCCACTTCTTCAACTGTCCGCCGCCCACCGGCGGCAGGCGGTACACTGTCACCGGTCCATACTGCTCCACCTTCACCAGCCCTCCATCCGAGCGGCGCGTGAGCAGAATGACAGAAAAGCCATCGGCCGTCAGCCCATCGGCCAACAGCCGCGCCTGCGTCTCGCCCCCGCCAATAACGGGGTAGTAAGTTTCAGTGAAAATACAGATTTTCATGATTGCTGGTAGCTGGTGTCAACAGTTAAATGGTCACTATTCACTGTTATCCGTTAATAGTTGCCCCGCTTCCTTCTCAGCTAACTCTTTCAAAGCCAACGCCTGAATCAGCGCAGTTTGCCGGGCGGAGATGATAGAAAGCTGCATACTAAAGAAAATCAGGATCAGGAAGATAAAGACGAAGGCCAGCAGGCTCAACGCCGACGCCGGAAAAATCGCCCCGACCACGATAGGCAACAGGTACAGCAAAGGCGGTACGGAGATAATCAGCATCATGCCGACAATGGCCAGAACCCAGATCGCCGCGAAACCGATGTGCAGTTTTTTCATGCGCACCACGTTTAGGATCCAGAGAATCATGCCCAGACCGGCCAGATCAATCAAAATAATGCCTTGTACGCTCATCTCGCTCTCCTTATTAAAAGCGCGTCCATGAAGGCGACGACGGTTAGTAAAATGGTCTTTAAGGGGTATTTGAAAACGCTGGCGATGGAGTGCATAGAACGGCCGTGTTCCCGCTCTTTCACCTCAATCGGCGTCTCGATGATTTTGAAGTTCATCAGCTTCAACTGCACCAGAGACTCGATGTGGAAATCCATAAATGAGCCATTGACAATGGTCTGGCAGGCGTTGGCTCGAATCGCCTTAAAGCCCGAGGAGGTATCGTAAATGCGCTGGCCCAACAAAATCCTCGTTAAGTAGGAGAAAAGAAGCTGGCCCAGGCGGCGGTCGATCGGCGTGTTGTAGACATGGCCCTCGCAAAAGCGGGACCCGATGACCAGGTCCGCGCCGCTCTCTTGCAGGACGGACACCAGGCGGGGCAGATCTTTGGGCTGGTGCTGGCCGTCGGCGTCAATGGAGACGATGATATCGTAGCCGCGCATCAGGCCATATTTGAGGCCGGTTTGCAGCGCTTCGCCGTAACCCAGGTTTTGGATAAGGCGAAGCTGTTTCTCGCCAAGTTGATCCAGCACGGTGGCCGTGCCGTCACTGGAGCCGTCGTTGACCACCACCCGGTCATATCGATTCAACACAGGCATGAACCGAAATATTTCATCTGCTTCTGTTCTTCCAAGACGGCATTTAATGGAGAGTCCGCCTGGAATTTTCG
>JAWOGU010000633.1:0-10730 GCA_046496595.1 Chloroflexota bacterium
TTGAGATACTACTCAAGGCTTTTTGTCAATTCTGCATTAGCGGAAACTAGAGAAGATTGGAGATTGGAGATTCCTCAATCTCTAGCACACCACTCTATCTCTGTCTCTACACTCTATCTCCCTACCACCACCTCTGCTCACGGCCGAATTTGTATATCAGGTAACCCAGAATCCCCAACACAATCAGCGGCAGCAAAAACCGGAATAACATCAGGCCGCCAAAACGCAGCAGCACCAAAAACAGAATGACGCCGCCCACAATCAACAAAAGACGCTTCCAGCCCGACATTTCAGACAGTTCTGGCAGCGTCATCGTCCCTTCGGTGATGCGTTTTTTCTGGGCGTTCTGGCACTCTCTGTCTGCCCCGATTTGCAGCACAGCCCCCTTCAGCGTCCAGGCGCAGCCACAGCGGCGGCAGACATAATAACCTTCAACCGGGCGGCCTGTGCCTTTTTCCTGGCTGATGTAAATTTCTCCCCCGCAGTGATCGCAGTCGTAACCGCTGTCCGTTATAGTGGCTTTTTCTTTTTTCCTCATGCCAGACAGTTTAATGCGAAAAGCGAGACTTTGCCACAGTAATGGGTCACTTCACCCGTTCGCAACTATCTAGCAGCAGGTTATAAGCGCCGGAACGGGTGACGTAGATGAAACCGCCGCATTCCTTGCACGCCGCCTGGAACTCCACGCCTTCATCACTGGCAACCTGCTCCCAGCCGGAGAGCATGTGCCCGTGAATGCTGGCAATCGCTTCCGCTTCCCGCATTTGCCTGGAAAAGAAAACGGCCGTCTCTTGTTTGCGTAAGCGTTCGGCGGCGCCCACGATGGCGCGCACCACCGCCGCCTGCACCAGATTGTCCGGCACTTCCTCCGGCAAATCTTCAACCTTATCAGCCATCAAGTCCAGCACTTCGGCAATTTCAATGCGGGTATTGGTATCGTAGTTCGTTACCAGCGAACCTTCTTCTAACAGGCCAACCAGATAGCGAATGGCTTTTTTCAGGTGCATCAATTCAATTTCAGCGGGTTTAGACATGGGAAACACTCCTTATTTGCTAGGCAGCCATGGGTGTTCAGGTCTGTAAACATCAGTCAGTACCCTTTCCCACCTGCCACATTCACCTATTGTCGCAAGATGAGGGGAGACCTTCAAGGGGAATATTGTACCGACAGGAGGGAAAGGATGAAGGATGAAGGATGAAGGATGAAGCCAGAAAGGCCGGAGAACATACGTGACTTTGCCCCTTTGCCACTCTGCCACTCTGCCCCTTTGCCACTTTGCCACTTTGCCACTTTGCTCCTCTACCCGTCTGCCTACAAATTATCAAACTGGGTTTTGATCATGTCTCGTTCCACGGTTTTGCGGGCAATGCGGCGTTCGATCTCCACCGCCATCTCCGCCAAAATATCCCGCCCTTTTTGTTGGGCAAATTTAGCCTCCAAGCTCAATTCAACCAGATGATGCGTATGCAGCGAGTGCATTTCCAGGTCAATCTGACGCAGGCGGCGCTGAATGCGCTGTAATTCTGCGCTTAACGCCTCTACCATATCTTCTCCGGTTTGGCCTTTGGCCGCCGACACGCCCTGCCCTTTGTTTTCCAGCTCTTTAGCCAGCGCCATCAGTTCTGCCAGACTTCTGGCGGCATAGGCATCATTAACGGCCGTCATCATTTCTGTTCTATGCGCCCGTTCAGCCTCGTCAGCCCCCAGGTCGGGGTGATAGCGGCGGGCAAGCTGGCGGTACAGGTTTTTGATTTGGGCGGCGCTGTTTTCGCTGACTGGGGGCGGTTTGGGGCGCACCGGCTCCGGCTGGGGCGCCTGCCACGTCTGCCGGTACTGCTCTTCCACGGAGCTGAAGGCCGTGCCAAAGGTGCGTTCGTTGCGCTGCTGCTGGATGCGGTCCAGGTACAGTTTAACTTCCCCTTCAATACGCTGAAGTTGAGCCAGCAGTACGCCTACCCTGGCCTCATACTCAAACTCAAAGGCTTCAATGTCCACGCGCTGCTCCGCCAGGACAGCCTCTGCTTCTACCAGTTCTTGCCGGGCCGTTTCTACGTCGGCGCGTAGTTTCGCCAGTTTTTCGGAGTTTTGAGTCATGGCAGGCCTGTCTTTATCATTTGGGTTTTTGCGCCACCGGCAGAAAGATCTGGTGAACGACATCGAAAATTAAAACGGATACGGGCAAATCCAGGGGCGCCCCTACGACGCCTGGTGCAGCCGAAATGGTAAGCGCGCCGGTGTAGACGCCTGCGGAACGGCCGTTACTGCCATATATGATCGCAGAAGTCACCACAGCGCCGGGAGTAATAACGGCCGTTGGCGTCAGAATCAGAGGCACAATCTCCGCCGCTTCGTCGGCGGACAGCGTAAACGTCAGGGGCGCTGTGCCACCATTGCGCAAAAACAATTGCGACGTCACTGTGACTGGCTGTTGTCCCGGCGTAATCACTACCGTCAACTGCTCCGCACTGGCTTCCAATCGGCCTGCCAATGGCACCGTCACTTTCGGCATGTCACGCAGCGCGGCCTCCGCCAGCCGATTCTGCACCGCATAATAGCGCATTTGCTCACATTCCGGCAGGTCGCTGCGATAGTTGAAATTCAAATTGAAGACGAACATCGCCTCCATCCAGGGCCAATGGGCGGCGGCGTACTCATACGCGCCTACCAGATTGGCCGCCTGCTCCGCTTCTGAGACCATTTGCCATTGACGCCCTGCCCAACTGCCGTCATTCAGGCAGGCGTCCGGCGGCTTGACAATCCAGCCAAACTCAGTGGCCCACATCTTCTTGCCGCCCAAACCGTGAGCCGCCATGATTTCATAAATCTTTTCTGCGCCGCGAAAACAGAAACCATTGACACAGTTCCGGTCCGGATCGGCTGAGGCCACGTCCGGTTCAGCGTCAAAGTCTGCGCTGTAACCATAGGGATGGTAACCGACAGCATCCAAACAGTCACCGCCGCCCGCCGCCAGGAATTCTTTCAAGAATTCACGCTCGTCCTGGTATAAACCGTTATGCCCCGCATGACCCTCCCAGTTGCCCAGGACCCGCCCCGTGGGCGCCAGCCCGGCGGACACCACAACGGCGTCCGGATCGATGGCTTTGATGCGCCCATACGCTTCGCACAAAACGGCGGCATAATGAGCGGCGTTGGGCGTGGCTCCCCAACCATAGGCGGCATCCAGGTTCGGCTCATTGCCGATTTCGTAGGCGTCCAGATACCCTTTTTGAGACTGGGCCAACCCGGCGATGGCTTGACCAAAGTTGGCTAAATTATGGTAATCACTGGCGCTGGCGTTGACCCGCATGAGCATATTGATGGGGAACCGGCTGCCCGGACCGTTAAACACTTTCATCCAATTGAAGCCCATCTCTTGCAAACGGGCTGCGTCCCAGGCATCAACATTGAAACCGTAACCGAATTCGTCGAGATTGCGCGCCGCTGTGCTGGCTCCTGCCAGGCTGTGTAAAAGCAGAAAAAGCAGCGTAAAAGCAATAAAGAGACTCCCTCCCAGGCGAACGGCCGTTAAGCCAATCATTTTCGTCATGGGATTCTCCATATTTTTAACTACTACAAAATTCACCGCAGAGAGCGCGGAGAGGCAGAGATTAAGGCGGGTTTTTCTCCGCTCCTCCGCGTCCTCCGCGGTTTTTTCAGACAGCTTCTAGGTGAGCTGATGTTTCAGTATGCGGAACCAACCGCGCAGCCGAATGCCGGCCAATACGAAACCAGTTACCACAGAAGGATATTGCTGGCTGTAAAATTTGCGGTAAAACACCTGCATGGCCCGCACCGACTCCTTCGCCACCTTTACCCGCGTCTCTTTGGGCGGGCGGGCAATGTCGGCGGATTCTTTACGCAGCCCGGAACTGGCCCCCTTGTAATGCAGTACGGTGACATGGGGATAGTAGACAATCTGGCGGCCTGACTGCCAGATACGATAACAAAAGTCGATGTCTTCGCCGTAGAAGAAGTAAATCTCGTCCCAGCCCTGAAGTTCATCTACGACAGCGCGGGGCATCAGCATGTAGGAACCGGCGATCACCGGTACCACATGCGTCTGATTGAAGTCGGCGTAGCCTTGAAAGTAGCCGTTAAAGCGCGGATGGCGCGGGAAGAGTCTGCTCAGGCCGGAGAAGTGGCATAAGGCGTTCCAGGGTGTGGGGAACCCGCGATGGTTATCGGGGTCGCGCTGCCCAGTGAGGTAGACCAGTCTGGCAGTGAGGGCGCCCACCTGCGGATGGCGGCGC
Source organism: Chloroflexota bacterium (assembly GCA_046496595.1). GTDB lineage: Bacteria > Chloroflexota > Anaerolineae > Promineifilales > Promineifilaceae. Next base: position 4,252 of record JAWOGU010000633.1, read on the forward strand.
AGATAGGCCACCGGTTTGACCAGGGCATCCGGTTCCAGACGGGTATCGGAGTTGAGAAACAGCACGTATTCGCCCTGAGAAACGGCCGTTCCCCGATTATTGGCCGCCGAAAAACCCAGATTCTCCGGCAGCGCCAGCAAACACACGGCAGGGTACCTGGCCTGCACCATCTCCTGGCTGCCATCCTGTGAGGCATTGTCCACCACAATGACCTCCAGCCCGCCTGCCGGCGCTTCGGCGGCAGCCACAGAGGCCAGACAGTCGTCCAACAGTTGGCAGGTATTGTAGGACACGATGATGATGGACAGGGTGTAACGGCCGTTTTGCCGCTTATTGGTTGGTTGGCTGGTTTGCAGATAGAGGGGATCAGTTGGTTCTGTCATAGGCAGACCAGTTTAACGCCAACTGTCCAGGCTTTCAACTCTGTCGAGTTATTATTCCGCTAATCTGGCAGCAGGTAAAAATCCGCTGCTCGCCGCCCGCCACACATTGGGTACAATAGCTTGCATGATCACAGCCTCCTACCAGGACAGCGCCGACCTGTTTTACGCCTGCGGCAGCCCGGAAACGGCCGTTCAGGCCGCCGCCTACCGCGAATTATGGCAAGTTCTCTACCACGCCGCGCTGCACGTTGCCAGCCAGCAGCCGGACCAGGATGCTCTGGCTCAAGACTGCGCCCAGCGGGCGCTGGTGCGTATTCATCACCAGCGGCAAACCTGCGCCGAACCCAAAGCCTTCCGCACCTGGTCCCGGCGCATCGTCGCCAATCTGGTCATCGACGAACTGCGCCGCCGCCAGCGATTGCAGCCATTGGAAAGCACCCCTGAAACCGCCCTGAACGCCGCCTCCACGCAAACGGCCGTGTCGCTGGAAGGGGAGGTCCTGGAAAACATCAGCCTGGAAAGCCTGCGCCGTCTGCTGGGGCAGGCTCCCATCAGCGACCGTTCCCGCCGGGTGGTCATCGGCCGTTATCTGGATGACGTGGAGGATGAGATCCTGGCGATCACAGAAAGCGAAATCGCCCAAAACGAGATTTTTCCCAGCCACATTCAGGTAACGCGCTCTAAAAATATCGCCAAACTAAAAAAGTGGGATGTTTTGCGCGAAGTTCTGCAAGGTTGAGCAAGGTCTTGGTAACCGCCTAAAAACCACGGGCGCACATTAGACCACTCTTGGAGATTGGTCCAATCTAAAAATAGGCGGCTGTCACCTGAATGGGATGATTAGGGAAAGGATACATCTGCCGTTCACGTCTTCTTTACGAAGAAGGAAAGGCATGGAGGTAGATCGTTGTGACAGAACAATCAAAGGGAAGCCGGAACCAGATCCAGACGTTTCTGGCAGTGCTGCGGGCAGAGCCAACTGAAGCGGATTGTGAGCGCTGCCTGGCTCAGTTGAACGACTACGTTGAGAACCAGCTTGCAAGCGGCGATTACCGCCGGGAGTTTCCCCGGACGGCGCAGCATTTGGACGGCTGTGTCTCTTGCGCAGAGATGTATGAACGAGTATATGCGTTGTTATGGGCGGAAAGAAACGGCCATTTCGACAGACTCGGGACAGATCGTTTGCCCCAACCCGCCCCCATCCCCGAACCCGATCTCAGCTTTTTAACGCCGTCCGCCACCTTGTGGACCGCCCTGCAAACTGCTTTGCAGCACAGCCAACAACGCCTCACCTTGCAGCTTAATGCCGTCCTGGCGGCGCTGCTGGTTCCGCAGCCAACGCTGGCAGCAACCCGCACCGGCGAAGACGGCCGTTTTGGCAGCCAACTTCTCGCCCTCAACCCGGATCAGTTACCCCAAACCGAACTGCCCTTCTCTCTGGCGGCCTACGCCGACAAGCAAAATCCAGACCTGTGCCTCGTGGAAATTACCGTAGAGCCGCCCGGCTTAAGCTGGCCGGATCTCGGCGGACGAGAGGTAAGCGTGGGCTATGGGGAGGTGGCGTTTACGGAGCTAACCGATGATTGGGGAACGGCCGTTTTTGCCGATATTCCCCTTGCTGCCTTGGAATCGCTGCGGCTGGAGATTCAGTTGAGCAACAGTGAACAGTGAGCGATTTGCGCAAATCGGGCGAATAAATTCGCGGCAACTGTTACAAAGCCCGCCTACGCGGGCTAAACCCACGTGTGATTTTCCTCATTTCAAGTCGGCGCAGGCCGACTTCGTAACTGTCGGTGCAGTTTTAACTGCCTGCCCTTTACAGATTGCCGACGAGGATGAAACCGGCCCAATATTCGGGAGCGGCAAAGGGGGTCGAGTCGGGCAGCCAATCAGACGGGGGAAGCGGCAGGTCATGGGAGCGCACGATTTGTTGAATGGTAACGGCCGTTGCTTCCCGCAGCCACTTTTGCGCCCTGTTCAATGCCAGGCTCAAATTCCCCGGTGAAGCCCCTATTTCCTGATAAAAACGGGTCATCAGCAAAAACGTCGCCAGGTCATCCACCGGCCATTGGCTCACCAGCACCGCCCGCGCCCCGGCAACCAAAAACGCCCGTACCAACCCCATCGGCTCATCGCCGCGCAAAATCTGGCTGATCCCCGTTTCGCAGGCCGACAGGGTCACGAGTTCGGCTGGCAGCGTCCACGTTTCCAGCACTTCCCGCGCCGTCAGCCGCTCGTCGGCCCCCGTTTCCAGGTAACTCGCCAGCGGATCGGTATCGTCAAACCAGCCGTGGCAGGCAATGTGCAGCCAGCGGCACGCCGCCGCCCGTTGGCGCAGCCGGTCCTTTTTAGGTTCATCGCTCACCCACACTTCACCCGCCATTGCCTGCGCCACCATCGCCGCTTCCGCCGCCGCATAATTCAAGTTTTGGGCGTTATAGCCCACCGCCAGACAGGCATCCTGGAACGCGTCTTCCTGCCTGCGCTTTTCTTGCTGCCGGGCAAAAATGGCGCCGCTGGGCGCAAAAGAGAGTGTCGGCCTGTTCTCCTGGTCGGCAAACAGCGCCGTGAACGGTACACGATGCAAAGGGCCATGCGGAATGACGACCAGATGAGTGGCGGTGAATGGTTTCAGTAAAGTGGCATGGAGGCGCTGTAAAACGGCCGTTTTCAAAAACCGCCGCGCCTCAAATCCACGAGGAGAATGGGTAGCGAACAGGTTGGGGTCCAGTGGGCATTCATGCAGTTGAATTTCCGTTTGGCCGATGACAAAGAGCAAAGTTTTGGCCGGCGTGAGGATGTGGGCGCGCAGCGGGCTGCTGTGCGGGATGGCCCGCAGCAGTGGAACATCCTGTTCCAGGACGCCGGTGGTAAAGTAACAAAACAGGGTAGTATCGGCCGGGATGGCGGCTTGTAGTTCTGGCAAAGAGACGATGGTGGTGGGAAACGGCCGTTCCCCTTCAGCCAACCCTTCCGCAAAGGCCCGCGCCCGCGCCCGTTCCGCCCAGGCAAACGCCTCCGACGTCTGTCCCAACGCGGCGCAGTGCAAAATCAGCGCCTCATACACCTGCTGCCAGCGTCCCAGCAAGCTGATTTTCAATGACGCATCGCGCAGCGGGGTGTGCGTTTCCTCAATCACAACCGCCGCCTGCCGCCAATAGGCCATGGCGTCTGCGTTTTTTCCTTGCAGACGCACCACGTCCCCCAAATAAAAATAGACGTGGGGCAAAATCTCCCGCCGTTCAATTGCCAGAGCCAGGGCCAAGGCTTGCTGGTAATGCGCTTCTGCCTGCACCAGATCGCCATCGGCTTGATAAGCCAGACCCAGAAAAAGCAGTGGATCAATGCGATAAGTCTGGCTAACCGTCAACTGAAGCGCCCGCGTCAATGCCGTTTTCGCTTCAACGACTGCCCCTTTGAACAACAGCACCTCCCCGCGATTGATCTCGCCCACGCCGACATCTTCCCACGCTTCTTGCTGCTCACTGCGGGCAATATAGGCATCCAGATAGGCCAGCGACTGCTCCCAATTTCCCAGATCGCGCTGCACCAGGCCCAGTTCGCTCTGGGTTTTAGCCAGCCAATCACTGGAATCCGCCGCCTGGAAAAAGCGTTCAGCCTGGTGCAAATACCGTTCAGCCTCCGCATAACGGCGCAGCGTATAAGAGATGATACCCAGGTTGAGGTTAACAATGCCCTGGTAATGGTCATTGCCCAAAGTCTGCCACAAGCTCAGACTGGCGCTGTAGCCAGCCATGGCTTCTTCCAAACGCCCCGTCACCCGGCATACCACCGCCCTCGAATTTAAAGTGCGTGCGCGTAAGTAGGTGTCCAGGTCCGGCCTGGTTAGCAAATCAGCAAAGGCGGCCAGCGCCGCCGCATACTGCGCCTGCCGAAAGTAAGCCATGCCCTGCACGAATTGGCGGATATGCTGCGCGGGCGGAGTGTGCAGCCGCAGCGCTTGCGCATCAGCGGTCAACTGCAAGAGCGCGGCCGTGTCGCGGGCATAAAACAGGTTCGCTAAGCGCTCGAAAACGGCCGTCCATGCCGGTTCAACGGTTGGGTCGCCAACAGCCAGTTGGGCGTTGAGCGCGTGCAGCGCCTGTTCATGCAGCCGTCGGTAGCGCGCCGGATCCTGCTGGTTTAACGCCGCCAGCGCCTCATCGTCCGGCGGCAGTTGTCGCAGCGCCTCCTGACCATTTGTTTCATCACTTTCAGTGGACATTATCGCTTCCTTGAAAAAACAAGAACTCACATGGTATGCTTTGCTCTACGATCACTATTACATCTTCCTCAACACCCATCGCCAACATCTCTCTGCACACGCCGCCATCAGGAAAGATTTCACCATCGTATACCGTCATTCTATGCGACAGACCTGAGTTTTCAAACATACCAGAAGGAATGGTGCAAAACAAAGTAAACCACCCTTCTGTCGTCGACCACCATCAATGAAAAGGCTGGTAGTAACGGCTTTAGCCGGCTAACCGCTGAAGCGGTTACTACAAACTTTATTTTCGAAGGAGACTTCACCGGCTGCCGCCGACCACCATGAATGAAAATGCCCCGCCGCACATTATCAACGAACGATGCTAAACTGTCTGGAACCTGCTGGTCTGAGGTCGAATTGTTAACTGGTACCAAGAGTCTGAGAAGGAGACGGGCCCGGATACCTAGAGGTACCACCGATTGTTGCTACGAGCACGCAGAGGAGAATCTTCTCCAACAGGTATCTGACCAGCAGAAACCAAGCGTTGGAGGTATGAGCGATGCGATTAATGTATCCGCGATGTGCAGCAATAGATATCCACAAGAAGACGGCTGTCGTCTGTCGACGACAAACTGAAGCTAATGGGACGGTAAAGAGTGAAGTAAAGACCTTTGGCACGACGACACCGGAATTATTGCAGATGATGGACTGGCTGATCGAATGGGAAGTAACAACCGTGGCCATCGAAAGTACGGCTGAATACTGGAAACCAGTCTTCAACCTGCTGGAAGGCGAGTTTGAAGTGATTCTGGTTAATGCCAAACATGTCAAGCAAGTACCCGGCCGCAAGACGGATGTGAAGGATGCCGAATGGCTGGCCGAGTTATTGAGCTATGGTTTGCTCAAAGCCAGTTACATCCCGGCCAAACCACAGCGAGATTTACGGGATTTGACACGGCATCGGGTGACCCTGGTACAAGAACGGGCGCGGATCGTCAATCGGCTGCAAAAGGTGTTGGAACATGCCAACATCAAATTGGCGTCGGTAGCCAGCGATATCATGGGGGTCTCTGGACGCCAAATGCTGGCGGCCCTAGTCGATGGGAAAACGGATGCAACAGCGATGGCTGATTTAGCCAAAGGGCGGATGCGGAACAAGATGGAAGCGTTAGAAAAGGCCCTAACTGGCGTAGTTCGTCCGCACCACCGCTTCATGTTAGCCGAACACCTGGCCCATATCGACTTTCTGGATGAACAGATCGAGCGAGTAAGCGAGAAGATTGGGCAACAGATTGAAACGATGAGCCAGCCATCGGAGCCGGATGAGATGCCGCCAGATGGGGAATCACCGCTAACCTGGGCTGAAAGTGTCGAATTGCTGGACAGTGCGCCGGGTGTCGACAAGAAAGCGGCAGAAATCGTCCTGGCTGAAATGGGGATAGACATGAGGCAATTTGCCACGGCCGACCATCTGACCGCCTGGGCCGGATTAGCGCCAGGCAATAATCAATCCGGCAGCAAACGGCACAAAGCCAAAACGCGGGAAGGCAACCGCAATTTACGGCAAATCATGGTGCAAATTGCCTGGGCGGCGGTACGGACCAAAGGGAGTTATGCGCAAGCGCTCTATCGTCGGCTAGCCGGTCGACGAGGCAAAAAGCGAGCGATCATTGCGGTAGCGCGAACGTTGTTGTCCAGTTTTTGGTACATGCTCAGTCGTGGCGAAGCTTATCAAGAGTTGGGCGGCAATTATTTTGACCAACGCCGCAAAGATGTGAAGGTCAATGTTCTGACCAAACAGTTAGAAAAAATGGGTTATGCTGTCCAGTTGGAGCCTATTCAACTTCAGTTGGCACCTGCCTAACCCACTTTTATTTTCAGAGGAG
>JAWOGU010000692.1:0-5564 GCA_046496595.1 Chloroflexota bacterium
ATCTTCGGCGGCCTCGCCGACGTCTACAGCAGCCAGTGGGACATCCCCTATCTCTCCGCAGTGCTCGACATCTTCGACGACGATCCGATGGCTCCAGCCCACAACTACTTCCACGACATCCTCGCCATCCACAACTACACCTACGCCTACCGCTCCTGGCGCGCCACGATCATTGCCCAACGGCGTCTGGACGCCCGCCAGCTTGACAACGAAATCTGGCTCAACGAGTCCGGCGTGCCGGTGTGGGACGACTACCCCGGCCCGGTGTGCGAACCCACCAGCCCTTTCCGCGCCACCATGCAGGAGCAGGCCGCATTCATCATCCAGAGCGCCTTCTACGCCCGCACCGCCGGCGCCGACAACATCTTCTTCTTCTCCCTCTATGACGAATGCGGCAACGTCGGCGGCAATCCGCCTTACTTCCCGCCGGATCAGTGCCTCAGCAATCCGCCGCCGCCCACCTACGCCGGTGACGCTTTTGGCCTGTTCCGCAATCCCGCCAATTCCTTCTCCGGCTGTTCCACCCAACACCCGCAGGCCGGCACTCCGCGTCCCGCTTTAGCGGCCTATCAGGTGCTCACCCAATACGCGGGCAACATCTACCCCTTGTGGCGCGCCCGCCCCGGCATACCCGGCAGCGGCAACGGCCTGCAAGAATGGATCGCCTTCTACCAGCCGCACACGCAGTCCCGCGTCCTGGGCCTGTGGGCGCTCACCGACGAAGCGGCAACGGCCGTTGTGCCTGCCACCCACAGCAGCCAGAGCGGTTTGCTCGTCAGCCCGGACGGGTCCACCCAAACGATTCAAGCGACCAACGGCATCTTCTCCATCACCCTGCCGGCTGCCACCAACCACAACCCGCCCACCGACGTGTACGCCAACGTCGCCCTCTTCGCCATCGGCGGACGGCCGTTTCTGCTTATCGAAGAGGACGATCTGGCGCCGGACGTCACTATTTCCGCCCCGCCTGTCGCCGCCGTTAACGTCACGCTTTCCTGGACGGGCAACGACCTGGGCAGCAATCTGCTCAACTTCGACGTCACTGTGTCTGAAAACGGGGGACCTGCCTTGCCCTGGCTCAGCGCCACAACGGCCGTTTCCGCCACTTACGCCCCCCTCGCCGAAGGCAGAAGCTACACCTTCACCGTCTACGGCCGGGATCAGGCAGGCAATGTCAGTCCGGGAACGGCCGTTACCACCATCGCCGCCATCCTCGACAACCACGTTTACCTGCCCGCCATCCAGAAGCCGTAAGATGTAGAGGTGATGGGGTGAGCGGTTTTCCACCTCTACACCCCTACACCCCATCACCTCCACACTTTCCCCAACCGCCCATTCGTGATAAAACTAGCGCCGCAATCAAATCTGGCTCTTCAGGAATTCAGGGGATTGACCCCAAATGATGCGTGATACGTGATACGTGACCAGATAGACTTCACGCATCACGTATCACGCATCAGACCAAACCCCACGAAATCCCAAAGACCCACAAATCTCAACAACAGCGAGTGATCACATGGAACCCATTCTCAAAGACTTTCCCCACATCATCGAAAGCGAACGCCTGACCATTCGCTGCCCCCTGCCCGGCGACGGACCCGCCCTTTATGAAGCCGTCCTGGAATCGCTGGATGACCTGCGCCCCTGGCTGCCGTGGGCCATAGATAACCCCTCCATCGCCAAAACCGAAGAAAACGTGCGGCGCGGTCACGCCCGTTTTCTCACGCGAGAAGACCTCTGGCTGCTGCTCTTCCTCAAAAACACCAACACCTGCATTGGCGGCAGCGGCCTGCACCGCATTGATTGGACCGTGCCTAAATTTGAGATCGGCTACTGGCTCCGCTCCAGCTACGTCGGTCAGGGCTACATGGCCGAGGCCGTCACCGCCATCAGCCAGTTTGCTTTTAACACGCTGAATGCTAAACGCGTCGAAATCCGCTGCGACGCCCGCAACGAACGCAGCGCTTCCGTCGCCCGCCGCCTCCACTTCACCCACGAAGGCACCCTGCGCCGGGAAGCCCGCCACCACATCACCGGCGAACTGCGGGACACGTTAGTTTTTGCCAAAATCAGCGCCGAGGAATAACTAAATGCATCTTTGGAAAGCTCTATCGCTTATCTTTGGAATTTTGCTGCTGGTGAGCTGCGGTTCAGCTGATCCCAACCAGAACGACGACGCCTATGTCATGCCCACGCCGCGCCCGCCGATGACGCTGGCGCCCACTTATACCCCGCCGCCCACACCCGGTCCCCTGCCCACCATTACGCCGCCGCCTGCCCGGGAAACGGCCGTTCCCAATACCCCCGTCCCCTTCGACCAGACCGTCCTGGAACTGCGTTACCAGATACCCCTGCTCGGACTGGACCGCCGTCTGCAAGGCAACGTCGCCAACCAGCTTATCGTCGCCGATGAAACCCTGGGCCGCGCCATCCAGCGCAACAACGAAGGCAGCGTCATGTTTGAACTGCGCCAGGCGCTGTCCAAAATGGAACTGGCCCCCATGCCCGCCGACTGCCCCGGCTGCGTTTTCGTGGAATACGAACTCAGCGACGCCGCCCTCTCCGGCAGAGGCTGGCTGCAAGACCCCGTCCTGCTCGCCAGCATCGAAAACTTTATGACCGCCAGCCTGGGGCCACACTATCCGGAAGGAACTATCATCGGCTTGCGCCGTTCCGCCTCCCCTTTTGCCCCTGCCCACTCATTGGCGCTGACGGAAGACGGCCGTTTATGGCTCTGGCTGGCAAATTCCGGCACAGTCAGCGAGCCGCTTGCCCTGGAAAACGCCGCTTCCCTGCTGGCAGACCTCAACCAGATTCCCCTCGACGCCCTCTCCGCCCAATACGAAGCCGACTGCCGGGGCACGCCCCTGGAAAGCCTCAGCCTGAAACAAGGAGATGCGGAATGGAACGGCCGTTTGCGCTGCCCCGAATTAACGCTGCCCACCACCCTCCAACCCCTCTACCTTCAGCTCGACGCCCTGGTTGCCAATGGCCTGGGCGACGCTTTCCTGCCCAAACCGGATGCCGCTTTTCCCCTGGACGCCCTGCTCCTGTACCAACGCGCCGACGGCGCCGCCTTAACCCTTTTCACAGACAGCACCGTCATCGCCTCCAATCCGGTGGGCGCGCTCATTACCAGCACTCTCACCACCACCCTGCCTGTCAGCCTCACCACCAGCCTGCTGGATTCTTCGCTTCTCCAGCCCGGCTACCAGACTTTTACCCTGGACGAGTCGCTGCCCCTGACGGCTACCGTCACAGCGCCGCCGCCTTCGTCCACGCTGGCTGTGCGCGGTCCCAATGGCGTCTACGACGCCGAATGGCTGGACCTGCCCACCCTCGACGCCATTCGCTTCCTAAATGACTTGCTGAGCAGCCTCTTGCAGTCTATTCAGACTGAAGATCCCTCAGCGGCAGCCCCGGAAAATACAGCAGAACCCGCCGCCACTCCTTAAAATAAGTCTTGACACACCTGCTACAATGACATTACGTCAACTTCCCGACTTGTTGTCTGTAAACTGATAATCCGGCAAACAGATTTTGGCGGTTGGCTTGTAATCTGATTTGGAAGATTGCAGTGGCATTTTGCTAAAAAATTGTAACTATACACGTAGGTTCCCTGAGCTTGTCGAAGGGAACCGGGCTTCGACAAGACTTCGGCGTGAGCTCAGTCGAACGCTCAGCCCTATACACGTAGGTTCCCTGAGCTTGTCGAAGGGAACCGGGCTTCGACAGGCTCAGCCCTCGACAGCGTTGTATAGTTACAAAAAATTAAAAAAGGCCCGGCATACTTTTTTTGTGCAGTCCTGGCAAAAAGGAAACGGTCGTTATGTCCAGCAATGAACGTATTGCCCTTGGCGTATCCCTGGCGCTGAACGCTATCCTTGCCATCGCCGTCATTTTCTTATGGGTCACGCGGCCCACAGAGACCAGTATTCCAGAGAGCGCCGTTGCCCAGATTGAGGCAGCGCCCACCACAGAACAGATCACGCAAACGCCAGTCGTCATCACAGTTGTCGCCACGCCCACCACAGAAGTAGTCATCCAGCTCACCCCTGAGAGCGTCGTTGAGCCGACGGCAACGGCCGTTCCCACCGAAACCCCGGCGCCTACCCAAACCCCCGAACCGTCGCCCACGACGGAACCGTCGCCCACGCCCCAACCCACAGCCACCGAAGCCGCCCTCACCGGTCCGGACTGGCTGAGATATGTCAACCAGTTCCGCGTCCAGGCCGGTGTGCCCCTTGTCATCGAACACGAACGTCTCTCAGAAGGCGCTGCCAGCCACAGCTACTACATGGTTATCAACAATTCAGCCAGCCACAGCGAAGATCCAAACCTGCCTGGCTACACCGCAGCCGGACACCAGGCTGCGCAAAACGGCAACATTGCTGTCAGCGGCGCTGCCGGGGTAGGCTATCGGTGGCCCATCGACTATTGGATCTCCGCCGCCTTCCACACCATTCCCCTGTTAGACCCTCAATTGGCGACCGTGGGCTATGGCGAACACAACGACGCCACGAGCAGTTTTGGCATGGCTGCCACCATGGACATCAACAGCGGCGCTCGCTCCGCACCGCCAGACATCCAATACCCCATCATGTTTCCCCGCGATGGCGGCCAAACCTGGGTGACTACCTACAGTATGCCGGAGTTCCCCAACACCGCCAGCAGTTGCAGCGGCTACCAAAAGCCAACCGGCGCGCCCATTATTTTGATGCTGGGTGACGGCGAAAACACGCCCCAAATTCAATCAACCAGCCTGCTGGAAAGCGGCGTCAGTGTCCCGCACTGCGCCTTCGACGAAACCAACTACACCAATCCCACGCCCTACTGGCAAACTGTGGGCCGTCAAATCCTCGACGAACGAGACGCCGTGGTCATTTTGCCGCGTTCCCCACTGGAGGTAGGCCAGGAATACACGGTTATCGTCAACAATGGCGGCGAAGAAATCCAGTGGACCTTCACCGTTACCGGACGCCCGTAGAAAATAATGAGACTTCAAGTGGCAGAGTGGCAGAGTGGCAAGGTGGCAACCCTGCAACTCTGCAACTCTGCCGCCCTGCAACTCTGCCCCAATTCATGATTGTTTTGCTACAATAGCCCCATGCAAGCAATCACACTTTCCCAAAGTCATCTTCATTTCCAAAAATCATATCCTGTGCCTGAACCAGAGCCGGGCGAAGCTCTGATTAAAGTAACATTGGCGGGTGTTTGCGCCACTGATCTGGAGATGCTCAAGGGCTACAAGGGCGGCTTCCAGGGCGTGCTGGGCCATGAATTTGTGGGCGTGGTGGCGCAAGCGCCCGACGCCGCCTGGGTGGGCAAACGGGTGGTGGGCAGCATCAACATCGGCTGTAACACCTGCGCCGTCTGCCGCCGGCACGGACCCGAACACTGCCCCAGCCGGCGCGTCCTGGGCATTTTGCACAAAGATGGCGCTTTCGCCGATTATCTCACGCTGCCGCAAGCCAACTTACTTGCCGTGCCCGATGGCGTGGACGACAAAACGGCCGTTTTCACCGAACCCCTCGCCGCCGCCCTCAGAATCCGGGAACAGATCA
>JAWOGU010000700.1:0-2798 GCA_046496595.1 Chloroflexota bacterium
GATGTGTTTCGCATGTTGTTGATTCTGGCCTGCCCACCGAAACCGGTAGCGGGGCATGACTTGTCACCCTCTTTTGCGTTTGGGCAGCTCTCAATTTTTTGCAGCCTTTTGATCCTTGCGCATTCCCCCAAAATTCGCTTCTAAGCGATTAGAACGGATTTTCCATACTGCTCCCCTCCCCCACCCCATTACACGCCTCAGCGCGGAAATCTGGAATTTTGTCCACAATTGTGGACAAGGTAAACAATTTGTGTACAATAGTATAGTATTGTCTACAAGAAGGAGTTTGAGACCCATTATGGACACACGAGTGATTGCAGTTGCTGATAATAAAGGTGGGGTGGGGAAGACAACAACGGCCGGCGTGCTGGCTGACGGCCTGGCGCGGATGTGCCGCAAGCATCGGAATGGCGCCAATGTGCTCGTTGTCGATCTTGATCCGCAGGGAAACCAGGCCGATATTTTTGGCGTTCGCGCCGATGTGTTGGCTGAAAGGTTGTGTATCGGCAATGTACTGCTGGAGCCGGGAGACGCACAGCGATTGCAGCACAACATCATTTCGTTAGATCGGAAGGAAGATGGGTACCCCCGGCCGAATTTATATTTGCTGCCCGCCAGCCGCAATTTGGAAGACGTGACGCAGGATCTGGTGGTAATGACAACGATGCGGACAGCCAAACGATCCGGATTTGATCTGGATACGGTTCTGGCCGACGCTTTAAGCCCACTTTTGGGCAGCTTTGCCTTTATCGTCATTGACTGCCCGCCTAAACTCGATACGCTCAAGCGGGCCGTCTATAATTTTGCCGACGAGGTTGTCGTCCCTGTCAAAGCAGATCATATCAGCCTGGTAGGCGCCCGGCAGCACACCGACGATTTGTATGCCTTGCAGCAAGAGGATTCACGTCGCTTTAAAGCCCGTGTCACCCTCGTTGTGCCCACGATGATGCCTTCCCGGCAGGTTTTGTCCACCCAGGTTGTGGAACAGATGCAAGCATTTTACGGGCGGGATTTGGTCAGCGATCCGATACCGGAAAGCGTCTATGTTAAAGAGGCGCCGGCGGCCGGCGGGCAGACCTTGTTTGAATATGCCCCCAGTTCGGCTCCCTCCAGAGCTTATGCTTCAATTGTTGAGAGAATTTTCAATGGCTAGGAAAAAATTCGATCTTGGGATTTCAGATGAGGCGTCTGCGCAGCCGCCCAGGAAAAAGAAGGATCTGTTTGAGAATCCATTGGAACAAACCCGCTCCGGCCGGCAAAAGGCGTCAAAAGTGGCCGGCCGCCAGACGGACGCTTCAGGTCGGATCCGCAAAACGATATTTCTCGATCCAACAACCATAGACGAGATTGAGGCATTGTCTGACGCCAAAGGGTACGGGAAGATGGATTTTTACGAGTGGCTGATATTAATGGGCTTGCAGCAGTTTGATAAGGGTGTGCGTCCGGAAGTCGAAGATGAGCCTGTCGTCAGGGCAAAGATTAAAATTGAGAGATGACACGCAGTTCTGGCAGACTGGAAATGGGTGGTAGATGTGCGCGGCGAGGCGAAGAATAGTCGCTGGATTAGCCAATAAACGAACGAAATAAGACGATGTGTTGACTGAGGTCAATACATTGTAGGCATTACAAGGGTGCGGGAAACAATAATGAGGTTTGTGATCGTTACGATCACAAACCCTAATGAGGATAAAAGTTGTAAGTTTTCGATACTGTTTGTTCCATCAAAAAGAGTGGAGAGAAAGTTCATGGCAGATAAAATGTTGGTGCCAATAGAGCAAAAGCAAGTTGTTTTTTATGATGATGAGATAACGGCTGTATTGGTACAGCTTAAAGGCGAAGAGAAGGTTTATGTACCAGTAAGACCCATTTGTGAATTTTTAGGTGTTAGCTGGTCTGGGCAGCTTCGCCGCATTAACCGGGACGCTGTTCTAGCGGAAGAGATTTGTTCCGTGAACGTTACGTTCACAGAACCCAATCGCACCCGTCAAATCGCTATGCACTGCCTTCCGTTAGACTATATTAGTGGCTTCCTGTTTGGCATTAATCCAGAACGTACCAGGCCTGAAATTAAGGATAAACTAATTCGTTACCAACGCGAATGTTTCAAGGTGTTGGCGGAAGCATTTGTTGAAGGGCGATTGACCACCGACTCCAGTTTTGACGATTTACTCCTACAGGCCAGCAGTGACGTAGTGGAAGCGTACCAGATGGCGCAAGCTATTATAAAGTTGGCGCGCAATCAAATTATGCTGGAAGCACGGCTGGGCGATCATGGGCGCACCCTGGAAGATCATGGCCGTCGCCTGGAAACCATCGAAGCCGATATGCACCAGGAAGACCGGTATATCAGCGAGGCCCAGGCCACGCAAATCAGCCAGGCAGTCAAAGCCATTGCCATCGCCATGGGTAAGCAAACAGGGCGGAATGAATTTGGCGCGACCTGGGGTGAATTCTATAGAAAATTTGGCATCTCCAAATACCGGTATCTGCCCATATCGAAGTTTGAAGAAGCCCTGACCTGGTTGAATGAGTTCTATCAAAGCTTAACCGGTGAAATGCCTTTTTAGGAGTAGGGTAGGGGATGACTCGCCTATGATTCAGCTTACTCCTATGCAGCAAACCATCCTTGATGTCGTTTGCCGTTATCCGGGGCGTTTCACTCGCAACGGTTTGGCCAAGATGCTGGTGGGGGCAAAATCATGGCAGGACGCGGATTTCCCTGATTACGGCCATTTTTCTGCCCATAACCGCAAAGACATTACCTGCCAGATTGATATTCTTCAGCAGCAAGGTTTTCT
>JAWOGU010000733.1:0-7991 GCA_046496595.1 Chloroflexota bacterium
CTGGTGAGCGTGGCCCCGGATGCACAGGCGCATCAACGTCTGGTAGCCTATACAGAGGAAATGAAAGAAGCGTTACGGCCGTCTCTGACCGGTGGCGTCTATATGAATTTTCTTGAAGGCGTGGAATCACAGCGCCGTATCCGCGATGGGCTTACCGCTGGCGGGTATGAACGGCTGGCGCAGTTAAAGGCACGGGTCGATCCGGAGAATTTGCTGCGTTACAGTTTTAACGTTTCGCCTGCCCGGTCTTGAGTGATGAAATGATCCAAGCGTGTTTAACGTAGGCACAAGAAATTGCTCACTGTCCTGTTTTAATGAATGGTTATAGGGTGCAATTCTTTGGGGTAAGGTCAACAGCCGCGTTCCCCAGAGAATTGCCCTGGCAGGTGGCTGAGGCAGCGTGTTGGATGGCTGCTTTACCGGCCCGCCGCCATGCTCGCCCACCGGATTCGCCTGTGAACGATGATGACGCCTGTCCCCTTGTGTAAGCCGTGGAAGCTGGCGAGTGAATCGGTGACCCTGGATTATCTGCCCACGGCCGTTTATCGCTCGACCCGGTAACCGGCACGGATACTACGATCACAGTCACTGTCCCCACAGCCCCATTAGCCCCCGATTGATAAGGAAAATAATAAGCAGGGCTGCGCCAAGAAACGGCCGTTCCGCCAGCCACAGCATCCCCGCTCCTGATGCAAATAAGAGCAGCTCCAGCAAAAAACGTCCCGGCTCGGCCAGAAGGTAGGGCGCTTTGGGTGCGATAAACATCCCCCATACCACTGCCACCAGCAGCGGTAAACCAATTCCGGCCACAATACGCACCAGCCAACCCCGCTCCAGTTGAAAGCCCCAGTAACCAAAAGCTGCCAGCAAACATAATTCTAAAGCAAAGCGTACCCCCAAATTGATTGTCTGTAACAATGCCATGGTTTACCCTCAGATTTGTTGATCAGCCGCAATTTCACGCTGGAGCAAAACGGCCGTTATAATCAAAACCACCACCACTACCAGCGGCGTTACCACATAAGTGCTGTCGGGCAGCAGCCAGCCGGTCAGTCCAGCGCTCAGGCTCGTCGCAACGGCGGCAAACAAATAAGCGCGACCTTCAAACAGCCAACTGAAGGGCAAAAAGTGCGCCCCTACCAACACAGCTAAATACCAGGGCACCATCTGCGGCGTGGCAAAGTAAGCGCCCAACATCACCGGAATGAACAATATTTGCAATCCGCCCATTAAGCCAGCCAGTATCCCCAGCGAATTGCCTTTCGCCATTACGTCAAACCGTAACAATGTACCGATTGCCAGGCCCAAGGGGTATCTGTTTGTTATTCCAAACCAGAGAGATAAGCTGTGACCAGGCGGCGAAAGCTCTCGTCCTGGTCCAGCGCCATTTTGTAGCCGCCGGCCGCTTCCAGGCTGGCAAAACCGTGCAGAACCGCTCGCAGTCCGCGAATGGCGTGGACGGCGTCATCCCCCTGCAACCCCAACGACCCCATAATGAGCAGTAAAAACTGCACCAATTCCTGGCTCAGGGTTGTCAGCTCCGTTTCCTCCGGCTCTGGGGCGCGCACCGTCAGCGGGTAGAGGCCGGGATGCTCGTGGACAAACTGGCGATAAGATGCTGCCATCGCCAGAATCGCTGCCTGCCCCACCAGCCCTTGCGCCGCCTGCCGCAGCGCGGCCAGCAGTTGATCTACGCCATACACCGCCAGGCCGTACTGCAAATCATCAAGGCTGGCAACGTGGTTGTAAAGCGAAGGGGTGCGAATTTCTAATGCTTGCGCCAGGACGGTGAGGCTAACGGCCGTTACACTGCCCGCCTCGTCCGCCATTTCCGCCGCCCGTGCGATGACCCGCTCCCGATTAAGCTGTCTGCGTTTGGGCATTTGCCTTTGCCTCCGCTTCACGAATTGCCTGTTCCATCTGGTCTGCCGGATTTTCCAGGACGCGCCCATGCCCTACAGCCAGCCGGGTGGGGTTGAGATTACGCAGGGAAACGGCCGTTTCCAACGCCGTCGGTAAGTGCCAGGTTGCCATTGCCGGAAAGGGAAAAAGCCAACGGGTGACCCCGGCAACGGCCGTTCCAGCCGCCGTCTGGAAAGCATCTCCGGCAATCAGCGTCCCATCCCGCTCATCCAAAAAGGCGATCTGGTCCGGCGTGTGGCCTGGAGCCGCAATGACGCGTAAGGAGCCGAGCATATCGCCCGCCTCTAACAGCCGGGTCGCCTGGGTGTGCCGGACCACAAAACCGCCGCGCAGTTTGGCCTGCGGTTCATCCGGGCGCAGGGTGAGGTTGCCCTGTAAAAATTCGGCCGTGCGCGAGGCAAAGGCTACCTCAGCCTCCGGCAGCAGCGCCGCCATCTCATCCAGCGACCCCACGTGATCGCCGTGGGCATGGGTAAGGGTGATGTGTGTGATGGGCAGGCCAATGGTTTGCGCCGCCGCCAGAATCGCTTTCTGGCTGCCGCCCAGGTTCGTATCAATCAGCGTCAAGCCATCCGTTTCCCGTACAAGATAGTTATTAAACGCGGCAAAACGGGTTATCTGCCACAAATTTTTTCCATACTGGATTAATTTCATTTTCGGCCTCCTTGGCAAAAGATTATACTAATAATGTTAGTTTATAAACTAATAGTATTAGTTTGTCAAGAACCAAATTGGAGACTGAAAAATTTAGGGGTAAGCTTTTGCCCTCATGGGAGAGCATTCATGACCCCTACTCGCCACCCGCTATTCGCCACGTCAAACCCCACAAAATCCCAATGAGCCGATTCCCAGTAATCATGCGGGTAGAATATCTGTATAATTCTATTGTCTAGACCGGGTTGCCATTAATTAAGGAGGAAGCATTGTCAAAGCTGTTGGATGTTCACCTGCTTGGCGCTTTCAACATCGTCTACGATAAACAACCTCTCGCCGCTTTCCAGGCCGACCGCCCCCAGGCCCTGTTGGCCTTTTTGCTGCTGCACCGGCAGACGCCCCAACCGCGCCGCCATCTCGCCTTTCTCCTCTGGCCCGATTCCACTGAGTCCCAGGCCCTGAATAACTTGCGTAATTTGCTGCACACAGTGCGCCGGGCGCTGCCCAACGCTGACGAGTACCTGGCGGTGGACAGCCTGACCCTGCAATGGCGCTCCGATGCCCCGTTCAGCCTGGATGTGGCTGACTTTGAACAGGCGTTGGCCGCCGCCCAACATACCGCTGATCCGGCTGCCGTTCGCCGCTGCTTGGAACAGGCTATGGCCTTGTATCAGGGGGACTTGCTGCCGGCGAATTACGATAACTGGCTCATCCCATTGCGCGAGGAACTGACTCGCCGTTATCAGACTGCGCTGCTTCAGTTGGTTGGTTTGTTGGAGGAAACGGGGGATTATCAAACGGCCGTTTCCTACGGCGAGCGGCTGGTCCAACTTGACCCGCTTAACGAAAGCGGCGTCGTACGCTTGATGCGCCTGTACGCCCTCGTGGGCGACCGCAGCGCCATCCGCCGCGTGTATCAAAACTGCGTCACGATGCTGGCGCAAGAGTTGGACATCGAACCTGCCTCTACCACTCAGGCCGCTTACGAAGAGCTGCTCAGCCAGGCCGTTGTCAGCGAACCATGGGCAAGCATCCAGCCCAGCTCGCGCCAACTGTCACCCCAGCCCCAGCCCCTGCCCACCCCGGCCACGCCCTTCATCGGCCGCGAGGCGGAACTGCATGAAGTCAGCCAGCTTTTAGCTGACCCGCACTGCCGTCTATTGACGATTACCGGCCCCGGTGGTATGGGGAAAACGCGGCTGGCTTTGCAAACGGCCGTTTCCCAACAACCCCACTTCCCCGACGGCATTGCCTACGCCTCGCTGCGCGCCCTCAACTCAGCCGACTTCCTGGCAGCCACCATTGCCAACAGCCTCAACCTGGCCTTAACCGGGAAAATGGACACCGCCGACCAACTGCTGCATTTCCTCGCGCCCAAAAAGATGCTCATCCTGCTCGACAACTTTGAGCATCTGCTCGATGGCGTTGGCTTGCTGGCCGCTGTGCTGGCGCAAACAACCAACGTCAAACTGCTGGTCACCTCCCGCCAACGGCTCGATCTACAGGAAGAATGGGTGTTTGAACTGGGCGAATTTGCCCTGCCCGCCCCTGACATGGCCGACGACCTGACCACAAACAGCGCTGTGGCCCTGTTTGCGCAAAGCGCCCGCCGCGCCGCCAACAGCTTCCGCCTGACGCCTGCCGATTATCCGGCGGTGGTTCAGATTTGTCGTTTGGTAGGCGGCCTGCCGTTGGGCATTGAGCTGGCCGCTTCCTGGACGCGGCTGCTTTCCTGCGCGGAAATTGCCCGGGAAATTGAACAGGGCATCGATTTCCTCACTGTGACCACGCACAACATGCCGACGCAGCATCACAATCTGCGCGCCGTTTTCGACCAATCCTGGGACTTACTAACGATTACTGAACAGCAGAGTTTACAAGCGCTGGCCGTGTTCCAGGGCGGCTTTACGCGGCAGGCAGCCGCCGCCGTCGCCGCTGATCTGGCCACGCTTTCCGCCCTGCACAACAAGTCCCTGCTGCGACGCATGGGCACAGAGCGTTACAGCCTGCACGAGTTGGTGCGCCAGTACGCCGCCGAACGCCTGCGCGGCGATGAGCAAAGTTGGACGGCCGTTCGTCAGCAGCACGGCCGTTACTACCTCAATCGCCTGGCCGAGAGCGAACCCTTCCTCTTCAGCGATTTACGCGGCCCGGTTTTTGAGGAGGTAACAACCAATCTCGACAACATCCGCACCGCCTGGGAATGGGGCCTGGAACAGGGGCAGTGGACGCTTCTGAACCGGGCAGCGCGTTCTTACGCTACCTTTTACGAGCTGTACTCCTGGAACCAGGAAGGTCTCCGCACACTCACGCGCACCGTAGAGCGGCTGCGTCCCCTGGCCGGCGAGGAAGCGGGCGACCCCGCCGCCCGCCTGCTGCTGGGTTCCATGATGAGCAGCAGCGGCTGGTTCCATTTCCGCTGCGGGCAAATGACGGCCGCTCGCACCGCCATCAACAAGGCACAGACCCTCATCCGCGCCGTCGTCCAGCAGGCGGCGGTAGATCACGAGGATGGCGAGCGAGCGCTGCAATTTTCGCTTTACCAGTTGGGGATGGTGGCCTACGTCAGCGGCGATTATGCCGCTGCGCAGGCGGCGCTCAACGAAGTGATGGTTATCAACCGGGCGCGGGCCGACGATTGGGGAATGGCCTACGCACAGGCCATTCTGGGCATGGTGCGCTCTGCCCAGGGGCAGGCCGATGAAGGCTATAAGCTGCTGCAAGACAGCCTGACGGCCTGGCGGCGCACGGGCGCGCCGCGCCTGGGGGTGTTCTGCCTCTCCTTTTTTGGGGCGGTGGCGCAGGCGTTAGGCAACTATCACGAAGCAGTAGCGGCGCTGCAAGAAGGGCTGACGCTGGCGCAAACGGTGGGCGACCGGTATGGCGTCGCCACTTTTTTGAGCAGCCTCAGTGCCTTGTCTCTGGCTCAAGGCAACTATGAACAGGCGGAAACGGCCGTTCAGCACAGCCTATCCATCTTCAACGACATTGGCGACCCCTGGCATATCACGCAAACGATGGCCCTACTGGGCCGCATTCACCTGGCGCAGAACAAACTGGCTGGCGCAGAAAAGGCATTTCGGCAGGCATTGGAAACGGCCGTTACAGCTCATGCTGTTCCTTACGCCCTGGAAGCGCTCATCAGTCTGGCCGAACTCTATGCCCAAACAGCGCGCGGACCGGCCGCTCTGGCCCTGGCCGAACAGGTAGCAGCCCATCCCGCCAGCAGCGGCGCTGCCCAAACCCGCGCCAGAGAGTTGGTGGAAAGGCTGCGGCAGGCCGGGATAGAGGAAACGGCCGTGGCCGATACCTCCGAAAGCCTGCAAGCCATCGCCAGCCGCATCCTGACCCATCGTTAATTTCCCCTTCAAACGCTCTCCTAACGTCTGCCTAACACCCCGTTTTATACACTGTTTCCCAGCAAGAGAATGCTGCTCGCATTCCACAAATTACCTGGCAGGAGACAGAACATGAATTATTCCTCAACCGTCCATAAAGACACCCTGCGTCCTGGACTTATGGTGGTTTTGACCATTATCTTGGGCGTCATTTTGCTCCCAATCATCATTCTTGCGCTTGTGCTGTCGATCATCACCATCAGCCACAGCAAGATTGTCAGCGCACAGGAAGGCCCGGCTCATACCGTTTACCTTCCCCTGGTGCAGGGAAGCGGCGAAACCACACCGCCGCCACCCCCGCCGCCAACGATGTCTGGAGCCTTGATGTTTGGCGAAGATTCGTTCCGCAGTGCCGCCATTGCCGTGGATGATCAGGGCGGGATGCACATCGCCTTCAGCCGCATTGCCCCGCTGCTGCCGGGAAAACAGCAGGCGCTCTTTTACGGCTTTTGCCAGCCCGCCAGCCAGGCCGATTGCAGCGACGAGGCGGATTGGCAGTTAACAGAAGTGGACAATCTGGCTGAGGGGTGGCCCTGGGTACAGCTTCGTTTGACCCCCAACGGCCGTCCGCGACTGTTGCTGATGCGCCCCATCAGCCGGGATGGCGTGCCTTTTGGCGGCCTGCTCTACCGCTACGCTGAATGCAATACCAACTGCACGGCTGCGCAGAACTGGCAAGCGCTGGATATAACCGACCAGGGCACGGGCGGCGGTCTGTACAACACGGACTACAGCTATCAATCCTTCGCTCTGGACCACCTGGGACGGCCACGGTTTGTGTATGAAGATCGCGCCAACAGCGCCGGAGCGCACGCCGGAGCCTACTACGTGTTCTGCGACGGCAGCTGCACCCAGCCGGGAACCTGGTTTGAAACGCGCCTGGATAGTTCAGGCGACACGGTTTACGTGGACGAACATGCCGCCCTGATGTTTACCAATAACGGCCGTCCGCGTGTGTTTGGTCGTGACGGCGGCTCCTTGGCCGACCCGTCCAGCAAACTGGTCTACATCGAATGCAATACCCAGTGCGCGGACAGCGCCAATTGGTCGCTGCCCGCCCACTTGCTGAGCACAAATTCCGGCAGCGGCATCTATAGCTGGTCGCCGGCCGTAGACGAAAATGATGGCGTGCGCTTGACCTTCACGCCGCGCGGCGGTCCCTTCTACTACCTCTGGTGCCATGCCGACTGCGCGCAGACTGAGAACTGGGATGGTTATTCGCTCGATTTAGGCGGCGGCAGCGGTGATTACTCGGCGCTGGCGCTGGATCGGCATGGCCGTCCCCGCGTGGCTTACCGGGATTTGAACAGCTTCAGCCTGGCCTACTTCTGGTGCGATGGCCTGTGCGAATCACCCAATCCGCAGTGGCATGTAACCCTGGCTGAAGACAGCGCGCAAATCGGTGATGAGCATCCCATCAGCCCGCTGCCTACGTGCGTCCGCGGCGGCTGGTTTGGCGGCCTGCGCCCGGTTTTGGCGCTGGATGCCCAGGACAACCCGCGTTTTGCTTATGACGCAGAGTACATGATGGAGTGTTTGCAAAATCCGGGCAATCCAAACGACCCCAGCACCTACGTCGAGGCTAAGTGGTGGACGGCGCGTTTTGTCTTTTTCCCGCAGCCGTCGTCTGTAAAATCCACGTCCGTTTTGCCGACAGTATCTATGATGCAGCTTGAGACGGCTGGCAAACGCCTGTCAAACGGCCGTTTTGCTATCGTCAACGCATCATCCCGATAAAAGGAGCACGAAAATGTCTCGGACCTTATTCATCATCATTGCCGTAACAACTGCAACCCTGGTCATAGGGGCGCTTGGTCTCGCAGCCCTGCTGTTCGGGCGCAGCTACTTCACCATCGCCAACGTGGACACGCAAACGGCGACGCCGCCGGCGCTGGTTGTGGAAACGGCCGTTGCCACCAGCATCCTGCCCACCGCAACAATCGCTGCCGCTGTGACCGAAACGGCCGTGCCGCCCACCCCTTTCATCACGCCTTTGCCGTCGGCGACGGCAACAGC
>JAWOGU010000010.1:0-14608 GCA_046496595.1 Chloroflexota bacterium
GGGCTTGCCGACGATATTTTCTTGCGGGCCGGGCGCTTCACCGATGATCATTAGTTTGGCCTGGGGATTGCCCCGGCAAATGACCACGTTGGTGCCGGCGTTGGCTAGAGGATCGTCGTCCATTTTCATCATGTCGGTGATGAGTTCGTCCAGGGTTGTATAAGGGTTTGGTTTGTCCTCAAATAAGCCGAATTGCATCATTTCCTCCAAAAAATTCAACGTAAAAAAATTGCGTCTTATGATGGTGAAATTGTATCGTATTTGAGGCGACGGTTCTATGGTCCGAAATCCCCTAATCCCCGCCTCTTATTTGTGTTTGTCTGCCGCGTTCATGAAATCTCACGTATAATTCAAGCATATTTTACACAGGAACAGTCTCATGTCCGACGAAATCTTACAAGAAATTGCCTGCCCCAACTGCCGGAATCCCATAGACATCCGGAGCAACCACGACAATCATATACTTTGTGACGCCTGTGGCAGCCGGTTTATTCTCAACGGGCACATTTGCGCCCAGTGCGGCGCGTTTCACCAACACGAGCAAAAATTCTGCCGCCAGTGCGGCGAACCCATGTCGCGTCTTTGCCGCAAATGCAATCATTCCAACTGGCTGGGCGACGAATACTGCCAGAACTGTGGCAGCGCCTTAGACATCCTGGAACTGCTCCACCAGCAGCAGCAGGCCAAAAAACTGGATACGCAGCGTGAACGAGCGGAACAAATCAAACAGCTTAAACAGCAAGAAGAGGAATCTGCGCAAAAGCGCATGGCTGAGTTTGAGGCGATGGAGGCAGAACGGCAGGCCGAACTCAGAGCCAACCAGGAGCAGAGCCACAAACGAGATATGGTGGTGCTTGGCATGGTAGGGGTTGGCTTCGTGGCTTTTATGCTGCTGCTTCTAATTTGGGCTTTGTTTACCAGTTGAGGCAAATAAAAAACCTTCGGCAGGAGTACACCGCCGAAGGTTTTTTTGGTTTCAATGAAACGGCCGCCGTTCCATTACGGAATGCAGAGTACCTGACCCACGAAAATCAAATTCAAATTATAAATGTTGTTGGCCTGGGCGATGGTCCAGGCATTGACGCCGTACCATCTGGAAATCTTTATCATGGTGTCGCCGTAGGTCACATGGTGGTAAGCACGGCAGTAGGTGGACGGTGGTGGGACCGGAGGGGGTGACGGCGGTTGGATCGGAACAGAAGGGATAAACAAGACCTGACCGGCAAAAATGAGGTTGGGGTTCCAGATTTGGGGATTGGCTTGCATAATGGCCTGAACCGTAGTGCCATAACGCACGGCGATACCGGAAAGCGTTTCGCCCCAACGCACCGTATGGTAAACGCCGTTGGAAGCGGCCGGCGCCTCAGCCGGGGCTGCCTGGGTGGTTGTGGTAAGCCCCAACGTCATGACCAGGGCCAACAACAGGACAATCAGTACCTTTTTGGTGTACAACAACCGTAAAACTTGCATCTTCATCCTCCTGAAAACTGCTAATTTATCATGGGTAAACGGCCGTTTTGGCTTTATTTATATGACCCGACAAATGTCAGTTGCAACCTGACATAAGATAAACGCACTATAGCATAAATTTCGTATAACTGTAAAGAGGAAAAGAGAGGCGGATATAGGGAAAATACGCATTTTTCACAAAAAACAAGCGGCCCTTTAGAGCCGCTTGTTTTTATCTGACAGTGTAATGTTTGAGGCGCACAGCGCCAGGGATGCGCGAAGACGGAATTTACTACATACGCGTGATGTATTCGCGGGTTTCGGTGTTGACCTTGATGTGGTCGCCTACCTGCACGAAGAGCGGCGTCTTTACTTTGAGACCGGTCTCGGTGATGATTTCTTTGGTGGCGCCGGTGGCTGTGTCGCCGGCTACCGCATTTTCCGCTTCCACGACTTCAAATTCCATGGATTTAGGCAGGATGTAGTCCAAAATTTCCCCTTCATATTCCAGGAGTTCCAGTTCCATGTTGTCGCGCAGGAAAGCAGCATCCTCTTCTAAAACGGCGTGGTTGACTTGCTTTTGGTCATACGTGTCCACGTCCATAAACACGTAGAAACTGCCGTCATCATACAGGTACTGATAGGTCTTTTTTTCCAGGCGAATGTCTTCGACACGGTCGCCGGAAGTAAAGCTTAGGATCAGGTTGGAGCCGGTGCGCAAATCTTTGACGCTCACCTTGATGGTGGCCTTACCCCGACCTGGTTTGCTGTGGCTGTACTCGGTAACTTTATACAGGTTGTCGTTCGCGGTGAATGCCACACCGCGGCGTAGTTGATTGACATCAATCATGATTATTGCTCCTAACTGTTATTTATTTTTAGCTGTTCAATCTGTCGAGGGCTGAGCCTGTCGAGGGCTGAGCCTGTCGAAGCCCATATTGCCCTCGACAAGCTCGGTCAACGGGCTGAACAGGTACATTAATTTTGAAAATTCGGAGGGATGTCCGATTGTTTGAGAGTGTTTGTTAAAGGAATGGATCCCGGTGCGCCCGACGATTCCACCATAAAACGGCCGTTGATAAACCGGTTAATATCACTAAACCAGCCACAAACCAACCCAGTTCGTTCAAAGGAGTGGCGCTGGTTAAGGAAAAACTGCCTAACTCAATGACAACAGGCCAACTTTGCATCATTCCAGTTTATCATATTTTCAGCGCGTGTTAAAATGATGGAAAGAATGGTTCAATTCATACAAGGAGATTCCCATGTCCAAACAAATTATCAGCACAAAACAAGCTCCAGCCGCCCTTGGCCCTTATTCGCAGGGGGTGCGGATTGGTGAACTGGTGTTTACCGCCGGGCAAGTCGCCATAGATCCGGCGACCGGCAAACTGCTGGCAGACGATATTACCGTGCAAACAGAACAGGTGTTGAAGAATTTAACGGCCGTTCTCGAAGCCGCCGGCAGCAGTTTAGCCAACGTGGTTAAATGCACTGTCTTTCTGCAAGATATGGGGGAATTTGCCGCCATGAACGCCGTTTACGGCCGTTTCTTTAGCCAAAACCCGCCCGCCCGTTCCGCCGTGCAGGTCGCCGCCCTGCCCTTGGGCGCCCGCGTGGAAATCGAAGCCATCGCCTACGTCGAAAGCTAGAGGTAGAGTGTAGAGATAGAGGACAGCCTCTAGCTCTACACTCTATCCCCCACTCCTGATGAGCAAAGAAACGATTCTGGTGGTAGATGATGAGGCCAACATTCGAGATCTGGCGCGGATGTATTTGGAAAAAGATGGGTATCGCGTCGACACGGTAGTCAATGGCGAAGACGCCCTGGCCTACATCAAAAACACGCCGCCCACTCTGGTGGTGCTGGACCTGATGCTGCCCCAAATTGACGGCTGGGAAGTCTGCCGCCGGGTCCGCGCCGACAGCAGTGTGCCCATCATCATGCTCACCGCCCGCAACGACGACATCGACAAAATTGTAGGCCTGGAAATGGGGGCGGACGATTATCTGACGAAGCCGTTTAATCCCCGCGAACTGGTAGCCAGAGTGCGCGCCATTTTGCGCCGCGCCGCGCCCGCCAACGACGCCGAGTCGCCCAGGGTGCGCCAGGCGGGGAACGTGGTGCTGGACCCCTCCAGCCGGGAAGTGACCGTCAGGGGAGAGCGCATCACCTTGCGCACGAAGGAGTTTGATCTGCTGCTGACGCTGATGGACCATCTCAATATGGTGCTTTCCCGCGACCAACTGCTGGATCAGGTGTGGGGCTATGAATTTTATGGCCGCACGCGCACGGTCGATGTTCACATGGCTAATTTGCGCGAGAAACTGGCGGGCAGCACCCTATCGGTAGATACGGTGTGGGGCAAAGGGTATAAACTGGTTTTGGTGGAAGAGGGGGGATAATAATTAATTGTGAACGGTGAATGGTGAATGGGTTGTTGGCGCCACACATTCATCACTCATCCTTCATCATTCATCCATCTTTTCCTATGTTTAACTCAATTCGCAGCCGCTTGTTACTCTCTTATTTCGTTGTGATTGCCGTGGCGCTGTTGGCGGTGGTGGTGGCGTTGTTTTACTTTGCCACGCAGCCCGGACTGCGTTACGTGCCCACTTTGCAGCATCTGGCGACGGTGAGCCGTGTGAACCGGCAGCAGTTGGTGCGGTTGATCGAATTGGGGGCGACGGATGAGCAATATGAGGCGCTGTTGGCGGAAACGGCCGTTCAAAACAACGTGCGCATCCTGGTGGCCGACGTGACAACCCAGCAGATCATCTACGACAGCAAACCAGGCCCTAACTGGACTGGCGTTGCCATGACCGGCATCGAAACGGTGCGCCGCCTCCTGCCGAATCTGGAGAGCGACGCTGTCAGCGGTGTGTTTACCGCGCCGGACAACAGCAGTTGGCTGGTTTATTCCCGCCCTATTTCGGTGGTTGGCTTTGGCCGCCTGCAAATTTTTTACGCCGCGCCCGAACCGACGCCCCGCTCTTTTTTTAACGAGACCTTCTTCCGGCCTATTTTTACCGGCGGTTTGCTGGCGTTTCTCGTTTCCGTGATCCTGGCGTTTGGCATTGCCGGCTGGGTGGCGCGCCCTTTGCAGCGGGTAGCCAGCGCCGCCAAAGCGCTGGCAGTGGGCGACTATGAGCAGCGCGCGCCTGTGACCGGCCCCGACGAGGTGCAGACGGTGGCGCGTAGTTTTAACAGCATGGCGACGCAGGTGAAGGCTGCCAATCAGGCGCAGCGTGATTTTGTGAGCAACGTTTCCCACGATTTAAAGACGCCGCTGACGGCGATTCGGGGATGGAGCCAGTCGCTTTTGGATGGAACGGCCGTTTCCGAGGCAGAGCAGCAGCGGGCCGCCGGTATCATCTACAATGAGGCGGAACGGATGCAGCGCATGGTGGACCAACTGCTGGATCTGGCGCGTATTGAGTCAGGCCAGCTTGAACTGGCGCTGACGCCGGTGGACCTGCGCCAACTGCTAACCGACGCCACCCACAACCTGGCCCTGCGCGCCCAGGATCAACAGATTGATTTTACTTGTGACTTGCCGCCCTCGCCGCCCATCCTGGGGGATTATGACCGCTTGATGCAGGTGTTTACCAATTTGCTGGACAATGCGCTGACTCATACGCCGGCCGCCGGCCGCGTGCATTTGAGCTTGCAGCCGCATGGCGAGAAAGCGGTGGAAGTGACGGTGCAGGATACCGGCGTGGGTATTGCGCCGGAAGATTTGCCGCGTATTTTTGAACGATTTTATCAGGTGGAAAAATCACGCGCTCGCGGAAACGGCCGTCAGGGGGCCGGGTTGGGTCTGGCGATTGCGCGGGAGCTGGTAGAAGCGCATCAGGGCAGCATCAGCGCCCACGCCCAGATGGGGAAGGGCAGCGTGTTTGTGGTGCGCCTGCCGGTAAGCAGCCTGAAGGAGGAAGGAGGAAGGATGAGGGATGAAGGATGAAGGCAAAAGTGTCCACTGTCCACTGTTTACGGTTCACTGATCACGGTCCACGGTTTACTGATCACGGTCCACTGATCACGGCCCGCAGCCGTTCGACGAGTTCGCTGAGCATGATGGCGGTGGCTCCCCACACTTTATGTTCCTGGACGGCAAAATAGGGCACCATGACTTCGTGGCCTTTAAACTCCCACGGTTCGACAACGGCCGTTGCCGGGTCTAGCAAGAGCGCCAGGGGTACTTCGATAATTTGCGACACTTCCGCCGCCGCAGGGTAAAACGTGGGCGTACAGCCGTTTTGATACCAGCCAACGAAAGGATGGACGACAAAACCGGATGGTGGAATGTAGATGGTGGAGAGTTGACCTAAAGGCATAACGGCCGTTTGCGGCACCCCAACTTCTTCCTCCGTTTCTCTCAGGGCTGTTGCCAGAAGCGATTCCGTTTCCTCATGGCGGCCGCCGGGAAAGGAAATTTGCCCGGCATGAGCGGGCAAGTGTTCCTGGCGTTTGGTGAGTACCAGAAAAAGCTCGCCATCACGCTCATAAAGCAGCACCAGCACGGCCCCTATTCGCAGCGTATCACGATCTTCCGGCAGGGTGCGCTGCGCACGACCAAACGGCATCATTTTCTCGTGGGCAATGAACGTGTCAAAATCAGTTAGGGCCAGGGCCAGGCGAACGTCAGCCAGTGTGCAGTGAAACGCAATAGCCATAAGCATCAAAATCCTTGCGGAGGTTGATTTATCTCGTGAAGGTCTCCAGGAGGCTGTGGTCGGGAAGCAGATACAATAAAACAGCGGTGGTTCGGTCACCGGCATGGATTGGCAGGAAAGCGTGTCTCCGCTCAGGCATCTGGCTGCACCATATCGCCCAAACAAAAAATGTAACCTATACCTCGTTCAGAAATAATATAACGAGGTTGTTTTTTGTCTTTTGAGGCTTCGATTTTGCGGCGCAGCCGGTGCATATGAACGTGCAGCCGATCTTCGAAGGCGGGTTCCAGGGGCCAAAGCCGCCGCAGGATGTATTCTGTTTTGACAATTTGACCGGTTTGCCGCATGAGAATGTAGAGCAGCTTGGTTTCAGTGGGCGTTAGAGAGGTGGGCTGGCCGTTGATGATGGCCTGCCGCTGCATAAAATCAATTGAGAGCCGATCATCAACGCGGGTGAGATTGTCCAGGTTGAACAAAAAGGCGCCCATGCGGGTTAAGACACGCTGCACGCGGGCTACCAGTTCGCCGGGATTAAAGGGTTTGATGATGTAATCTTCCGCATGTTTTTCCAACCCTTCGATGATGGCGGTTTCGTCGTTAACGGCCGTTAACATGATGATGGGCAAATCGCTGAACTGGTGGACGGTGTGGGCAAACTCAAAGCCGCTCATGCCGGGGGGCATATGCAAATCTACAATGGCCAGATGGGGCAGTCCATGTTGTTCAATATAGGTAAGCGCCAGTTCGCCAGATGTGTTGGTGTGAACATGAAAACCGGCGTTCTCCAGCGTAAGCTGCACAATGCGCAGCGTATATTCATTATCATCAACAACCAGGATGTTACGTGTATTTGTCTTGACTTCCATCCGAAATCCCTATGGCATCTTCTCAATAACTCGCGGCGGAGTTGGTTGAGCCTGTCGAAACCCAAGGCCGTGGCCGAACCCACGGCCTTCGACAGGCTTAGGCCTCGTTTTCCCCAGAATATTGAGATGATGCCGATTTTGCTTCAAATTTATAACCCACACCCCGAACCGACTGAATGTAACTGGGCTGTCCCTTTGCCGGTATCAATTTGCTGCGCAGCCGGTGGATATAGACTCGTAAACGCTCTTGCAAGGCCACATCATGCGGCCATAAACGCCGCAAGAGATAATCGGTGTTGAGCGGACTGCCTGCTGAGCGCACCAACAGATAGAGCAGTTTGGTTTCTGTGGGGGTCAGGGACACCGGTTTGCCGTTTACAATGGACTGACAGCCGGCGAAATCGATGGCTAGATTTTCGTCAATGCGTACCATGGGTTCCAGGAGGTAAGGGAACAATCCGATCCGGCGCAGGATGCGCCGGACACGGGCGATCAGTTCTCCAGGTGTAAAGGGTTTGGTGATGTAATCTTCGGCGTAGTTTTCGATGGCGGTGGTGATGGTTTGCTCATCTTCAACGGCCGTTAACATGACTACCGGCAAATCGCAAAAGGTATGGACTTCACGGCAAAACTCCAGGCCATCCATGCCGAAGGGCATGTTGATGTCCACTACAGCCAGATCAGGCAATCCCTCGCGCCTCATCCAATCCAGTCCATTCTCACCTGAGGTGACAATAGCTACCTGAAAACCGCTGCGGGTTAGCGATTCTTCAATCAACTCCAATATCATGGCATCATCGTCTACCACCAGGATGCGGTAAGCCGTCGGATCAAATTCTGTCATCTATTCTATCGTCTGGGATGCTGATATGCGGAGTTTGATGTATCCCAATAATTTTTCACAGTAAAGGATATGGCTCAATTGTAACAAAGCCGTCTCATGCGCTCAACTTTATACCGGTTTCCGTATTTTTCCCCGGTTGTCGGCAGGCTGGCCTGCTGGCTGCCTGGCAAAATATTCCTGAATTTCCTGATGGATAAAGAGGTAACCGCCGCCAACACGGTGCAAAAAAACGCGATCTACGCAAAATTCCAGGAAATCTGCCAGATCACCGGGCAGATCTTTGGTCAGCGAAAGCAGGAGGCGCAAAAAATAATGGTTGGCAACGTTGCCGCCGCCGAACATGAACAATGACACCAATGCGGATAATATGCCGGCGATGACGCCGAGCGCTGCATTTTGCCACAAAACGGCCGTTATTACCGTCATCGTCAGTCCTAAAATACCTCCGGCGATCAGGGCGTTGGCAGCGGAAAGGCGGATGCCCTGATTGGGTTTGCTGGTGGTTGTCACCCGCTGACCACGCAGGCCGCCCAGCAGTAAAAATACCAGGCCCAACGATACAAACGTTTGTACGATTTTAGTGGTGCCATATAACAGAAATTCCATTATCTCCACCGCAGTCGCCAGGCCCAGGCCAATGAGCAGCCCGACCCCCATGCCAGACCAACTCCAACTCAGGGCAGACACGGTGCGAATGTCGTCGCGCAGGTTGCTGCCATACACAAAATAGGTAATCAGGCCAAAGGTCACTCCGACAACCACGCCCAACGAAAGCGCCAGAAAGGGGCTGTCTAAAATGCCTACGAACAACGTCGCCAATAAACCGGTAGTCATCACGGTAACGGCCGTTCTGTGATGCCGCCGTTTTTGGGTATCCACGACCGGGTAAGCCTGATCTGAGATGCGTTTGTAGTCGATGCTGTCCAGAACGGCCGTTACCAGCCCCATGCTCAAACCTAAAAACAGCATCAACCACAAGTCGGTTTCCGCCGCCGGACCCGGAACCGCCTGTCCAACTTTTAGCGCCCATGCCGTGCCAAACTGGGGCACGTTGACACGCACCATCAGCCAAAACAGCCACATCAGCACGCCGGCAAACAGCCCGGCAAACAGCCGCGAGCCTAAAATATAGGCCCGCTGCCAGCCCCGGGTGTGTAACCAGCTTGGCTGCAAACCCTCGATCAAAAACAACGCCTGATGATGCTTGTCCATTTGCCGGGCCAGCCAGTTTAGTCCTTGTTTAATTTCTGCCGGAGAATAACGGCCGTCTTTACCGCGCCGGGCAAACATGGCCTGAACATAGGTGTCGAATACCTCTGTTGTGTCAAGTCCGCCGTCTTCGGTCAGAACTGTTTTGTTTTGCCAGTAGGCAACGCAGAGGACGTGGAGGGTGAGTGGCGTCTGCGCCATTTCTTGCAAAGTGGGGTCATGCTGCACGGCCGTCCGCAGTCCAAGCAGCCGTTCTCCGGCGGCTGCCAGATAGGCGTCAATCTGCCTGGCTGTGAGCGGCTGCAAAAGATAGGCCCTGCTTAACTGCAACTTCCCGGGCAGCGCTTCATACGCCTCCCGCCGGCTGCTGACGACGAGTCCGATTAGCCCATGCTGCTGGCGGAACTGGTTGAGCACGTCCACACAGGCGTCGCGATGGTTGGCGGGCACTTCGTCCAGGCCGTCTAGCAGCAGCACCAGGGCGTCTTCGGCCAGCCACTGTTGGCCCAGGGGGTTGGGAATCTGATATTTGGCGGTCAGTTCTTCCACGATCCACTCGTCAAGGCTGTTCCGCTTTTCGGCCCAGGAAACGAGGTTAAAGATGACGGGGATGGGCTGTTCAGGGTCAGTTTCGGCCTGCGCGATAAGTTCTAAGGTCAGGCGGATAAGGGTGGTGGTTTTGCCGGAACCCGGTTCGCCCAAAATGAGAAGCGCCCGGTCGGATTGGTGAAACAGGGCGGAGAGAGAGGGCGGGGAAACGGCCGTTTCTGTCTCCACAGGCAGGGGCGGCACGGAACCGATGACGCGCTTCCAGGGCTGGTCTACGGCGTCATCGTAAGAACGGCCGTTCAGGTTGAGCAGCAGCGAGCCTTGTACAGACTTCTCCAGGACGCCTTCCACCCAAAAGCGTTTCACTTTTTCCAACAAGATCAGCTGTTTGCGCCGTTCCGGCGTTAGGGAGACTGGTGATTGCGAGGAAGTCGTTTCCGGGATGGCGGGGGGGACGGGTTTAGCGCCGGGGAATATCTGGCATTGTTCCTGGTCGTCCAATGCGCGGTAATTGCCGGCGCGCAGGAACTGGTTGGCTTCAGCCAGGGTGGGCAAACCGCCGCCGCGATGCAGCACGGCGATGAGGCTTACCAGCACCAGCCTGTCATCAGCGTTGATTTTGCTTTGGTCGCGTTCCCAATCCGAGATGGCGGCTCCGGAGTAGCCCATGTCTCCCAGTTCGTCGCCGAGCAGTTCGCCCAGGCGCACTTGTGTCAGCGCGCCGCCCCGCAGCGGATCCTGGCACTGCCGCCGGTATGTGCGTAACTGCTGGCCAAAGGTAGTCATGATGGTTTTCCCGATCTTTTATGGAACGCTGAAAATTTCTGTGCCAAATCACGGTTTTGCTGAGAAAACAGCCTTCAACAGTTACTTGAAATAGTAGATGCATTTACCGGAATTGGCTAATTTTGAACTGATCTCATGCTCTTTTTTGTCGAGAATAGAAGCATGAAGTGATTTTAAGCAGCGCCCTCTGTCACTTAAGCGCTATTTTTTCTACACTGACAATAAGAATCGATAGGTGAAACTCTTGCAAGAGAAACAGGAATAAAAAACGGCCGTTGAGCATCTCATGAGCGGGTAGAAAAATTTCCTATCCGGGCGCGCCGTCCTCAATGAGCCTCACTTTCAAAAAAGCGAGGTGATAAGATGCTCAAGTTTCGGCAAACGCAAGTCCAGAAAAAGGTCATTTACCTGTGGAGTGTGACGTCTGTTTTCGCCATCTATACGGCTATGCCTGCGCTTATGCGCCTGATGGCAGAGTGTGTAGGCAGCGGCTCCGGCGCCAGTTGCGGCGGTTAAATTGTGGTTTTGGTTTTTCAGAATTTCAAGGAACCGACGTGTTGCATAGGGGCGGTTCGCGAACCGCCCCTTGTTCGGAAAGCTTTAACGCATCCTTCTCCTTTTTTAGCCTTTCTTGTAGTTTTTGGCCCCAAGTATCTTGAGGATAATCGGCTAATAACTCGATTGCTTGCTGGTAGAGATGCTGCGCTTCTGCCATATGTTCTTGGGCTGCTTTCGTTTCTGCCAATCCGCCTAAGGCATTGGCGCAACGAAACGCATCGCCGCACGCCTGCCACAGAGCGGCGCTGCGCCGGAATGCTTGTTCGGCTGCCGGCGTTTCTCCCTGAGCCAGGTAAACGTTGCCCAGGTTAGTGGCGATCATCGCTTGATCGGTTAAATTTCCCGATTGTCGCAAATAAGAAGAGTCTGCCGCTAATAAGTGACGTTCTGCTTCAGCCAGATTCCTTTGGTTGAAAAACAGAATGCCTAAATCGTTTAAAGTTCTCGATTTATCTAAATGGTTTTCTGTCTGGTTGAGCTGATCCATGGCTTCCAGGTAAAACTTTAGCGCTTCTTCCGCCTTGTTTTGGGAAGCCATCACCTGGCCCAATAGTTTGAGACAATTTGCCAGATAAAAGGGATCGCCGACTTCGCGCCACAAGGAAAGCGAGTAGCTGAACTGTTCTTCAGCCAGGGACCATTGTTCTCGCGCCTGCGCCAGCAGCCCGAGTTCAAGCGTGACAAACGCATGTTTTACAAGGGGCGCATGAATGGCTCGAAATGCTTTTTGGGCGCGGCAAACATACGCTTCAGCCTCGTCAAAACGGTGCAGTTGGCGGCAAACCGCGCCTAAATTGATGCAAGCGTGCGCCTGCCGCCATTGATCCTCTGAAACTATGCCAATTTGTAATTCTTCCTGATGGGTGATGAAGGCTTTCTCTAACTGGTTGTTATTCCGGTAAAAAATGCCTAAATGGTCAAGAATGCGGCCGCGCAGCGCCAGTTCGTCTACCGGGCATTTGCCGAGCAATTGTTCCAGCATGGGGATCCATTCACCCCAATAACCCCGTCTTTCAATCAGGACAAAGGTTTGGAGAACGAGTTCGGCGGTTTCCCGCCAGGTGTCCGGCAAATGCAGCCCATACCGGGCGGCGCGATACAGGTTTTGACGGTCTCGATCCAGGATTGGCAGGGTCTCATCTGCCAATGATTGGGTGCGCTGCCGCCAATAGCTGACGTTGGCGGTGACGCTGCGGGTGAATTGCAAAGATGGGTATGTCATAGTCAGTTATTTTTGCCGATGAGACTTTGCAAAAGTGCTGTAACTATCAAGCCTGTTGCCTGAGCTTGTCGAAGGCAATACGGGCTTCGACAGGACTTCGGCGTGAGCTTAGTCGAACGCTCAGCCTCCGGCTGGCTTAGTCGTTACAAACTGCTTCTTATTCCAACATTTCCGGCCAGCGGATAATTTCCGTGTGCAGGAAGGTTTCTGTGAGGCGATGGATGCCGTAACGCCGATCCTGAATGGTTCCCTGCACTTCTAACAGGGAACGGGCTGTCAATTCCCGCACGGCGGCCCAAAAGTCGTCTTCGTCGAGTTCGCTCATGGCCTGCATTTGCTCGGGCAGGGCGCCGGAAGCGGCTGCCAGAGGCATGGCTTGCAGCAAGTTTTGCGCCGGCGGCGTGAGGGTGCGCCACGTTTGCCAATAAATGTGCCGGTATAAATCTTCTATGGGACCGACGCGGCTTTTGCTGAGGTCGGCCAGGATTTGGGGCAGGGGCAGAACGGCCGTTAAACTAACCACCAGTTTCAGCGCCAGCGGATTTCCGCCGGTTACTTCATAAACAGCCGCCATTGTCTGGTCATCTGCTTCGGAAAGCTCTTCCAGGCCGGTAATTCTGGCGTGTTGGCGCAGCAGTGCGGCGGCGTCGTTGAATGGCAGTTCTTGTAAGGAGTGGATGTAAACGGCCGTTTCGCCTGAGGGCCGGGCGCGGCTGGTCAGTAGGAAGCGGCTGGGTTCCGTGAAAGCCAGCAGTTTGGCGGCAACATAGTCCACGTGGGTTGTTGTTTCCAGATTATCAACGACGACTAAATGCGGCGCTGTTTTAAGCGCCTGACACAGACGTTTTTCTAGCTGCTCAAGCGGTTCACTCTGTTGGCTGCCCGGCCATACCTGCGCCGCCAGGGAGGACAGCAGGGCTTCATAGGCGCTTTCAGGCGGCAGCGGGTCGCCGCTCAGTTGTTGGTTTTCGACGCGCAGCCAGCACAGCCGTTTATAAGCCAGGCTGGGCAGGGCTTCACGCACCACAAAATCGGCCAGGCTTGTTTTGCCAATGCCGCCAATGCCGGTGATGACGGCGATCCAGGGAACGGCCGTTGAGGCCAACTGTTTCCCGATTGTCTGACGCGCCTGGGTAAAACCGAAAAACTGGCTGTAGGACGCCGGGGGTAAACTGGCGGCTAAGGCCTGTGCCCATTCCGCCTGTATTCTCATTTCTTGCTGATATAAAACCTGGGAGAGCCGGCTGATGGCTGTGCGCTGCCAGCGATTGACCTGGTCGAGGCTGGCGTGCATTTCTTGCGCCACCTGCCGCGATATTTTGCCGTCCAGGAAGCGCTTTTGCAGCACTTTGGCGCTGGTTTCATCTTGTTGGGCCAGAAGTTCGATGTTTTCCAGTAAGACGAGATCCACGGCATGACGCAGCCCAAACGATGGTTCTCCCTGATTTAAGACAAGTTGATTCTGGACAAGCTGTAATTCAGAAAGCGGGTCCGTCTGGTTTTCAACCGGCTTGCCCCATTGAACCAGGGCCGCATGAACGGCTGTTTGTAGTTCCTCTTCATCGATGGCTGACATGTGAGCATTGTACCTGAAAAACGGCCGTTATGGATCGCTGAAACCCATCACTTTGCGCACAGAATTGCACATGAATGACACATTCGCGCACACAAGAAATGGTATTAATTTAATCAGAACTTTTTAGGTCATTGAGAACAAACACCAGGAGAAAAACCATGATACTCATTGTTGGTGGAACCGGGGCGCTAGGCAGCGCCACAACCGAAAAATTGTTGGCCCAAAAAACGGCCGTGCGTATCATGACACGTATTCCGGCCAAGGCGCATGCTTTGCAAGCGTCAGGCGCTGAAGTGGTTCAGGGTGATTTACGGGACCGGGACTCTTTAGTTCGCGCCTGCCAGGGCGTCAACATGGTGTTGGCGTCCGCCCATTCGATTATGGGGAGCGGCTCAGAAGCCTCGAAATATATTGACGATCAAGGACATCGCTGGCTTATCGACGCCGCTAAAGCGGCTGGCGTGAACCGGTTTGTTTACGTTTCCGCATGGGGCGCAGCGCCAGACCATCCAGCCAACTTTTTCCGTATCAAATACAAAATCGAACAATACTTGCGCAACAGCGGCTTGTCATGCGCCATTTTGCGTCCCACCGCCTTTATGGAATCCCATGCCTATCAACTGATCGGACAGCCCATCCTGGAGACGGGCAAAGTGACGGTGTTTGGCAAGGGTGAAAATCCGCGCAATTTTGTCGCCGCCGCTGATGTCGCCCATTTCGCGGTGCTCATGCTGCTCAAACCAGAAGCATCTGAAGATGTTTTAGAAATCGGCGGACCTGAGAATTTTACCAACATGCAGGTCGTGGGCATGTACGAAGAACCCGCTGGGCGCAAGGCGAAAGTGTCCCATATTCCTCTGGCTATTTTTCGT
>JAWOGU010000134.1:0-9960 GCA_046496595.1 Chloroflexota bacterium
ACAATTAACCATTAACCATTGAGCAGCCATTAACCCGAATCTGGTAATACACGGCCGGATTCACATTTGCCGGCAGCGTCTGCTGCACCAGCACGTAATAACGTCCAGGAGGCAAATTTGGTATGTTAATGGACTTATTGCCCCAGGGCGGATTGTTAGCAATCCCCCGTAATAATTTATTGGCGTCATAAACATACAAATTGAACCAGTAACCATCGGGCACATTGGTCAAGGCGACATTCACCGTTCTCATCTGCGCCAGATCAAAATAATAGGCATTGTAATAAACGCCAGGCGTAGCAAAATTCTGGCTCAACGTGGTGTTGAGCCGCAGCGGATAGGCTTCCGCCATGCTGTGATTGGTACCCAGAGCGCCCGTATTGTTGAAAACAACAGGCAAATAGCTGGTCAGCCCTAACATTTGCACCTTGAACAACCGCGGCTCCAGATTTAACCCGGGCACGTCATAACTGCCGCCCATTGACCAGAGATAATTGCCCACAAAGCCGCCGCCGGGCCATACCAAAGCCGGTGTTAGCGCCTGCCCGCCCAAATCATACGGCAGCGGCAGCACAGACCACTGGTTCGTCGCCGGATCGTATACTTCCACCTCCGCCACCGCCAGGCCATTAAACCCCACGCCGCCGTAAACGTACCATTTACCATTGGGGCTGACCGCGCTGTGCGCAAAATAGCGTGGCACCTGCATCTCGCCGGTGACA
Organism: Chloroflexota bacterium; assembly: GCA_046496595.1. Classification (GTDB taxonomy): domain Bacteria; phylum Chloroflexota; class Anaerolineae; order Promineifilales; family Promineifilaceae. The sequence goes on from JAWOGU010000134.1 coordinate 723, forward strand.
ATCCAGCCGGTACCGGTAGCAGCGCTGGCGCATTCGCCATTGGGGATCAAAACCCTTTGGTTGGTACCTTGATTGATATTCAGCCCGCCGGCGACACAAATGCGATTGCCCACCCTGGCTGCCGTATGGCCATAACGCGGTGAAATCATGGGCTGCGCCACGCCCCAACGGTTGCTGGGCAGGTGAGGGCTGTAGTACAAAACCTGATTCAGCGCTGTGGCCGTCGTCGTCAGCGGATAACCCTGGCCTACCACGCCGCCGGTGACGTAGTAACGGGGGGACGTGGAGGAAGGGTTAGCCACGGCGGCGGCATGGGCAAAGGTTTGGGTAAGTGTCCCGCCGCCCACCAATTCCGGCGCCGGATACCATTGTTGCAAGTCCAAATCATAATACCAATGTTCCAGGCTGGAGTTTTGCCCGTTTACGTCTGAACTGCCGCCGGGCACGTAGATGCGGCGGGTGGGAGGATTGATGGTATTGTTTTGCAGGTAAACGGCCGTTGTGTTCAGCAGCCCTTGAGGGAATGGAGCCAACGAAGTCCACTGCCCGTTCGCCGTATTCAATTTCCAGGTGTCAAACAACTGCGATTCATTCGCGCCGCGCCCGCCAATGACATACATCTCTGATCCCAACATCACCGTGGCGTGGCGGGTGCGCGGCAAAGGCGTTGAACTGCCGCCGATCAAGGCCCCTGACTGCTGCCAAAACGTGACAAACGGTTCGAGCCTCACAGAAAGATTTAAATTCCATGAGCCAAGGGTAGACGAAGACCGGCTCGCTACTTCAATATAATATGTAATCCCCCGGCGCACACTCAACGTCGCCCGGGAACTAAGCCCGATTTTGTCATCATTACAGGTGACTGTTTGCAGTGAGCCACAAGCGCCGGTATGTACTGCCACCACCGTATCATAAGAAGATACACTCGCCCCTCCGGGCTGGGTACTTACCGTCAAAATGCCATTGTACTGCGGCGTAAACTGATACCAGACTGTGCGATATCCCTGGCTGCTGCTGGGAGATCCCCACATACAAGTCAACACCGGATCCACCGGATCTTCCATGGATACAGTCATGGACGCCACGTCCATCACGGAACCGGTCGCCGGCGCGCTGGCTGTCAGGCTGAGGGGCCGCGCCGACGCGCAAAAATCCGAACCGGGGTTGGCATCGGCAAAGGGTCCAAGCACGCTGTCAAACGACGGCACGTCCAACGCCATGAGTTCCTCATACGTCACCGAAGTATCCGGCGGAGGCGTGACCGGGATAGGAATGGGGTCGGGGTTATCTTGGGCAGCAGCGATAACGGCCGTTATCAGCAGCAGCAGTACCAGGGGCAAAACAAATACTCGGCGCATCTACAACCTCCACTCGAATCTCATTCGTAGAATTTTGATTGTAACAAACACACTCGCAAAAAAGAAACCGGATGTCGTCGCCAACACCCGGTCTCTCATTTTTCATCCCCATAGGTGACAGTCACTTTTGCAGTGACTGTCACCTGAAAACCTAAACCTGCGCCTTGCGCAGCGACAAAACCACCGCCTGATCACCCACTTTCACCGTTTCCATGTAAAGCGGATTGGCTAACAAATCGGCCGTCAACGAGAGCGCCAGCGTCTCCTGCTGAATAAAATCGGCGAAGTTGGTAAAGGCGGCGGCCACCTCACCATCCGCCTGGTATGTCAGTTCGATGCGGTCGGAGATTTCCAGACCGGCGTCTTTACGGGCGTTGTTCACCTGGCGCACAATGTCGCGGGCGTAGCCTTCCTGCACCAATTCAGGCGTCAGGGCAGTATCCACCGCCACCGTCACCCCTTTGTCACTGGCAACGGCCGTTCCGCCCTTGCTCTCCGTCTGCACCAACACATCCTCACCCGAAAGCGCCACCACCTCGCCGCCAACCGTTAACCGGATGTTCTCGCCAGCTTGCAGCACCCGCGCCATTTCAGCCGGATCTTGCGCCAGCAGCGCCTCACGCACCTGCGGGAACAATTTGCCAAACTTTGGCCCCAACGTGCGGCTGTTCGGCAGCACCACATAACTCACCAGATCGCCCACCTCAGAAACCACCTCAATCTCCTTGACGTTGATTTCCTCTTGCAGCACAAAATCCAGTTCCAGCAAATCCTGCTGCGCTTGCAGCGTGCCCACATTCACCAGCGCCTTCGCCAGCGGCTGGCGCAGCTTAATGTCCGCCGCCCCGCGAGCCGCCCGGCCCAGACTGGCCGTCGTGATCGCCAGCCCCATCTTGTCCAGCAGGCGATGGTCTAACTGGTCGGCGTCCGTCTGCGGGTAGAAGCAGTGATGCACACTGCGCGGCGCGCCGGCCACCACGCCCGCCACTAAATTCTGATAGATCGCCTCGGCCGCAAAGGGCACAAAGGGGGCAATCAGCTTCACATACTCCACCAAAACGTGGTACAGCGTGGCATAAGCCGCCCGTTTGTCGTCGTCACCCTCGCTCTTCCAGAAACGGCGGCGCGAACGGCGCACGTACCAGTTGCTCAAATCATCCAGATACGCTTCCAGCACCTGCGTCGCCTTTTCCGAATCATACACGTCCAGCGCCGCCCGCGTCGCCAGCGTCGTCTCATGCAGGCGCTCCACAATCCACCGGTCCATCATAGCGTTTGCCTGCTGCGGCGATGTGGGCGCGTCGCCAGGCGTCCATTTGTCCAATTGGGCGTACCCCACAAAAAAGGAGTACACATTCCACAATGGAATCAGGAAGCGGCGGCGGGTTTCGTCGCCGGTATGGTAGCCAAAACGCAGATTCTGCTCCGGTTTGCAGCTCGCATAGAGCCAGCGCATGGTGTCCGCGCCCATTTTGTCCGCCGCTTCGTTAAACTCGATCATATTGCCGGAGGATTTGTGCATTTCCCGGCCGTCTTCGGCGTGCAGGGTGGCGTAACCGAACAGGTTTTTAAACGGTCCCACGCCATCGGCCATCAACGTGCTTTGCGCCAGCAGGCTGTAGAACCAGTTGCGGAATTGGCCGGGGAAACTTTCGCTGATCCAGTCGGCCGGATACCATTTGCGCCAATACTCCCGGTCGATGCTGTAATGGGTGGTGCTGATGCCCACGATGCCGGCGTCCAGCCAGGGATTGCCCACGTCCTTGATGCGCTCCACCGGGCTGCCGCAGCGGGGACAGGCGATTTTGACGGCGTCGATGTAAGGCCGATGAGGCGTATGCCCGTCGAATTCGTCCCAACCTTCAATGGCCAGTTCTTGCAGTTCTTCACGGCTGCCCACCACGTGAAAATGACCGCATTCGCCGCATTCGTAAATGGGCAGCGCCAGACCGTAATAACGCTTTTTGGAGATCATCCAGTCGTGCATGTTGCGCAGCCAGTCCTGCTCGCGGCCGTAGCCAAAACTGGGATACCAGTTCGCCTGATCCACCGAATCCATGATCTGGTAGCGGAAACTGGCCGCTTTTTCTTCGGGCGTCACTTCCTCGCGCGGTTTGTCATACAGTTGGCCCATGTTGATGAACCACTCGTCCACAAGCCGGTAGACCAGCTCGTTGCCGCAGCGCCAGCAGTGCGGATAGCGGTGGGCGTAACGTTGTTTGCGGTAGTAAAGTCCCTTCTCGTTCAGGTTCTCAAAGATAGCCGGGGCCACGTCGTGGGCCGATTGGCCTGTCAGCCAGTCAAACCCGTCGCAGTAGATGCCGTTTTCATCCAACGGCGCGATGACGGGCAGGTCAAACTCCTTGCCAAGTTCAAAGTCTTCCGCACCGCAGCCCGGGGCGATGTGGACGATGCCCGTGCCTTCTTCCGCCCCTACTTCCTTCCAGGCGATAACGCGGTGGGTATAGTCCTTCTCCGCGAAGGCAGCCTGGGCGGCGGGCAGTTCGTCAAACGGACCGCTGTATTCCCAGCCCAGCATCTCCTCGCCCTTGAGCCGCCCCACGATTTCGTTGGTCTTGCCGATGAGCGTATTGTTGATGGCGCCTTCCGCCAGGTAGTAGGTCCAGCCGTCTTCGGCTTTGACCTGGACGTAGGTCAGTGCCGGCCCTATGGCGGCGGCGACGTTGCTGGTGAGCGTCCAGGGGGTGGTGGTCCAGACGAGAAGCGCTTCTTTTTCGCGTCCCAGCAGCGGAAAGCGCACGAAGACGGAGTCGTGGGTCACTTCCTGGTAGCCTTCGGTGACGATTTCATGCTGGCTGATGCCGGTGCCGCAGCGGGCGCACCAGGGCATGACGTCGGTGCCTTTGTAGATCCAGCCCCGGTCGAAGGTTTTCTTGAGGAAAGCCCAGATCTGGTAGTTGTTTTCGACGCTGAAGGTGAAGTAAGAGCCGCCCATCTGGGGCATGCCCAACTGACCCACCACCTGTTCCACCGTGCCGGTGACCGGCCCCTTTGGCCCGGCGACCGTCACGATTTGCAATGGGTCTTCCACCAGTTTGTCGCGCAGCATACGCAACATGTCGGTGTCGTTCCAGTCCATCCAGTAGCCCAGGCGTTGGGATTGTTCGGTCTGCACGGCCGAGTAGTTGAGGACCTGGTGTTTGCATTCATTGGTGAATTTAGCCAGACCGAATTTTTCGATTTCGCGCTTACTGTTAAAGCCGAGCCGTTTTTCAACGTTGACTTCGACCCACAGGCCCTGGCAGTCGAAGCCGTTTTGCCAGCGCTGGTTTTTGCCCTGCATGGCGTGGTAGCGCTGGTAGAGGTCTTTGTAGGTGCGGCCCCAGGCGTGGTGGACGCCCATGGGGTTGTTGGCGGTGATGGGACCGTCGATGAAGCTGAAGATACCGTATTCGGCTTCGGTTTGGGCGCGCAGGCGGCGCAACTCGTTGAAGGCGTCGGTTTCTTTCCAAAATTCCAGGATTTCGTGTTCTTGTTTGATGAAGTCGGGTTTGTTTGAGACATCTTTGAAGGTCATAGGGTTTTACTCTCTTTGTTTTGGTTTTTTTGATGCGTGATGCGTGATGCGTGAAACGGCCGTTTCTGCACTGGGGCGCGGATGTTTGGGTGGGAAACGGCCGTTGGTATTCGTTCATTTCCGAATTTCCATCATTCCCAAATCAATCACAGCCTGAGTCGCCTGCAAAAAGTCAAAGCCTAAAATGCCATCCAATAAAAAACTGTAGTCCATGGCGCCGGCTTCAATAATGAAATCCTGCACTTGCAACTGCCCGACTTTAACGGAATCAACGGCCGTTTCCACCACAAATTCGTCGCCCCCTACTCCGGTAATTCTGCGAATCCAGGCGGTTTCTTGGGGATGAATACCAGCTTCTTTTAATCTATCAGATGAAAAGATGGAACCGGCAGAACCTGTATCAAGCAGCACGTTTTCTAATTGTAGTTGTTTATCACCCTGCGTAATTTCTACTGTGACGAATGGCAGACCACCTTGAACCTCAATTTTCATCGAATACTCCGGATTCCTGCCCAATACTGCTCTTTAATCTTTATTTCTTCATTGACGGTATGCACGACATACATTTCTCGATTCGGTTTTTGATGATGAAGCTCTTTATAAGCGCTCATGGCATTAAAAAAATCAGCGTATTGTTCAATGACAATCAGGTTTTCAACGATGCGCCGTTTTTCATCTGTTGTATGGGCCTCCAATGCTTCTATGAGAAGCCAGGTATCTGGATATTGTTTTCTAACATCTTGCCATTTCATTGTGACACCTCTTACGTACAAGACAAGTCAACCCGTGCTGTGTATGAGCTTTTCCTGGAGCCATAAATTGGCTAATGTTTCTGTAGAAATCCCTTGTTGTCGAGCTATTTCACTCAGCCGTTCTGCCAGGTCTGCCGCCAAAATGATCCGTTTGCCCAGACGTGGTGGTAAGTCAATTTCAAATTCAACCGGCTCAAACATATCTTCGTAGTCGGCAGTGCTGTGAGCATCCCAAAATTCGCCAGCATCTTCTAGTGAAGCAAATTCTTCTGGCAGTTGTTTGTGTGGTAATTTATTTTTCTCGTCCATATCGTTCGCGCTCCTTGCGATCCATATCTCGCGCACTGATGATCAAGGCTTTTTGTTCCAGGGGCTTGTAGATGAAGATGACGGTTAAATAACGGCCGTTTTCAGTCTGTCCCATAGCGCGATATAAATTTTCGCCTTGTACCTTACCTTTGCCCGTTTTTTCAATGCGGGGCTGACTGTAAAAAATGTCTTCAACCTCATATTGTTCAACATGATGTTTAACAAGCAGTTTTTCAACGAACTGCTCTAGCCAAATAAACCCAATAATTCTCATAGTAACACACTTTCAAATGTAGTGAATATACTGTGACGCAACGGCCGTTAACCCATCCTGCCTCTCCATGCCCAACGGCCACCCATTCTCCGCGTCTCGCTGGATGATACGCCACTGCCCATCACCCCACGACAGCTTCCAGGGCGAATAGCGACGCACTTTTCCCGCCGCTGCCATCTCCAGATAATCCACACTCAACAAAGCATATTCAAAATCCACCGCCTGCACCGCCAGCGTATCCTCACCGCCAACTGCGCCGTTGAGCGTAACGGCCAGTCTTGAGCTTGTCGAAACGGCCTGTCTTGAGCTTGTCGAAACGGCCGTTTTCGGTTCCCCCTCGCCCCACCCCGCAAAATGCAGCCCTGCTGCCGACGGAAACCAGAAGCGGCAGCCCGTGGGCAGCTCCAACACCTGTTCAAACGCTTTGCCATTGACAGTGCGCGCTGCGGAAAGGGCGTCACCCTCCAACACCACATCACCCGTCACCTGCAACCCGCCACTCGCCTGCGTCCAAAAACGGTACTGCAACCGCTCCACAAAACCACCCGGTCCCACCAGCGCATGATACAAATACGTATGCCCCGACGCCGCTTCCCGCGCATCCAGGTCCACCCGCAAAAAGTGGTAACCCTCAGCCGCTGCCGTCAGGCGCCACGTTTCCACCGCGCCGGTCGGCCGGCCATCCCGTTCATACCGGTACTCACCCGCCATGATCGGCTTCTCGTAGGGCTGCTCATGAATGATGAATCGCATCAGAAAACTATCCACAGATTACGCAGATTTTTCTTCACGCGTGTCAGCTCGTCGCTCATATTCTAATGAGCTTGCACCAAAATTCAGGAGCAAACCGATTGGGTACCTGGTAGCTTTTAGGTAATTCAACAATTGAGCCTCTTCCAATCCACTCAATCTTTTCAAGGCCTTCAATTCCACAATAACCCTCTCAAAACAGACAAAATCTGCTCGATAAATTGTCGATAAGCGCTGTCCTTTATAAGTGATGGGCAAAGCCACTTCGCGTTCAAAAGGACTCCCACGTAACAAAAATTCAACCGCCAACGCTTCCTGGTAAACAGCCTCTAAAAAACCACTGCCCAACTGAGTATGAACTTCCATTGCTGCCCCAATAATCGCATATGTTTGTTCATCCTTACCCATGCTTTCACTCTTCCCAGAATTTAAAAATCTGCGTCATCTGCGAAATCTGCGGATTAAACAATCTCAACGTAGATCCGCTTGTTGATTTTGCCTTTGCTTTTGTAATCCACGATGCGCATCTGGCCTACTTCACGGGTATTACTCACATGGGTGCCGCCGTCGGCCTGCAAATCCAGGCCCACCAGCTCCACGGTGCGCACTTCTGCAATGCCTGCGGGCAGCAGATTGATCTTGGTGCGGATCAGGTCAGGAATCTGGAACGCTTCTGCGCGGGGCAGAATTTTTACCCGCACCTCATGCGCCGCCGCCACTTCCTTGTTCACGGCCGTTTCAATTTCCGCCACCAATTCCTGCCGCATCGTCTCAAACTCAAAATCCATGCGTCCCTGGAGCGGGTCCATATTGCCGCCTGTCACCTGCGCCCCATAATCGCGCCAGACCACGCCGCAGAGAATGTGCATGGCGGTGTGGGTGCGCATCAGTTGGTAGCGCCGGGTCCAGTCCAGTTTGCCGGAAACGGCCGTTCCCACATCCGGCAGCTCTCCCTCCACCACATGTACCACCTGCCCGCCAACCTTCTGCACCTTTACCACATCCCAGGCCAGTTCGCCCGACTGCAACACGCCAACATCACAAGGCTGCCCGCCGCCGCCCGGATAAAAAGCGGTGCGGTCCAACACCACGCCGTCTGCCGCCTGCGCCGTCACCACCGCCTCAAATTCCTGCATCATCGCATCCGTCAAAAATAGCAACTCTGTCATTTACTCTCTCAGTCCTGTAGTCTCTTAGTCCTGTAGTCGTCTAGTCGCTTAGTCTCATAGTCAATTAGTCTTGCCGCCCGACCAATCGACTATCCGACTAACAGACTAAAAATAAAAACGCCCTCATCCCTAATGGGACGAAGGCGTCAACTCTTCGCGGTACCACCCACATTCCTGGTAAAAACCAGACACTTATTCGACAACGGCCGTTTACTCTTCCTTGAGCCTCGCTTATTGTCGCAGCCCCGCTAACGTGGGGCGAATCCGGCTGAGCCTACTTGTCAGTTAACTGTAAACCGGACGTTCAGTCAGCAGCTCCGGAGGGATTTTCGATGACAGGTTTGCATCTGCCTTTCACCAATCGCAGATTCGCTCGCCAAACAAAGTGTAACCTACTCGTCTCCATCAAAGCTTTTTGTTATAGAACTAAGGGCGATTATGCCAAACCGTCAGTTGAAAGTCAATAATTCACACCCCAGCGCCTTCTGTGTTATATTTGTAGACAACCGTTCCCCCTTGTGATACTCTTTAGTCACTTGGGGCAAGCTGTGCGCACAACACTCCTTTGCAAAAAACTGAGGATTGCATAATGGAAGAAGATCGCAAAAAGGTAGTATGTATTGAAGACGAATTAGAGATGATCGAACTCGTCAAGCTCATCCTGGGGCGAAATAAGTTCGACGTCACCGGCGCCGTTGGCGGACATGAAGGCTTGCAAAAAATTGCCGAGATCAAGCCCGATCTCGTTTTACTCGATTTAATGATGCCAGAAATGGACGGGTGGGAAGTTTACCAGAAGATGAAAGCGTCAGAGAACATGCGTGACATTCCCGTTATCGTCGTCACCGCCAAAGCCCAAAGCATAGACAGGGTACTCGGACTGCACATCGCCCGCGTCGATGACTACATCACTAAACCATTTGGTCCCCAAGAATTATTAGACAGCGTCGAGCGCGTCATCCGTATCCATTCAAAAGAACGCACCAACTAAATACTGAATCTTATTCTGAACCATCAAAAGCCCGTCCACAAAAGAGACGGGCTTTTTTCTACCCGCTATAGCCCCCACTATCAAAAACGATTACAAT
>JAWOGU010000240.1:0-5303 GCA_046496595.1 Chloroflexota bacterium
CCGGTATGGGCCTGACCTTGATCTGGGTAGCGGCTGTGTGGGGTGTCTTTGGCGGTATTATGATGATCGTGCAGGCGTTCCGGCAGCGTTCGGCTTAAAACCAAGTGATTCGACAAACCTGGCAGGTCTTAAAAGACCTGCCAGGTTTGCCTGGTGCAACTCCCAATTAATCTGTTCCTCGCTCTCTAAAGGTATCTGATATCTGTCCGGCGCTGGCGCTGTTTTGGCAAAGCTTCAATGTCGGGTTAGAATCAAACCATATCGTCGTTATTATTTTGTACGACAGTGGTGACAGATGCCTGAAACGGCCGTTTCAACCTTCTTTTTACGCACAAAACTATATCGTCCATCTCTGCCGGAAGACCACATCATCCGTCCTCATTTGCTGGCAAAACTGGGAAACTGCGCCAACCGTCCGTTGACGCTGGTGGTTGCCCCGGCCGGTTATGGCAAAAGCACCCTGGTAAGCGCCTGGATTAAGCAGGAGCCCTGTCTCAGCGCCTGGATTTCACTGGACAAACGCGATGACGACCTGGCGGTTTTTCTGACCTATTTCGTGGCTGCCATCCAATCTGTCCTGCCCGATGTTGGCGCAAGGGCGGCCTCGTTTGCAGCAGCGGCATCCCTGCCGCCGCTGCCTACCATTATTACTTATTTTCTGAATGAGCTAGACAAGTTGGAACGGGATTTTGTGCTGGTGCTGGATGATTTCCATGTTCTCACGAACCCGGATATTTATAAGCTGTTGGATGATCTCTTGGGCTATTCGCTGCCGCGTTTTCATCTGGTGTTGGTCAGCCGTACCGAACCGCCTTTACACATCACGAAGCTGCGGGCACAGGACAAAGTAACGGAACTGCACGGCGTGGAACTGCGCTTTTCGCCCGAAGAGGTAGCCAGCTTCGCCCGGCAGACGCTGCCAAATATGGCTGACGCCGAAACGGTCAGGATTTTGACGGAAAAGACAGAAGGCTGGCCGGTGGGGCTGCGGCTGGCTACCATCGCTATCCGCCGCTGGGGAATTGATGATCACCGGCCGGCCGTTTTGCTGGTGGAAAATCAGTATGTGATAGCGTATCTGGTTAACGAAGTGCTGGGGCGGCAGTCACCGGTTGTCACCGATTATCTGCTCAAGTTTTCTATTCTTGACCGTTTCTGCGCGCCTCTGTGTGCTGCTGTCGTGGGTGCGGAGTCGTTCGGCCAGGAGATTTTGCCGCAATTGGAACGAGCCGGGTTGATGGTTGAATCGCTGGATGGACATAACACCTGGTATCGCTTTCACCAATTGTTCCGGGAGGCGCTGCGTCAGCGCCTGGAGGAAAATTATGCTGCTGCGGAAGTGGCGGCGCTGCATCGACGGGCCGGCGCCTGGCTGGCAGCCCAGGGGTTGGTGGAAGATGCCATTGACCAGGCTCTGGCCGCTGGTGACGCGGCGGCGGCGGTGGACATCCTTTCGGAGAAGGGCGTCACGTTAATTGACAAAGAATCCTGGCTTTTGTTGGAACGTTTGCTGAATAAATTTACGCCGGAAGCCATTGATCATGAGCCGAAACTGCTCTTACTGCTGGCCTGGCTCCATCTGGCCAGATGGCAGTTGCGGCATGTTGAGGCCATACGGGCGCGTTTGGTGGAGCATTCTGGAACAGTCCGCCAGACGGCTGATGAAGTGCGTTTTATGGAGTGCTCTCTCCACGTGTTCGCCGCTATTGGGTATAGCTGGACCGACAAGTTTGAGGAAGGGGTTTTTCACGCCCGCGCCGCCCTGGCGGAGACCAGGCCAGAGTGGGGAACTGTGCGCGCTTATGCCTGGATCCATTTAGGCGTCCTGACCCATTATTTGTCCGGCGGTGCAGAGAGCCTGACAGCGCTGGCAAAAGAAGATCATTGGGTAGAGTTTGAATCTGTCCTGGTGCGTAAACAAGTGGCTGTTGGTTTTGTTGACTGGTTGTGCGGGGATTTGGGTAAGCTTTTGCAAACAGCAAAACACGGGTTTGAACTGACGCATGGTTTGCCCGGATTTAGCGCAAGTTTGCTGCACTATTTTGCGGGCAGCGTCTGCTATGAGCGAAACGATCTTGACACAGCCGCTTCCCATTTTAGCGCAATCCTGGAGCAGCGTTATATTACCCAGCCTGTCGCCTTTGTATTAGGCGCTGTTGGTCAGGCGCTCATTTATCAGGCTAAAAATATGACTCATGAAGCGCGGCGGATGGCGGAAACGGCCGTTCAGTATTGTTTGGAAATGGAGCTTCCCGCATTGCTGCTCACGGCCAGAGCCTTTCAGGCGGAACTGGCTTTGCGGCAAGGCCAATTGGACACAGCCAGCTATTGGGCCACCCAGATAAACGGAGCTGCTTTGACCAAAACAATGCCCTTCTTTTATCAGGCGCAGTTGACGCTGCCTAAAGTGTGGCTGGCGGAAAAGTCGCCGGCCAGTCTGCGGCAGGCGGAAGCAGAGCTGCTGCGGCTGCATGACATTGTAACAACCACCCATAACACCCCCTGCCAGATTAAAGTGCTCGCCATGCAATCCCTCCTGTACCAGACGCAAAAAAAGGCACAGTTGGCGCAGGAAGCGCTGACCCACGCTGTCCGCCTGGCGCAGCCGGGTGGTTTCATCCGTTTGTTTGTGGATTTGGGACCGCAGATGGCTGTCTTGCTCAAACAGCTTCACGCTCAGGGGGCGGCGACTGTTTATCTCCAACAAATTTTGCAAGCTTTTCCCGCTGTCAAGCCTGCCGCCGCCGTCGACCCCCTGACACTGGTTGAATCTCTGACAGATCGGGAAACGGAAGTTTTGGGTCTGCTGGCCCAACGTTTGAGCAATAATGAAATTGCTGCCATGATGTTCATTTCTCCGGCTACGGTGAAGCGGCATACGAGCAATATTTACCAGAAGTTGGGGGCAAAAAATCGCCGCGAGGCAGTGGCAAGAGCCGCTGCGTTGAACCTGCTTGCAGACCAAACTTAATTTGCCTGGAGCGGCAGGCTCATTTAAAGCGGTTGCGCCAACGATACGAGTGCGTTTCATTTACTTTAGTACAAGGCAGAGGCTGAGCCTGTCGAAGCCATAGCCGCCTCTGCCTTCGACAAGCTTAGGCGACGGCTTGTCTCCATTTTTAAGAGAATGAAACACACCCTAATGGTTTGGAGCGTAGAATGAGGTGTAGTGATGGATATTTATAGAGAACAAATTATTGACTTGTATGAACACCCGCTTAATTATGGGGAACTGGACAACGCAGATTTCTCTTATGAAGAAGACAATCCTCTATGCGGGGATGTCATTCGGATTGACGTGAAACTGGACGAAAATAAGCGGGTAACGGCCGTTTCCTGGTCCGGTGATGGCTGTGCTATCAGTCAGGCGTCTGCTTCTTTGCTCACGGAAGAGATCAAAGGCATGACCCTCGACGAGGTGAAAGCGTTTGATAAAGACAAGCTGCTGGAACTGATCGGCGTGCCCCTGAGCATGGCCCGCGTGAAATGCGCCCTGCTCTCGCTCAAAGTGCTGAAGGCCGGCGCTTACGGCCTGCCAGACCCCAATGTGCTGCACCCCAAAGAGGATTGAAAATGCCTGAATTTATCAAAGTAGCCCGCGTGGAAGACTTACCTCCCGGCCAACGGTTATGGCACGAGTTTGAAGAAGAAACAGTGGTGGTGCTGAACGTAAACGGCCGTTACTACGCCATTGCCGACCGCTGCACCCATGATGACGGTCCTCTGGAAGACGGCGAACTGGAAGACCACGAAATCATCTGCCCGCGCCACGGCGCCCGGTTCGACATACGCAGCGGTAAAGCCATGTGCCTGCCCGCCACCTCTCCAATTCCCACCTTTACCGTCAAAGTAGAAAACGGCGACATCCTCGTCGAATCCCCTGACGACTGGTAACTTGTCCCCCACCTCCACACAACCGCATCGCCCCAATTCCAGCCGCCTCACACGCGGCTTATTTTTCGTTTGACAGTCTCCCGGAAATTGCCTATATTTACCGCTCAATTTAGAACAAATATTTCACACCGTTGAATTCTTGTTAACGCTGTACAGCCAGTTTCCCATTAACTGCAAGCGTTCTTTCAATGACATCAAACTTCCGAAGAATGCTTCTCGTTCAGGGATGACGGACCACGGTTTTCAGCTTCCAACAAGCAATAACCAACTTAAAAGCCAACTATGGAAATCGGACTTGTAAAACAAATCGACATCGAAAATGAAATGCGCAGCTCATACCTGAGCTACGCCATGAGCGTCATCGTTGCCCGGGCTTTACCAGACGCGCGTGACGGTCTCAAACCCGTACAACGGCGCATCCTCTACGCCATGTACGACATGGGTCTGCGCCCCGACACGCCTTTCAAGAAATCACCCCGCGTCGTTGGCGAAGTGCTGGGTAAATATCACCCGCACGGCGACCAATCGGTCTACGACGCCATGGTGCGCATGGCCCAGGATTTTTCTATGCGGGCGATGCTGGTCAATGGGCAGGGCAACTTCGGCTCTATTGATGGCGACCCGGCAGCCGCCATGCGCTACACGGAAGCACGCATGTCGCAAATGGGCTACGACATGCTCGGCGACATCCAGAAAAACACAGTAGACTTCACGTCCAATTTCGACGATTCTCTCACTGAGCCGTCCGTTTTACCGGCAACCATCCCCAATTTGCTGGTTAACGGCTCATCGGGTATCGCCGTGGGCATGGCTACCAGCATCCCGCCCCACAATCTGGGTGAAGTAGTGCTGGCCCTGAACTACATGCTGGATCGCTGGGACAAACTAGATCAGATTGGCGTTGCCGATCTCATGGAATTCATCAAAGGTCCAGATTTTCCCACCGGCGGCTCGATTTTCCGCTATCGAGACGAAAGCAACGAAACGGATGCCCTGTCCCATGCTTACGCCACCGGGCGGGGACGGGTCATTGTGCGCGCCAAAGCGCATGTGGAACGCATGGGGCGCAATAAGTCGCGCATCGTCATCACCGAACTGCCCTACCAGACTAATAAAACCAACCTGCTGGGCCGCATCGCCGATTTGCACCGGGAAGGCAAAATCGAAGGATTGACGGATTTGCGTGACGAATCAGACCGCAATGGGATGCGCATCGTCCTGGAAACTACCAGAAATGTGGAGCCGGAAGGCGTTCTGGCGGAATTGTTCCGCCTGACGCCCATGCAGGCTACGTTTAGCATTTCCTTGTTGGCGCTGGTCGATGACCAACCACGTGTACTCACGCTCAAGCAGGCGCTGCGCGTTTATCTGGAACACCGCCTGGAAGTGGTGCGCCGCCGCAGTGAATA
>JAWOGU010000328.1:0-3330 GCA_046496595.1 Chloroflexota bacterium
ACGGCCTTAGCCGAACCAACGGCCTTAGCCGAACCAACGGCCTTAGCCGAACCAACGGCCTTAGCCGAACCAACGGCCTTCGACAAGCTCAGGCCTCGTTGCCCACGAAATTTTGAGAAGATACTTTTTTGTTACGGAACCATGCCCATTTGCTGGAGCAGCCAGTCGCCGCCCCATTGATACATCACAAACAGAAAGCCGCAGCAGCAGCACATCATCATGAAGATGAGCAGGAGAGCAATCTTGATCAGGCTCCGGACTGGGTTGTTATCTGACGCGGGCGCGGGAGGTGTGAACTGTATGGAAGGTGTGCGCACCGGTGGCGGCGTGGTGGCTGGGAGATTGGGTTCAGCCCACAACTCGTCGCTGAAAGCTTCATCGAGTTCTGTTTCTATGGCGGCGAGCGCTGTCAGGGGATCTGTTTCGGCCGGTTTGCTGATGCTTTCCTGGCCGATGAAAGTAGGCGGGAGCATGGGGTCGTATTCTTGAGCGGAAGGGGCGGAAACGGCCGTTTCCAATTCTATCTCGCCTGCCTCCAGCGGTTCATCTGGGACCAGTTCAAATACCAACTCAACACCGCTGCCCAGTTTGATGACGTTGCCATGCGCCAACTGCACCGGCGCGGCGCCCAGCGGAATGCCGTTCACAAAAGTGCCGTTGGTGCTTTGCAGGTCTTCAATCTGGTAGCTGTCGCTGGTTTGCACCAGGCGGGCATGTTGGCGGGAAATCTCCGGATCGTTGATGGTGATGTCTGAAATGGGATCGCGCCCAATGCCGATGGTGAGGGCATAGAGGGGGAAAGTTTGTCCTGGTTTGGGGCCTTTGCTTACGACAAGTTGATACATGTTATCCATAACGGCCGTTTCCTCATTTATCGTTCAAATTACCAGCAAATTTGCCGGATTTTACCCGAACTTCCATCCGGCGGCGAGTGGCAGGTGGCGGGTGGCGCGTATAACCTCTAGACATATCACTTGCAACCTGCCACTCGCCACACAAAACCCCATGAGATTCCAAAGAACCATTTCTATTCTGCCTTAGCCGTTTCGTCTGCGGAACATGGCGGGCAGCGACTTGGCTTCCGTGATGTTCAACACAAACACCATGAACGTGTAACCGGCAATGCCTGCCAGACCAGCCAGCATCACCAGGACCAGCCGGGTGAGGAAGGTGTCCGGCGTCAGAAAAGTGAGCGTGAATTGCATCATGCCATATGCCGCCAGTCCGGTAACGATGGCGGCGATGAACGATTTGACGGCCGCGCGGGTGATGCCGTAACCGCGCATCCCGCCCAGCGACCGGTTCATAATGAAGGCCATGATCACGGTGTGGACAATGTGTTTCACGGCGTCGGCGACCATGAGGCTGTGTAAACCCAGGGGACGGATGAGCAAAACGGCCGTTGCCAGATACACCCAAATGGCAAATACCCCCACCGCCGCCGGCCGCAGCGTGTCCTTGCGCGCATACGAGCCAAACACCAGCATCTGGTCCACCGCCGCAAACGGCAGACCGATGAGGTAGACGGTCAGTACCTGCGCCGTAATCTGCGTATCGGCCGGGGTAAATTCTCCCCGTTCAAACAGCAGCGCCACAATGGGCAGCGCCAGCGCCAGCAAGCCGGCCGTCGCCGGGAAAATTAGCGTCAGCACCAACCGCAGACCATCGGAAAGGGTGTGCTTAAAGGCGGGGATGTTGTTGACGGCCTGCCGCGACAGCGTCGGCAAAATCGCTACCGACAGCGCCGTCACTACCAGTCCCAACGGAAATTGATACAGGGTGGTGGCGAATCGCATGTAGGCCACACTGTCATCGCCGGTGCGGGTAGCCAGGTTTAAGCTGAGGGCAATGGAGATTTGGGTGATGATCAGCCCGGCGACGATGGGCGCATACAACTTGAGAATGCGCCGGATGGCGGGATGGCGCAGGTTCCAGTTCCAGCGCAGCCGCGCATCGCGCAGGGGGATGAGCTGTAACAGAATTTGCAGGAATGAGCCGATCAGCAGCCCCCACACCAGGCTTTGGATCTGGTCCGGGTTGAGTAGGGCGGCGACGACGATAGCGCCGTTGAGCACCGCCCCGATGAGGGCGGGCACGGTAAAGCGTTTCAGGGCGTAAAGAGCGCCGGTGAGAATGCTGGCGATGCTCATAAAAAACACCGCCGGCGTCGCCCAGCGCATCAGGCGCACGCTGACGGCATAGAGCGCCGGGTCTTCAAAGTTGCCCGCGCCGATGAGGAGCGCCACCTGCGGCGTAAATAGTTCGACGATGATGACGACCAGCGCCAGCAGAACAGTGGCGGCGCTGAGGACCATGCTCAACACCGCCCATAGTTCGCTTTTGTCTTTTTTGCTGGCGTAGTCACTGAAAACGGGCACCAGGGCGGAGTTGACCATGCCGCCAATGAGCAGATCGAAGAGGCTGATGGGGATGTGGGCGGCGATTTCGTAGGCCGCCAGCAGACCGGATGCGCCGAAAATGCTGGCTTTCACCGTCTCGCGTACCAGTCCTAAAATGCGGCTGATGATGTTGCCCACTGCCAGTATCGCCGCCGCTTTGACGACGCCGCTGTCCTCCCGAATGGAGTCGGGCAGGGGTGGTTCTTCTGGGGGGATGTCGGTGGTGTTTTCTAACAAGGTATTTGCCTAAAAACCAAGAGTGAAGATCAAAGATTGAAGATTAAAGATTCCACAATCTTGCGTGTCAGGCATTCTAGCTGATGGGGGGGGATGGGGCAATACAGGAGAGAGATGGGAAACGGCCGTTTCCCCTTCGCCCCCTCTGTTGTCTATGCTAAAATCCCGCCATGATAAAACCAACCTATCCCACTCACGTCACGCAGGCTGCTCAACGAGCCTACATGTTCACGGGGAAGCTGATTGATGCAGTCGGCCCCCGCATCTCTGGCAGCGCCGCCTCGCGCCAGGCCGCCGATGCCCTCAAACAAGAAGCCGAATCGTTTGCCGACCGGGTGTGGACGGAAGATTTTGCCGTGCATCCCAAGGCGTTTTTGGGTTGGATTCGGGTGGTGGTGGTGGTGTATGGAACGGCCGTTATCCTGCTCTGGTTGTCTATCTATTGGCTGGCGGCGCTGTTGATGACGTTGGGTCTGGGAGTGATTGTCGGACAGTTTTTCCTGTATCGGGAACTGCTGGATCGCTTTTTTCCCAAGGAAACGGGACGCAACGTGCTGGCCGCGCTGGAACCGGTGGGCGAAGCCAGAGGGCAGCTCATCATCAGCGGCCATCACGACAGCGCCTTTGTCTTTAACTTTTTAGCCCACCGGCCCGCCCTCTATCCGGCGCGGGTGATCGGCGGACTGGGCATTTA
>JAWOGU010000376.1:0-2685 GCA_046496595.1 Chloroflexota bacterium
TCTTCGGTCCGCGCCGCCGCCGGGTCCCGGCGATGATGGACCTGAAGAACCCGATTCTGCTCGGGCCGGTGCAGAACCAGGAACACCACATGAACGGGGTGGTGGCGCGGCGCAACCATTTCAACGAGCCGATCCTGGGGCTGCTCGAACAGGCTTACGCCGAGTTCGGTCGGCTCACGGGCCGGTTCTACGGCCTGCTCGCCGAGTACCGGACCGAGGATGACAACTGTATGAAATGCGCCCGGTCCGGCCCACCCCGGCGCACGTATCCGACCGGCTGGCAGAACTGGTATGCAGCAATTCGCTCGGTTCCATGCTGCCGCACAAGGCGCCCGGTTTGCTCAAGGCGGAACTGCGCGGCCTCGGCTCTATGATTTTAGACTGCGCCCAGGCAACGGCCGTTCCCGCCGGGTCCTCTCTGGCTGTCGATCGTGACGGCTTTGCCGCCCTCGTGACTGAAAAAATCGAGAGCCACCCGCGCATTGAGCTGAACCGGCAAGAAGTAACGGCCGTTCCCGACACCCCTGCCATCATCGCCTCCGGTCCACTTACCTCAACCCCCCTGGCAGCTCACATCGCCAGCCTGACCGGGCAGGAATACCTCTACTTTTACGACGCCCTGTCCCCCATTGTCAACCACGACAGCATCGACATGAACATCGCCTTCCGCCAATCCCGTTACGACGACGGCGAAGAAATCGACGGCGACTACATAAACTGCCCCCTCACCCGCCAGGAGTACGACATTTTTTACAACGCCCTGCTGACGGCCGAAACCATTACCCTGAAACAATTTGAGCAGGAAGATCCGCACTTTTTTGAAGGTTGTATGCCCATCGAAGCCCTGGCCCAACGTGGTCACCAATCCCTGGCTTTTGGTCCGATGCGTCCGGTGGGGCTGGTTGATCCGCGGGATGGAAAACGGCCGTTTGCCGTGGTCCAACTGCGCCAGGATAATCTCGCCGGGTCTTTGTACAACATCGTCGGCTTCCAGACCAACCTGCGTTGGGGCGAACAAAAACGCATCCTGCGCCTCATCCCCGGCCTGGAAAACGCCGAATTTCTGCGCTACGGCATGATGCATCGCAACACCTACATCAACTCGCCCCAAATGCTGCACCCCACCATGCAGTTCCGCGCCCGCGCCGACCTGTTTTTTGCCGGGCAAATCACCGGCGTGGAAGGATACGTGGGCAACGCCGCTTCCGGTCTGCTGGCTGGCCTCAACGCTGCGCGGCTGCTGCTGGGGCAGCATCCCGTCATTCCACCTACTCATACCATGCTGGGCGCGCTGTGCCACTACATCACCCACGCCGAAGCTAAAAGCTTCCAGCCGATGAAGGCCAACTTTGGCCTGTTTGAGCAGCCGCCGGGAAAAATTGGCAAACGAGACCGCTACCAGTGGTACAGTGAGCGTTCTCTTACCGCGCTGCGCCGTTTTGCCCGCGCCAACGGGCTGCGCTATAACCGGGAACTGGCGGAAATGGATTTGTCGGCGGCTGTCAAAGAGGAATTGGCCGGATAACGGCCGTTAACCATCACTAGCAAAAGGTCGGAAACGGCCGTTTGCCCACAACGTTGTCACAGGGATAAGGAATTGGCAAAAGAGTTAAAGCAGTGGCTGCAAAAACAGGCAGGAGGGCTGACCACCACCACCCTCTATCGTGCGCCCAACATGCTGCCCGACGCCGAAGAAATCACCGCCTTTGTTCTCTTGCTCTCAGAAAACCTGGGGCGCGCGCGTGAAACCCAACTGGCGGCTGCTCAATCCTGGGCCATCACCACCATTGGTTATGACGCCCGGGCCGCGGGAGATTGGTTGACTGTACTGCGCGTGCTCAAAGAGGAAATTGCCCGGCGCTTTGAGCAGGAAATGCTCCCGCGTGAAGTGTTGGCGGCCTGGCGCTTGATAGACGACTTTTTCACCTACGCCCTCATCGAAGCCTCGCAGCTGGCCAGCGATATCAACCATGCCGACCTGCTGGAACACGCCCAAAGCCTGCGCACCCAGATGGCGGATTTTGAGAAAAGCAAAGCCAACTTTGTGGCAGTCGCTGCCCACGAACTAAAAACGCCGCTGACCTTGTTGGAAGGCTATGCCAACATGATCCGCTACGAGTCAGAACCCGGCTCACGCATGATGTTATACGTCGAAGGGCTGAGCAACGGCTTCCGGCGCATGTACGAAATCATCAACGACATGATCGACGTTTCCTTGATTGATCTTCATGCCGTCGAACTGAATTACACCCAGTTTTATCTGGAGCGCGTCATCCTCATGGTGGCGGATAATTTAGACAAGTTTTTCTTTGAACGGCAGGTGGATCTCATCATTATGCCCTTGGGCGAGGAACTGCGTATCTATGGCGACCAGGAAAAATTGGTCAGCGCTTTTACCAAAGTGCTTCTGAACGCCTTGAAATTCACGCCCAACGGCGGCAAAGTAACCGTGTCATCCACACTCACCAGACAAGATGAAGCCAGCGGTAATTTGGCTGGTTACGTTGAAGTCATCGTGGCCGACACCGGTATTGGCATTAATCCGGAAGATCAGGAAATGATTTTTGACAAGTTCACCAGCACCATGGATGCGACGCTGCACTCATCCAGCAAAACGAACTTCAAAGGGGGCGGTCCCGGTTTAGGACTGCCCATTGTGCGCGGTATTGTGGAAGCGCATGGCGG
>JAWOGU010000411.1:0-2893 GCA_046496595.1 Chloroflexota bacterium
GCCAGAAGGGCGACAGCGAAGATGCTGAGGGACATCGGGGCAATGGCAAAACCCGTTTCCATGGCGGTGTATTCAAACACCATTTGGAAGTAGATGGTCAAGGCGATCATCATGCCGCCCAGAGAAATATTCTGCAGCATTTGCTCAGTAATACCCAGCCTGAAATAGATAGATTTGAACAGATCCGGATCAATCAAAGCTGGTTTTCCCTGCTTTTTGCGCCGCACCAACCAACTGGCAAACAAGAACATGGCGGCGAGACCAATGACCATTAACACCCCGACCGCTTCGCCTCCCTCTTGCCAAACAAGGATGCTTAACACGATGCCGCCCATCCCCAAAATAGAAAGAATGGCCCCGACAACATCCACTTCTCTGGGACCGGTGTAGGGCACGTCTTTAACCAATTTGATATTGACGAGGACAATGGCTATGATGACGAACTCCAAGAAAAAGCCAACGCGCCAGGACAGGTAGGTGGTAATGAAACCGCCCAGCAGCGGCCCAACGGCGGCGGCGATCCCGGTGGCGGCGCCGACCAGGGCATAGGCTTTTACCTGGGCCGCGCCTTCGAAATTGCCATGGATGAGTGACTGCATGGCGGGCAGTAACAGCGATGCGCCTAAACCGCCGGTAATGGCCCAAAAAATGACAACGGCCGTTAAACTCTGCGCCAACGTCATGGAGATAGCCCCAATGCCATATCCTACAAGCCCTAGAATATAGGCGCGTTTTCTGCCGTACAGATCGCCAATCTTGCTGCCGATCAAAATGAAGGCGGCCGATACCAGCGCTTCCAGGGCAATTGCTGATTGCACGCCGCTCACGGTGGTATCCAGATCTGTGACAATCGCTGAGATGGAAACATTCATCATGGAGGTGTCAACCACCAACACAAACATCGCCATCGCCAACAGGATTGCCAGCCTGGAATTGTTGTTTGGCTTTGCAGCGGCATTCACCTCAGTTTCTTTAGACATATTTTTCTCCAACAAACTTTGTGCTTTTCAGGATTTCGTGGAGTCCGCCATGAAACGTGATGCGTAAACCCTCTCTGGTCACGCATCACGTTTCACGCATCACGGTCTGTCAACCCGCTTGAATTTCCAAGTAGGCTTTTTTATCTCTCGACTCAGCCATTGGCTGCGGTTTTGTGTGTCCGGCGTAGAAAGAACTTAATGATCTCGTCTGCCAGCAGTAAAGCAAAGGCGAAGCCGATGCAGAGCAACCATTGGTCGCCGGTCAACTGAGCCAGGCCGAGGAAACGAGGGAAGCCCAACTCCACTGGCACGATGATGAACAGCAGGGCCAGCCCGTAGAGCATCAACTGATTGCGGTCATGGAAGATATCCCGGTTGAAGGCGCTCCCAGTCTCGCTGCGCGCACTCAACGCAATGATGACATTGAACAGCGAGAAGACGACGAAAGCCATGGTAGCAGCCACAGCCGCGCCGGCCGGCGCATACACCGACTCCAGGTATAAGGTGCCGATGGCCATCAGCAGCCCCAGGAAAACGATACGCACCCATTGCGAACGGGAAAGCACCGGTTGGCTGAGCGGGCGAGGTTTGTGCTCCATCAGCCCGGGCGCCGGTTTGTCGAAGCCCAAGGCGATGGCGACGGGCACCTGGATCAGGAAGTTGATCCACAGGACAACGAACGGCGTAAAGGGCACGCCGCCGGCGATGACAAAGAACGCGGCTCCCAGGTACGCAGCAATGAACCCCACCAGCGCCGCCATCTGGAAGCGGATGAAATTGGACAGGTTGACGTAGATCGCCCGTCCGAATTCGACTGCCTTGACAATGGTGGCGAAGTTGTCGTCGGTCAGGATCATCACGGCGGCCCCCTTGGAGACCTCGGTGCCGGTGATGCCCATGGCCACGCCGATGTCGGCTTTCTTCAGCGCTGGCGCATCGTTGACGCCGTCGCCTGTCATGGCGACGATATTCTGCTTGCGCTGCAAGAGGTCCACCAGGCGGATCTTGTCCTCTGGCGCCACGCGGGCCACCACCCCGATCTCATCCAGTTCTTTCATCAGTTCGTCGTCGCTCTTGGCCTTGAACTGGGCGCCGGTGAGGGCTGTGCCCCCGATGCCCAACTGGTGCCCGATGGCCGCCGCGGTCACGGCGTGGTCGCCGGTGATCATGCGCACCTGGATACCGGCGCTGTGGCACTTGGCGATGGCGTCGCGGGCCTCGGCGCGCGGCGGGTCTACAATGCCGACCATAGCCATCAGCGTCAGGTTGTTGATCAGTTCAATCAGATTGCCTTTGGCGTCAAAGGTCTGGGGGTCAAAATCCTTCCGCGCCACCACCATCACCCGCTCGCCAGAGGCAGCCATGCGGTCGTTCTCCAGCAGCGCCAGCCCGCGGTTCTCGTCGGTGACGGCCACATCCGGTCCTTCAGGCAGCCAGAAGTAGCCGCCGCGGTTGATCAACACGTCGGGCGCGCCCTTGACGAAAGCCCGTATCACCGGCTTGCCCTGCTCGTCGGTCATGTTGTGGAAGGTGGCCATGAACTTGTAATCGGAATCAAAAGGCAGCTCGGCCACGCGCGGGTGCAGCTCGCGGGCGTCATCCACACTGATGCCGCCCTTCTCGGCCAGCACGATCAGCGCGCCTTCGGTTGGGTCGCCGATCAGCGCCTCGCCGTCCAGGCGGGCGTCGGCGCACAGCGCCATGGCCAGCATGACCTGCTCCAGGTCGATCTTGGCGCCGCCGGCGCTCTTGATCTGCCCCTCGGTGCTGTAGGGCGTGGTGCCCTTCTGCCAGGGTTGACCGGCCGCCAGACCGCGGGTCAGTTGCAGTTCGCCCGCCGTGCCATAGCCTTCGCCGGTCACCCGGTAGCGGTTCTGGCCGGGGATGGAGAACTCGACGGCCGTCATCTTGTT
>JAWOGU010000457.1:0-5641 GCA_046496595.1 Chloroflexota bacterium
AGACGGCGGGGCGTGGGTAATGGACCCCAAAGTGAACCTCAAGACCAACTTTGTGCCGCAGGGGATCAGCGCCGACCTGATCGCCAGCCTGGAAGGTTTCAGCCGCGAGGACATAGACCGTTTTGCTTTGCAGTCTCAACAGCGCGCCGCCTCTGCCCGGGAAAACGGCCGTTTCCACCGCTCCCTCATCCCCGTCAAAGACTTCAACGGCCTGCCCATCCTCGACCACGACGAACTCATCCGGCCCGAAACCACCCTGGAAGGACTGGGCAAACTCAGCCCCGCCTTCCAGATGATGGGCGAAATGGGCTTCGACGCCGTCGCCATGCAGCAGTACCCTGAAGTGGAACGCATCCACCACATCCACACCGCCGGCAACTCCTCCGGCATCGTCGATGGCGCGGCCCTGGTGCTGGTGGGCAGCAAAGAAAAAGGAGAAGCGCTGGGCCTCAAACCACGCGCCAAAGTCAAGGCCGCAGCTCTCGTCGGTACCGAACCCACCATCATGCTCGTCGGACCGGGACCGGCCTCCCAAAAGGCGCTCAAACAGGCGGGCATGACAGTGAAAGACATTGACCTGTTCGAGGTGAACGAGGCGTTTGCCGCCGTGGCGCTGCGCTTCATGCGCGACCTGGGCATCGAAGGCAGCGAGAACGTCAACGTCAACGGCGGCGCCATCGCCATGGGCCACCCCCTGGGCGCTACCGGCGCCATGCTGCTGAGTACGGTCCTGGATGAACTGGAACGGGTAGACCTGACGGCGGCGCTCATCACCCTCTGCGTGGCCGGCGGCATGGGCATCGCCACCATCATTGAGCGGGTTTGATAGTCATTGCTATAGATTGTCAGAAAAACATTTTGGCTGGTAGGGGCGGGCCTTGTGGTCGCCCTCTGGTGGATGGGCGGGCACAAGGCCCGCCCCTACCCAAAATCATTATCTGAACGTCTATAGGAGGCGCGGAACCATTGCTACGAGGTGAGGAACCATTGCTACGAGGTGAGGAACCATTGCTACGCGGTGAGGAACCGTTGCTACGCGGTGAGGAACCGTTGCTTCGCGGTGAGGAACCATTGCTACGCGGTGAGGAACCATTGCTACGAGGTGAGGAACCGTTGCTTCGAGGTGAGGAACCGTTGCTACGCGGTGAGGAATCGTTGCTACGCGGTGAGGAATCGTTGCTTCGGCTTGTTGGGTCATATAATCAATTTCCCTCCCCTCAATCCCCTCCCGGCGGGAGGGGAAGTCCGGCTCCTGGTGGGAGGGGAAGTCCGGCTCCCGGAGGGGGGGAAGTCCGGCTCCCTCGCCCTTTGGGAGAGGGTTGGGGAGAGGGAATGATCACCAAACACATAATAAGATTGGACCAATCTTGGAGATTGGTCCAATCCAGAATCGTAAATGGGGAACAACATGACATTTAAATATGAAAAAGACGCGCAAAATATTGTCACGCTGACGCTCGACATGCCGGGGCGCTCAGCCAACGTGCTGAACGCCGAGTTTGGCGAGGGTTTCCGCCAGGCGCTGGATAAGCTGGCGGCGGAACCGGACCTGGCCGGCGTCATCATCACCTCCGGCAAAAAGACGTTTCTGGCGGGAGCCGACCTGGAAATGCTGGTGAATGAGACCGATCCGCAGCGGATTTTTGACGACACCCAGGCGCTCAAAGCAGGCTTCCGCCGGTTGGAGACGTTGGGTAAACCGGTGGCAGCGGCGCTGAACGGTACGGCATTGGGCGGCGGCATGGAACTGGCGCTGGCCTGCCATCACCGCATCGCCATAGACGATCCCAAAAGCAAATTTGGCTTTCCTGAGGTGACGCTGGGCTTGATTCCGGGCGGCGGTGGCATTGTGCGTTACACGCGCCTGGTCGGTTTGCAGGAGGCGTTCCAGTTCCTCTCGCAGGGGCAGCAGGTTCCACCGCAGGCCGCCAAAACGGCCGGATTGGTGGACGAGTTGGCCGCCGACGCCGACGAGATGATAGTGAAAGCGCGCGCCTGGATCGCAGCCAATCCCAATGCCCGGCAGCCCTGGGACCAGCCGGGCTACAAAATGCCGGGCGGCGACCCCAAACGGCCGCAGGTGGCGCAGATGCTGGCGATTGCCCCGGCCATTTTGCGTAAACAAACCTACGGCAACTATCCGGCGGCGGAAGCGATCATGGCGGCGGCGGTGGAAGGGGCGCTGGTTGATTTTGACACGGCGCAGCGCATTGAGTCGCGCTATTTTGCGCAGGCGGCAACCAGTCAGACTGCCAAAAATATGATCAACGCCTTCTGGTTCCAGTTAAACGAAATCAATGGGGGCGGCAGCCGTCCGCAAGCTGTGGCAAAACAAGAAACGAAGAAAGTGGGCGTGTTGGGGGCAGGCATGATGGGGCATGGCATCGCCTACGTGTCGGCTTACGCGGGCATGGCGGTGGTGCTAAAGGACGTGGGCCAGGAACGGGCGGAGGCCGGCAAGACAGCCATCGAAAAGATGATCGACAAACGGGTGGCGCGGGGGCGCATGAGCCAGGCGCAAAAGTTGGAGATTCTGGAGCGCATCACCCCGACGGGCAGTGCAGCGGACCTGGCGGGCTGCGATCTGGTGATTGAGGCGGTATTTGAGGACCGGGCGCTGAAAGGTAAGGTAACAAAGGAGGCAGAGGCGGTGATTGGGGAAACGGCCGTTTCGACTACTTCGACAAGCTCTGCAACCGGTTCACGCCAGGCCGTTTTTGCTTCCAACACCTCCACCCTGCCTATCACCAGTCTGGCCGAACAGTCGGCGCGGCCTGAGAACTTTATCGGCCTGCACTTCTTCTCGCCGGTAGACAAAATGCGGCTGGTGGAAATCATCGTGGGGGAAAAGACCAGCGATGAGACGCTGGCGAAGGCGTTTGATTACGTGCTGCAAATCCGCAAGACGCCGATTGTGGTCAACGACAGCCGGGGATTCTACACGTCGCGGGTGTTTGCCACCTACGTGCAGGAAGGGCAGGCGCTGTTGGGCGAGGGGCAAAATCCCCGCGCTATCGAATCGGCGGGCATGAAGGCGGGTATGCCGGTAGGTCCGCTGGCGCTGTCTGACGAGGTGAGCCTGAGCCTGATGCAGCATATCCGCCAGCAGACGCGCCAGGATTATGAAGCGGAAGGCAAGACCCTGCCCGACCATCCCAGCTACCGGGTGCTGGATGTGATGGTGGCGGAAAACGGCCGTTTTGGCAAAGCCGGAGGCGCCGGTTTCTACGAGTATCCAGCCAATGGCAGCGGCAAATATTTGTGGCCTGAACTGCCAATGCTCTTCCCACTCCAGGGTGAGAAGTTAAGCCAGGAAGCCATGATTGAGCGCCTGATGTTTGTGCAGGCGCTGGAAACGGCGCGCTGTGTCGAAGAAGGGGTGCTGACTTCGGTGGCGGACGCCAACATCGGTTCGATTTTTGGCTGGGGTTTTGCGCCGTTTAAGGGGGGCACGCTGCAATACATCAACGACTACGGCGTGGCGGCGTTTGTAGCGCGCAGCCGGGAATTGGCCGGGCAGTATGGGGCGCGTTTTGAGCCGCCTCCTTTGTTGGTCGAGATGGCGGCGGCAGGAAAGGAATTTTAACCGCGGAGGGTACGGAGGGGCGGAGAAAACCTCTTTTGTGACTATACAGGTGTAGCCTGAGCTTGTCGAAGGCGAAACCGGGCTTCGACAAGCTCAGCCCTCGTCTGGCTGTATAGTTACCCTCTTTTTATCTCCGCGCCTCCGCGTCCTCCGCGGTTTTTTTATCCAGGTTTTTAGCGCAGTCCGGTCAGGCTGCGCGCAATTACCATGCGCTGAATTTCGCTGGTGCCTTCGTAGATTTCCGTGATTTTGGCATCACGGAAGTAGCGTTCCAGGGGCATTTCCTTGCTGTAACCCATGCCGCCGTGAATCTGGATGGCCTGTGTTGTCACCCACATGGCCGTTTCGCTGGCGAACAATTTTGCCATGCTCGCCTCCATGGAGTAGCGGCCCCCCGTTTCCTTGCCCGCCATTTTAGCCAGACATGCCTGATAGATGAGCAGGCGGCTGGCGTCAACGCGGCACTTCATGTCGGCCAATTTTTGCTGAATCATCTGAAATTGGCCGATCTTCTGGCCGAAAGCTTCCCGTTCCCGCGCGTAGACAATGGAGGCTTCCAACGCCGCCTCAGCAAGCCCCAAAGCCTGCGAGGCAATGCCGATGCGCCCGGCGTCCAGCACCGTCATGGCGATTTTGAAACCCTCCCCTTCTTTGCCCAACCTGTTTTCAACGGGACATTCGTAGTTGTCGAAGAGAATTTCGCTGGTGGCGCTGGCGCGAATGCCCAGTTTGGGTTCCGTTTTGCCGCGCTCAAAGCCGGGCTTGTCCGTTTCGATGATGAAGGCAGTGACGCCCTTATGTTTCTGCTCCGGCTGAGTCATGGTGAAAAGCACGATATAGTCGGCAAAGGGGGCGGACGTGACCCAGGATTTACGGCCGTTTATCACATAATGGGTTCCCGCTGCATTCAACACGGCGCGGCTGCGCATGGTGCCGGCGTCGCTGCCGCTCATCGGTTCCGTCAGGCTGTAAGCGCCGATCTTTTCGCCGGTGGCGATGGGCACGACGTATTTCTGCTTTTGCGCCTCCGTGCCGAATTTGAGCAGGCCGTGGCAGTAAAGCGAGTTGTTGACGGACATGACGGTGCCGTGGCTGGCGTCGACTTTGCAGATTTCGGTGAGGGCCAGGGCATAGGCCAGGGTGTCCATGCCGGCGCCGCCATATTCCTCTGGTACTTCAATGCCCATGAAGCCTAGCTGGCCCATTTTACGCACGGTGTCGATGGGGAATTCGCCGGTCTCGTCGTGGTGTTCGGCAATGGGCGCGATTTCGTTTTGGGCAAAATCGCGGGCGGCTTTTTGAATCATTTTGTGTTCGTCGGTAATGAAGGCAAACATGTGGGACCTCCGTTTGAGTGGCGAGTGGCGAGCAGCGGGTGGTGGGTGATAGTACCCGCCACCCACCACTTGCCACCTGCTACAGGTTATGGGTTTGTAAATATTGCAAAAACGTTTCGAAGTCTTCGCGGGTCAGCTCCAGTCCTTCGGTCCAGCGGCGTTGTTCGGCCAGCCAGTAACGGCCGTTTTTGCCGCTAATAACCTCTGATGGAATGGTAACAGGTCGAGCAGGTGGGGCAAAACGGCCGTCGAAAGAGGTATCGTAGACCTCAACCGGGTTGATTTTTTGGAAGCGGAAGGGATGATTGGGAGTGTAAACGGCCGTTTGCTCCGGCGGGGCAAAGGTGTAGGCAATAAACCGGCTGTCGTCCTGCTGCACCTGGCAGCAAAAACAGAGCCACTCCTTAGCCACCCGCCGCTCGCGTCCGCCCCGTTTATAGCCTATCAGCTTAAAATACCAGGCCAGCACAGCCACGTTGCCGGAGAACTGAAAATCAATATCGCTGCCCGCCGGCTGCGTGATGACAAACGAGTCGGGCTGCAAGGTAATGCTGTAACCACTGTGCCACACCGTTTTGAGCCAGCGTTCCAGCAGCCAGGTCAGGCCAACGGGGGCCGGCGCGGCCAACACGCAGGACAGCAAGATGGCATAGCTGGCAACGGCAGGCGGCAGCAGACCGATACCCACATTGAAGAGCCAAAATGAGAACAGGTAAGT
>JAWOGU010000472.1:0-3307 GCA_046496595.1 Chloroflexota bacterium
CTCATCTTCCGCCGCCGCGCCCATCAGGAACGTACTCGCCGGAATCAACACCATGGCCGCCCCGTCCTTCTCCCGCGTTTCGATGGGGAGCGGCGTGGGGGAAGGCGTAGGCGTGAAAGTTGGTGTTTCGGTGGCCGGACTGGTGGGTGTGACGGTTGGCGTGTCGGCGGTTTGAACGATGGATTCTATCGTGGCAGTGGGTTCTGCGGTGGCAGTGGGTTCTGCGGTGGCAGTGGGAACGGCCGTTTCCGTCGGCGCAATCGTGGGCGTATTCGTCGCAGTTGGTTCGTCAGTCGGCTGCCGCGTAACAGTCGGCGTCGCCCTCCACTGTCCACTGTACACTGCTAACTGTTCACTGACTTCCCCTTCCCCACCCAAAAAGAAATACCAGCCCCCCAATCCCAACAAACTCAACAACAAAACGGCCAGCAGCCACAGGCAGCCGCGTCCTTTGCGCCGCGTTTTGACCGGCGTCACCACCGGCGGTTCCGGCGCGGCCTCTTCGGCGAGGATGACGGCGGCGGGGATGGGGGGTAACGGCCGTTTTGCTTCATCAAACGCTTGTAGGGCTGGGGGAGGCGACAGCAGGGGAGAAATCGGAACCGGCGTGGCGTACACAGGTTCGGTTTCGGCCTCAATGGCTGCCGCCAGCGCCGCCGCCATCTCTCCACCGCTGGCATAACGGGCCTGCGGCTCTTTTTCCAGCGCCTTCAGCGTCACTTTTTCCAGCGCCCGACTCAATTCGGGCCGGAAGTCGCGGGGTGGCGGCGGCGTTTCGGTCATGTGCATCATGGCGACGTCCAGCGGATCGCGCCCATCAAAGGGGACCCGGTTGGTCAGCATTTCATACAAGATGATACCCAGCGCGTACAAATCGCTCTGCGCCACGGCTGCCGCCGACGACATGGCCTGCTCCGGTGCGACGTAGTGGGGCGAACCAAACACCTGTCCGCGCGTCGCCGTGTCACTGCGCAGCACCAGGCCAAAGTCGCTCAGAAAAAGCTGCCCGGCGTTGTCCAGCAGAATATTGGCCGGTTTCACGTCCCGGTGGATGATGCCTTTGCTGTGGGCATAATCCAGGGCGCTGCCCATCTGCCGGATAATGTGGAGGACTTCCGGCAGCGGCAGGTAGGTTTGGGCGCGGCGCATTCCGTTGAGCTTGAAGCGCAAATCGCTGCCGTTGATGTACTGCATCGCCAGGTAAAACTGGCCGTCTACCTCGCCGTAACGGAACACGTTGACGATGTGGGGGTGGCTCAGTTGGGCGATGGCCTGCGCTTCGCGTTCAAATCGTTTGCGGTATTCCCGGTCGGCGCGCAGCGAGGCGTCAATGACCTTGATGGCGACGTCCCGCTTGAGGCGCACGTCGTGGGCGCGGTAGATGCGCGCCATGCCGCCCTGTCCCAGGAGCGCCTCCAGCTTGTATTCGTCCAACTGCCGCCCGATGAGGTCGTCGGTGGCGCTGCCGCTGTCACCCAGGGCGCGTTCCAGAGCCGCCAGCAGGTCGGCGCCGGTCTGGTAGCGCTGTTCCGGCAGTTTGCTGAGCGCCTTGAGCAGCACGGCTTCGGTTTGTTCGTTGAGGGCGGGATTGAAGGTGCGCGGCGAGGGCGGCGGCTGCGAAACGTGCTGCACGGCCACGCTCATGGCCGACGGATCGTCGAAGGGCAGATGGCCGGTGAGCAGTTCAAAGAGCATCACCCCCAGGGCGTAGAGGTCGGATTGGGCCACAGTGGGCGTTTCGGAGCGGGCCTGCTCCGGCGCGATGTAGGCGGCGGAGCCAAAACTCTCGCCGGTCTGATGGCCGTCGGCTTCAATGACCAGGCCAAAATCGGTGAGCACCACGCGGCCGTCGGCGTCCAGCATCACATTTTCAGGCTTCACGTCGCGGTGAATCGCGCCGCGGGCGTGGGCATAGTCCAGCGCCGCCGCCACGCCGCGGCCAATGCCCAGCGCCTCGTCGTGGGGCAGCAGTCCGGGCGCGATTTCGGTAAGACGCTGGCGCAGGTCGGAACCGTGGATGTATTCCATGACAAAGTAGAAGAGGTCGTCTTCGCTGTCGGCGTAGTAGACCTGGACGATGTTTTCCTGCCGCCATTGGGCCACGGCGCGGGCTTCCTGCACTAGACGGCGTACGTAATCCGGCTTGTGGCGGTGGCGGGCGTCAATCACCTTCACGGCGACGGGCCGCTGCAAGACCATGTCTGTGCCGTAGTAGACTGAAGCCATGCCGCCCCGGCCTAACGGCCGTTCCAGCCGAAAATTTGCAAGTTGTTTACCGATGAGAGGGTCGTTTGTCATAGTTTTAAGATTGGCAGAGTTGCAAAGTGGCAGGGTGGCATAGGGTTAGCGTTTGGTTTGTTGGTTGGACATGGTTATCAGACCGGCGATGATGGTTTTTGGGAGATCAAGCCGGTGTTCTAGAACGCCAGGTTTAAGTAGATGGCGGCTGCGGTAATACCAGCCGCGTGTTTCGCGGGCAGAGCCGAGGGCAATGCGCAAGAAGCGTGCGTAATCTTTGCCAAACCCCCGGCCAAATCCTTCCTCCATATTGGCAGAAATGGACCCCGAACTGCGAATCAGTTGTTGAGCCAGCGGTCTCCCTAAATCATGTTTTAACATACCATCACAATCGCGCCAGGCTAAATCGGACAAAAAGAGCGCCTTGCGATATACCTCTATTTCCCACAATGGGTCCGATTTAATACTTTGCGGAACCTTTTCTATCCATTCACCATAATTCACGATCAATAATTCCTTTACTCGTTCGCAAACCCCTCTGCCACCTTGCCACTCTGCCACCTTGCTACTTTGCCACCCTGCCCCTCTGCCGCCTTGCCCCCTTGCCGCCTTTTTCCGGCGCCGTGATGAGGAAGAGTTCGGCGATGTATTTGTTGAGGCCGCGGGCGTAGGCGTTGAGGTAGTCCTGGGTGATTTTTTGGGCGAGGTCACGGTGGTGAACGGCCGTTAACAACCCCACATGCGGCCTAAAATCACGCAAGGTGACAATCATGGTCTGGTTGGCGGAGGTCATGACGCCCCAGGCCAGGGTCTTTTTTTCGTTGTCGTCTTTGGCGGTGATAAAGCGGGTGAGCGAACTGGTTGGCGCGACCTGTCCCACGTTGGAGAAAACCTCGCGCCCTTTGATGATGTCGTTGAGCACGTCGAAGCGGCTGGGGATGGCGTCGAGGAGCTGCTGGAGCGGGGCGGGCATGTGGGCCAGCAGTTTGATGCTGCCCACGCTGGCGCTTTCGCCGGCGTTGGCGACTTCTTTGGCGCGGCTGAGAATTTCGCCAAAACCTGCCAGACT
>JAWOGU010000059.1:0-4802 GCA_046496595.1 Chloroflexota bacterium
ATTCGACGGGGATCAACTGGCAGGGTTTATCCGCTGCGATGCTTATGATTTTGACGGCGTCGCCATTGTGGAATCGGAACAGACGATGACAATCACCGGCGCATATGTGCGCCCGGCTTATCGCGGGCAGCGGGTGGCAGCGGCGCTGCTTGATGCCGCTCTTCACCATTATCAGGAGCGTGATTTTACCTGCTGCGCCCTGAATTTTGAATCTTTTAACCCGGAGGCATCTGCCTTTTGGTTGAATCATTTTGAACCTGTCTGTTATTCCCTGCTGCGAGTTCTGGAGTTTTAGCTGATGACAAGTACAAAACTAATCCTGGTTGAAGGACTGCCTGGCTCAGGCAAAACGACAACGGCCGTTTTTGTGGCTGAGTGGTTGGAGAAGCAAGGGGTGGAAACGGCCGTTTTCCTGGAAGGTAATCTCGATCATCCGGCCGACTTTGAATCCGTCGCCTGCCTGGATGCGGCCGAATTGGCTGTTTTAAAAGCGCAGTTCCCCGAATATCTCGATTTTCTGGAGCGCCAGGTTCTCGTAGACGGTCACGACCACTTTTTCCGCTACCGCGCCCTGCAGCAAACCATTCCCACTCTTCCAGAAGCACTTATAACGGCGCTCGCTCGTTACGAGATTTATGAACTGCCCGCCAACAAATTCCGGCGTCTCTTGCTCAGGCGCTGGCAGCGCTTCGCCGATTCTGCTGCCGCTGGCACTGTCACCTACATCTTTGAATGCTGCTTCTTGCAGAATCCACTCACCATGATGCTCGGACGGTACGATGAACCGGTGGAGGAGGGCCAGGCGTTTGTGCTTGAACTGGCTGCCGCCATTCAGGTATTGCAGCCGCGCTGGTTCTACCTGGAGATCAGCGACGTGCGCACCAGCCTGGAGCAGATCGCCCAATCTCGCCCCCCAGAATGGCTGGATTTTGTCACCGCTTACCACACACAGCAGGGACACGGAAAAGCCCAGGGTTGGCGGGGGTTTAATGGGTTGGTCAGCTTTTATGAGATGCGAAAGTTAATTGAACTCTCGCTGCTGCCCCAACTACCGTTTCCCGGTTTACTGGTTCAGCATACCAACTGGCAAGCAGATCAGGCGCAGATAGATCGATTCCTGTCCCAAACTTTCTTATTATAGATTTCTCCCCAATTGGAGAAGGAGACATTATGGAAAAGACAACTTCCGAACAATTATTAGGTTCAACGGCTTATTGGACCGCCGCCGTGCGCGCCAGGGAAAATGAGCGTGAAGACGCCTTGTTTCACGATCCCTGGGCCGCCGCTCTGGCAGGTGACGTGGGCATGACCTGGATTGCGCCACGACCGGCCGAAAGCGTGGCGCCCATCGCTATCCGCACGCGCTACTTTGATGACTGTTTGCAGCGCATCACCCAGGACGAAGGCATCAGGCAGGTGGTGCTGCTGGCCGCCGGTCTGGACACCCGCGCTTTCCGTCTCAGTTGGCCTGAAGCTACCATTGTCTTTGAGCTGGATCAGCCCGCCGTGCTGGCCTATAAGGAAGAGATCCTTCAGGCGGCGCAGGCCAAACCCGGCTGCGCCCGGCGGGTTGTGGGCGCTGATCTGCGGGAACCGTGGGCGGAAGCGCTTGTAAAAAGCGGTTTTGACCCGCTGCGTCCGTCTGCCTGGCTGCTGGAAGGGTTTCTCTTTTACCTGGACAATGCATTCACCACGCCCCTGCTGGACACCGTCAGCAGCCTGGCAGCGCCGGGAAGCTGGCTGGGTTTTGACGTCATCAACAGTCTGACGCTGACATCACCGCTGACCAGCAAGTGGGTGGAAATGCAGGCACAGTCTGGCGCGCCCTGGGTTGGTACGATGGATGATCCGACGGCGTTCTTGGCGCAGCGCGGTTGGCAGGCCGGCCTCACTCAGGGCGGGGCCGCCGACGCTCACTATGGCCGTTGGCCTTTGCCGGTTATTCCGGTCACGATGCCCAACATACCCCACAACTGGTTTGTCACCGCCAGATATAACCCCGATCATAACTTTGGTTAGAAGACGGCTGTTTTCCCTTTCGCTATCCTGTCACTATAGGATTCCCTCTCATTACAAGCATGATGGGGAAAGGAGAAAACATGTCTAAAGAAGAAAAGTTTGACCAGATGAATGATTGCCCAAGGGGATGATGTGAGCAGACGGCAAACACGCCGTGAACGCATCGATGAACGGCGGGCAAAACGCCAGTCAGGCAATCTGGGCTGGTTGATGGGACTGGTGTTTATTGGGATTGGCGTCTTTTATTTACTTTATCAATTCGGGTATGTGACTGCCCTGACGAATTGGTGGGCCTTGTTCCTGCTGCTGCCGGGGGTAGGCACTTTGTCGGCTGCTTTAGGTGGTTACCGGCGCAATGGCGGCCACTGGACACCCGAGGTGATCGGTTTGTTGTTGGGCAGCTTATTGTTTTTTGGGGTAACGGCCGTTTTCCTTTTTGAACTCAATTATAGCTGGGTGCTGCCTTTGTTTTTGATTGCAGCAGGTTTGTTGTTGCTCTTCAGTCCAAAACTAACCCGCCGGTAAGGCGCTTTAAAATTGATGAAGATTACCAGCCGTTAGCGCACAAACAGATTATTCATGCGCCGTCCGCGCTGCGGTACGATATTAATTTAATGACAAAACAGGAGGAATAATGCGTACTAAACCTTTCTTTTCGATGATTTTGATTGCCCTCTTGACCATCTCTTTAGCAGCCTGTAATGCAATGCTGGAACGTGCAGAGAATTCAGAAATTGTGTCAGGTTCCGGCAATGTGGTGACGGAAACGCGGGAGGTGAGTGGCTTCACGGCCGTTACGCTGCAAGGTTTCGGCGAAGTCATCATTGACCAAAACGGCAGCGAATCGCTCACCATTACGACTGATGAAAACTTCATGCCCTACCTGGAGACAGAGGTCAGAGGGGATACCCTGTTCATCAGAACCCAGGAGGATGTTATTTTCACCGACATTGCCAAATTGACATTTCTCATCGAAGCGGCCTCGCTAGATTCAGTGGAATTATCCGGCGCTGGCAGCATGACGATCAGCAACCTGGATACCGACAGGTGGCAGGCCACGCTGCCAGGCGCGGGCAGTATCACCGTTTCCGGGCAGGCGACTGCGCAAACGGTGGAGTTGAGCGGCGCGGGCAGTTATGACGCGGCCGGCTTGGAGAGCCAGGAAGCGACTATCCATAGCAGTGGCGCGGGTTCAGCCATCGTCCGGGCGAGTGACAATTTAGACGTGACGATAGATGGGTTGGGCAGTGTGGAATACATTGGCGATCCGCAGGTGACGCAAGAAATTAACGGAGTGGGCAGTGTCCGGCAACGGCCGTGAAAGCATCGGCGAAGGGCGCAGCTTATTCTAAGCCTATATTTCGCACGTTAAAAACCGAATAGAGAGAAAGTGGCGAAGATGCCTCCTTCATGGCAAAGTTTATGGTGACAAAACCACTTCACCAAAGGCACCTTCTCATGAATTTTGCCACGAAAACAAAGCGCACACGAATTTTGGTCTGGTTCATCTTGTTTACTGCTTTGCTGGTATTTAGCCAACCGGCCGCTGTGGATGTTGGTAACGACGGCAACAACGCGCCGCTCTTGGGTGTGGTCAGCCAAGACCCGCAAAATGGACCACTCTTTCCCTGGCAGCCGCATTATCGCTGGAAGCAGCGGGCCTTGCAGAAGTATCGTGCTTGGCGACATGCTTACCATCGCGCCAAATGGGCCGTGCGTGGGGCAAGTCTGGTGATGCAAGGCGCGGTGACATTGGCCCAACTGGTGGAATGGCTGACCAGCCGTCAACAGCATTACCAGATTGGCGCCCTGCCTGTCTTGTATGCCCTGTTGGAGACCCTCCAGGTCAGGTACATCATCAACCGCCACTGCCCGACAAAAGGGGACGTAGAGCATGGCACTGTGGCCATCGTCCTTATCCTGAACCGATTGATGTTTCCCTTGCCGGCTTGGCGATTGCGACAATGGCGCGTGAGCAAATGGAGATAGAGGCCCGATTGGGTAAGGCAGAGATTGTGGCGCAGGCAACGGCCGTTTCCGTTGTGGACTTGCAGCGGAGGATGGAGGGGGTTGAGGAAAAACTCTCGGCGCCAGACCACGCCGTGACCGACGCCCAGGCCAGCCAGATCAGCCAGGCAGTGAAAGCGGTGGGCCTGGCATATGGCAAACAGACCGGTCGGGTGGAGTTCGGGGCGGTGTACGGGGAGATGTACCGTAAGTTTGAGGTGACGAGTTATAAGTTGATCCCGGCTGCGAAGTTTAATGCGGTGATGAAGTGGTTAAGCGACTGGTATCAGAAGTTGACGAACGAAGCTTTGCCGTTTTAGGCGCTTCTCCCCTAACCTGTTGCGTGAAACGGCCGTTGCTCTGGGAGTAACGGCCGTTTTTTTCAGAATCAGGCCGTTACCGCCAACCCGCGGCCATTGCCAATGGTCAATTGACAACGGTCGACGAGGGAGAGGCGGCGACGGCTGGAAACATGCCCGCAGGCCACGAAACTCCCTCTACCCTCCCTGCTCCGCACGCCACACTCGCCACTCTGCGCATCGAAATTCCCCACTTCCCGACCTGGCTCTGGCCTTTCTGCGAAAGAGCGTGCGGCCGAAGGGCGGCTGTAGCTGCTGCTGCGCTATCTGGACGAGACCGGACAGGGGTGGATTAGCAAACAAATGGCCGTCGCTCACCCGACCGACCCGGCCTCCCCGCTCTGCCTCTACCACGAGCGCTACCTGCGGCGGCTGCTGGCGCGGGGCGAGGGGGTCTTCTGGCAGTGGGCGGCGGGG
>JAWOGU010000090.1:0-2945 GCA_046496595.1 Chloroflexota bacterium
TTGGTCCTCTTGCAGCACCTGAAAGGGCGAGAAGCAACCCTGGCCCGCCAGCATTACGAAGCGCGTATTTCCGCCTTGCTCAATCACCAACTGCTCGTCACCTGGCAAATGGAAAAGGAACTGGACGAAATCGGCGCGTCACTCAATTGGGCGCGGGTACGCAAGCGCGTCGGCGAGTTTTTATCTCATTATTACGAAGGGCGGTTGAGAGAATCCGCATGAAAGCGATTATTTTCACTGACATCGACGGCACGCTCATTGATTTTGAAACGTACAGCTATGCGGAGGTAGCGCCGGCCGTTTCCCGGCTTGTAGCCCGCCAGATTCCCATCGTGCTCTGCTCCTCCAAAACCAGGACAGAACAGGCGTATTATCGCCAGGCGCTGCGCATTCCTGATCCTTTTATCGTGGAAAACGGCAGCGCCATCATGCTGCCGCCCGGATATTTTGACGCTGATCTGCCGCCGGTGATAGAACTGGGTGTAACGGCCGTTATCATCCGGCAGGCGCTGGACCATATTCGTCAGCAAACCGGTCTGGATTTTCAAGGGTACCACGATCTCGCCCTGCCCGAAATTTGCCGGATTACCGGCCTGGACGAAACGGCCGCTGCCAGAGCCAGACAGCGCGAGTACAGCGAGACCATTGTCACACCTCTTACCACCGCAGCCTATCAACACCTGCACACCGCCCTGGCAGCCTATGGCCTGACTATTGTTTCCGGCGGCAAATTCCATACTGTCATGTCGGCGAAAAGCAATAAGGGAACGGCCGTTACCCATCTCGCCGCCCTGTTCCAACAACAGTGGGGCGACATTGTCACCATTGGCCTGGGAGACAGCGCCAACGATGCTCCCCTGCTGGCAGCCGTAGAACGGCCGTTTTTAGTGCAAAAACCGGGCGGGCGCTGGCAAGATATGGGCGACTTGCCGCTAACCAAAGTGGCGGCAGTCGGTCCGCTGGGCTGGCGGCAGGTGGCCGAAGCGCTGTGAAAACAACACCTCCTGCCTCATCAGAAGCAGCCCGGTTTCTCAATAACCTGCGTGATTTGGTCCTGACAGAAACGGCCGCTCAACGTCAACAAATCCACGCCCAATGGAAAAAGCCGTTGGCAGCCCGTGTGGCAGACGGTTACGCCATTGAAACCGTGTCTCTGCAAGAAATACGCAAAAATGGCCGGATCAAACTCGCCTGCGCGCGCAACATCTCCCGTTTTCGCCCCGGCGACATCTTGTGCCTCAGCCAAAATGATCCGTTTGACCATGCGGCTGTCATGGTCAATCTGGTTGAAGATGAAGAAACCGATCTCCTCATCTCCTGCGAAGAACCCGTCGATTGGGCAAAGAAGTTTGAGCAAAAGAATGGTTGGACACTCGACGTCGGTCTCGTCGATTTGAGCAGTTATATTATCGGTGCATTGGCCGAAGCAGGGGACACGCTGGTTGGACGAGAATATATTTTGCCGCTGTTGATGGGCAGCTTGGAGCCAGCCATTGCTCCCGGCCTGTATGCCCGTGGCCTGGATATCGCGGAAACGCTCGGTCTCAATTGGGATCAAGGGGAAGCCCTGGCTAACGCTTATGCCACAAACCTGGCCTACCTGGTGCAGGGACCGCCGGGAACCGGCAAAACACGGGTGCTGGCTTCTTTGGCGCGCGCGCTGGTTGCAGATGGTGAACGTGTTTTAATCTGTTCTTTTACGCATCGCGCCATCAACAATGCCCTCAATGCCGTACACAAACAAGACCCCGACATTGCTGCCATCAAAATAGGTCATCCCATCCATACCGATGATTTACAGGCGCCTAACTACGAAAACTTTCATGGTTCCCCGCTGGCGGGTGAAAGCGGCGGTTACATTATCGGCGCCACGCCATTTGCCACACGGACCAAACGGTTAAGCGGTGTGGAATTTGATACCGTCATCTTTGATGAAGCCAGCCAGATTACGCTGCCGTTGGCGGTAATGGGTATGTTGGCCGCACAGAAACACATCTTCTTCGGCGACCAAAAACAGCTACCCCCCGTCCTGACAACCCGTTTAACTGGCGGCGCCTTGCGCGACTCCGTCTTCGGTTACCTGGCGGATCGCGGGTTTGACACCATGCTCACCGAGACATACCGGCTGAATGACGCCTTGACGGCGTGGCCCAGCAGTCAGTTTTATGATGGCTTATTAACGGCCGTTCCCACCGCCGCCCACCGCCGCATCCATTATCCCAGCCCGCCGACCCGTCTGACAGCCATCCTGGACGCCGACGAACCCAAAGTGTTCTGGGATTTAGGCCACCACAATAACACTGTTTACAGTCAAAAAGAGGCAAGAGCGGTGGTAGACCTGATCACCACGCTGCTGGCCTGCGGTTTTCCGGCTGATGAAATCGGGGTGGTGGCGCCTTACCGGGCGCAGGGCCGCCTGATTCGTAATTTGCTGCGAGAGTATGTGCCGGAAACGGCCGTTCGGCGGCAGCTTGTCGTCGATACCGTAGAGCGTATGCAGGGGCAGGAGCGTGACCTGATTATCCTCTCCCTTACCACCTCCAATCCCGGTTTTGCCGCCAACGTGGCCGAATTTTTCTTCCAACCAGAGCGGCTCAACGTCGCCGTCACCCGTCCGCGCACCAAGCTCATCATCATCGGCAGCCGGTTTGTGCTAAACACCCAGACCATAGACCCGGATTTGCAAGAGACCGTTTCTCTTTTGGAAAGCTTGTTGGCAAGCTGCACTTACATCTCAGCAACACAAGATGCTTCACCAGAAATATGGGAAAGTCAATGGTAATAAGTTAACTGAAAGAATCTCTGATTTTATGCTTAAGCCTCAATTAAGAAAGGCATTTATTGGAGATGGGGATGGCGACCGAACAACTGTTCTTCTTCGCGGATAGAAAACATAATCGGCCGATTCATTTTCAATGTAGCAACAGTTGCCCGTCCAATTTGTG
>JAWOGU010000717.1:0-5400 GCA_046496595.1 Chloroflexota bacterium
GCGTGGGCGCGAACAGGGCGACTGCTTTGCCTTCCACGCCTGACTGCTGCGCCAGCCGCGCCAGATTTTCGATGACGGCCGGTTCTTGCTGTTCGCGCAGGTAGCTTTCCAACAAGTCGGCGATGGTCTGATTTAAGGCGGGGTCTTCCAGCGCTGCCAGACGCTGCTCGGCGCGGATCCAATCGCCGTCGGCAGCGTAGCTCTGGCTGACCAGGTAGAGGTATTCCGCTTTGTAGCGCTCGCTGAAGCGGGCTGGGCTGACTTCCGTGTAGACGATGGGCGAGACCACCCAAGCGTAGTACAACGCGCCAGCCAGACCGATGATCAGTCCTAATAGAATCAGACCGGCAGCCGAAGCGCGGTTGAGGGAACGGCCGTTCTCCGGCAGAGGCTGTGTGCGTCGTCGGCGTTGGCGGCGGGTCATGGCTGCGGGGTTGCCTCAGGTGTAAGATACGGCGCCATGGCGGGAGAGGTGCGCCCCAGGTCGTTTGCCAGCCGCGCCAACTGCTGAATTTCAGCCGGATTACCGCCTTGTAAAATTCGGTCTAATGTGAGCGAGAAGAGCAAGTCTTCGCCGCCAACGCCCAGAGCGGCGATTTTTTGGCGGGCGGCAGGCAGGTCGCCGGTCAGGGCGTAGTCGGCGGCGACCATGAGCAGGTAATCCTGTTTATAGTCTGCCGCCAGCACAGAGGGATTGGCGTCAGTGAACTCGGTAGGCCAGGCCACCCAGCCCAGGAACAAACCCAGGCCAATGCCGATGACCAGACCAATGCCAATGAAGCCAAATACGGAAAGCCAGCGTTTCATGATTTAGAGTTGCAAAGTTGCAGGGTTACAAAGTGGCAAAGTTGCAGGGTTACAGGGTGTCTTGCCACTCTGCCGCCTTGCCACTCTGCCACTCTGCCACCTTGCCACTCTGCCACCTTGCCGCCCTGTCACAAAAAAAGGCCACCGTGTTGCTGGTAGCCTGCCGTTTAACCTTGCTTGCCCTTGAACCGGGGCTATAATTCGCTCAGATTTATTGATGGTGCCGAAGGTGGGAATCGAACCCACACTCCCGAGGGAACACGATTTTGAGTCGTGCGCGTCTGCCTGTTCCGCCACTTCGGCCACTGCTCATTTGAGCGAGCAAAAGTATAGAGCAAGCTGTAGTATCTGTCAATGGACGACGAAGACGTAGTCATCAAAAGAGCGCAACAAGGGGACGTAGCGGCCTACAACCGGCTGGTGCTGCATTACCAAAGCCTGGTGTACAACGTTGTCTATCGCATTATAGGCGAATCGCAAGGCGCGGAAGATATGACGCAGGAAGCGTTTATTTCGGCTTACAAGTCGTTGAACAGTTTCCGGGGCGGCAATTTTAAGGCGTGGCTGCTGCGTATTGCCACCAATGCCTGTTATGATGAACTGCGCCGCCACAAACGGCGTCCCCAATCATCTTTGGACGAATTGACCGAGGAGAATGAGTCGTTTAGCTTTTTGCGCAGCCCGGAGGAAGGACCGGAGGCGCAGGCGCAGCGCGTGGAATTGATGCGGGCCATTGAGGGTTGTCTGGCAGGGCTGCCGGATGATCAACGGATAACGGCCGTTCTCTCCGACATAGAAGGCTATGACTATAACGAAATCGCCGAAATTACCGCGTCATCCCTGGGCACCGTCAAGTCCCGTCTCAGCCGCGCCCGCAGCAAACTCCGCGACTGCCTGCAAGGCTTCCGGGAACTATTGCCGGCTGAATATCGTTTAGGAACTACCGGGTGAATAATTGTCAATGGTTAATTTTCAATTGCAAATTGTCAATGACTGACTGACGACCGCCTGACTAACAGACTATTGGACTATTTGACTAACCGACTATCATGTTTGACTTTTTGAAGAATCTCACGAAATCGGATGAGGAGAAGCGGCGGGAAGCGTTTTCAGCTTACCTGGATAACCGGCTGCCTCAAGATCAGCGGCAGGCGTTTGAACAGCGGCTGGCGGCTGACGCCGATTTGCGTGCAGAATTGGAACTGGCGCAGTTGATTCGCCAGCACATGAGCCACATGCCGCGCCGCGCCGCGCCGCGCAGTTTTACGCTGGATGCTGCGGTGTATGGCAAGCCGCGTAAAGAACCATTGGTACAGGCGTATCCCTTCTTGCGGGCGGCGACGGTGATGACGGCGTTTTTCTTTGTGATCGCGCTCGGTTTGAGCGTTTTTGCCAGCCAGGGCGGCAGTGATATGGCCCCGATGGCGCAAACAGCCATGGAACCGGCGCCGATGATGGAAGAGCCGATGGTCGAAGCGGAAATTGCGATGGAAGAGGCTGTTGAAGAGCCGGCTGCTGCTCCCAAAGCGGCCGAAACATTTGCGGTGACGACTGAAGTTTTGGTAGAAGAAGCCGCTGAACTCGCGCCTATGCCCACACCGACGTTGGCGGCAACGGCCGTTTCTGAAATGGAAATGATGGAAGATGCGGCGGCAGGCACTGCGGCTGAGGCCGCGCCGGAACTCTCCGCATTGGCGCTGCCAACCGCTACAGTCTCTTCTTTACCCAGACCGACGGCCACGGAAACGGCCGTTGCCCGGCTGGCTGAACCGACCACTGTGGCTGCCGACGCGCTGGCGAACGCGGCAGAGGCGCAAACCGCCGCACCACTGCCTGAAACCGCAGCGCAGCCCATCCCCGTGCTGACGTGGCTGTTGATTGGCCTGGGTCTCCTGCTGCTGTTCCTGTTGGTGTTGACGCTTTTGGCGCGACGCCGACTCTAAAAACTATCCCTTATCAACGAGAGCTAGAGTCCCTTCTTTCCTCTCGCTTGCTCCATGACCATTCCATCCGCCCCTGAAACGTTTGTCTACTGCCCCAAGTGCGCCGCGCCGCTGGTGACACGGCCGTTTGGCGGCAAGCCGCGCCGGACGTGCCCGGAATGCGGCTACGTTTACTTTACGGATCCCAAGGTGGGAGTAGGGGTGCTGGTGGTGGAAAACGGCCGTTTACTCCTGGTACGCCGCGCTATGAATCCGGAAAAAGGGAAGTGGAGCCTGCCCGCCGGTTTTGTGGACAGTGGGGAAGATCCGCAGGAAACGGCCGTGCGCGAGACCTGGGAAGAAACCAATTTGAAGGTGGCGATTACCAGGCTGGAAGACGTCATTTTTAATCCACCCGCCAGACCGGGGCAGCCGGGAGCTTCGATCTTCATCCTCTACCGGGGGGCACTGCTTGGCGGAAAGCTAAGAGCCGGCGATGATGCTTCAGACGCCGGTTTTTTTGCGTTGGACGCCTTGCCGGAACTGGCGTTTGCCAGCACGCTTTATGCAGTAAAGAGGCTTAGAAGCACGGAATAATTGACTCCTAGAGATTAGAGACTGGTAGCCCGACAACACTCTTTTGACGGATGTAGCCCAGTATCCCTCCCCCACTCCGCCAGGCGCGATAAGAAATCGCGGCTACTACACGTCTTCCCACTCGGTATCGGCGCCGGGCCAATCTACGACGGCGTGACGCTGCACGACCAGGAAACGGCCGTTTTCGTCCCACAGCCCCAGGCTGCCTAAATCCCACCAGTCTACCTTGCCTGCCAGTTGTTCCCCGGAGCGCAGCGTCAGCGAAACGGCTTCTTTTGTTTTGAGCGCCCGCGCCAGATAGAAGGTGAGATATTTGCGTGGGCGGGCGTTGTGCCATTGAAATTCGGTTAACGGCCGTTCGTAATAAGCCGCCAGTTTTGCCACCAGTTCCGGATCCCGCACAGGGCGGTACTGCGTTTCGGCGTGATTAATGGGCGTAACGGCCTCCAGGCCAATGGCGTCCTTGATCGTTTGCGTATGAACGCCGCCGCGCAGCGCCCGCAAATAACGTAAGTGATCGCTCAGGCTCATGCTGCCGCCTTCGCCGCTGTGTAGTAAGCCAGGGCCAGTTTTTGAATGGTGACTTCGCTGTCATCTGCCTGCTGGATGGTGATATTGTAAGGTGAAAAGCCGATGATGCGCCCGCTAAATTCCGTTTTGTCGAACAGGGTAAAGGTGATGACGGTTCCTGCTTCTTGCTGCGTTTGCAGATACTCAATTTCAAAATCGTCCACCGCTTCCGGCAAATGCCCGCGTTTGCGCCGGGTATCAGGCGGGCGTTGGGCTTGACGCGCTTTGTACGCTTTGTGGTAGGTGTTCAACAACTGCCGCGCTTCCGGGAAAGCGAGTTCCTCAAGCGGTTTGCCCAGGCGTTCGGTAACGGCCGTTTCGTCCTCATTCAGCTTGGCGAATAAGACACGTAAATAATCAAGCTGGCCTTCTGAAGCGGGGGTGGTTGGTGTTTGTTTGGCGGCCGGCGGCTGTTTTGCCTGGGGTGCGGGTGGCGCGGCCGGCTTTGGGGCTGCTGGCGCAGGCGCCGCTTTTGGAGGCGGCGCCGGTTTCTTTTTGGGTACGGGATCAGATTGAACCTTGATTTCGTTTTTGTTGACGTACAGCGCCTTCGCCAGTTTTTCCAGGTCCGCCATTTTGATCGGTTCGCCGTTTTCATAAGCATAAATGCTGTTCGCCTTCACGCCTGATTTTCCGGCTAAATCTTTGACGGTCATGCGTTTTGTTTGCCGTAGTTCCCACAAATTTTGAGCCATGTTTACCTCCCAATTGTTATTGCCCTAAATTTACCACAAATTTGCTGAGGATACCTGTTTGACCGGACTGATTCCAACTTCTACAATCCATGTTCTGAGAAGTTCATCCTGGAAAGCTTGAGGTTGGTATGGTTGAAAATTGGGAAAAATT
Source organism: Chloroflexota bacterium (assembly GCA_046496595.1). Taxonomy (GTDB): domain Bacteria; phylum Chloroflexota; class Anaerolineae; order Promineifilales; family Promineifilaceae. Next base: position 4,743 of record JAWOGU010000717.1, read on the forward strand.
AGAGACGGAGCCGTTGGCCGATTATCGCATTTTTACGGTGCGGCAGGATACGCGCCGCTCGCCGCGCACCGGCAATGAGCATTCGTTTTATGTCTTGGAAGCGCCGGACTGGATTAACATCATCCCCATCACGCCGGAGGGGAAGGTGGTGTTTATCCACCAGTTCCGGCATGGCACGGAAGATGTGACGTTGGAAGTGCCGGGCGGCATGGTGGATAACACGGATGGCGACGCGGGGGAAGCGGCGCGGCGGGAGATGCTGGAGGAAACGGGTTACGACGCTGATCAGATAATCCATCTTGGCACGGTAGCGCCCAATCCGGCGTTTCTCAACAACCGCTGCCATTCTTACCTGGCGCTGAATGCGCGCTGGCGGCGGCAGCCGGAGTTTGACGGCGGGGAAGATATTGCGGTGGAGGAAATTCCATTAACGGCCGTTCCCGACCTTATCGCCAACGGCCAAATCACCCACTCGCTGGTAGTCTGCGCCTTTTACCATCTGGATCATTTGCTGCAGCGTGAACCAGACCTGTTCAAACAGTCACAAGGAGAAAACCCTAATCGCTCATGAACAATTTTGATCCATCATCCTGGTTTTCTGAAGTTTCTTTTAACGGACTGCTGCATATTGCGGCCGCCATTGTGGTGGTTTTGGCAG
>JAWOGU010000138.1:0-3029 GCA_046496595.1 Chloroflexota bacterium
ATCAACCCGGCCTATGCCGGCGTAGTAGAAACCGAACTGGCGCAGATGAAGGCAAGCGGCCCCGGCTATGATCCCATCCTGCAGGCACAGGCCTTTCCGCTGGACTTCACCGTAGAAAGCGGGGAGGAAGAAGGCACCGTCATCGTCGATATGGCCTTCGCTAACCCGCACCGGCTGGAAGTGCAGATGCAGCAGGTGGGTGGTCAATGGCTGGTGAGCGGCGTCACGCGTCTGGAAGAACTGGGAGAAACAGTTTCAGCGGCCGATCCGCCAGATACCAGTGAGTGGCAGACGGTGACCGACCTGGAGCATGGTTTCAGCTTTCAGATTCCACCCGATTGGGTCGCCCTGGAACAAAATCTCCAGGGGCAGGGCATGCCTGATGATTGGCCGGTATTGCAGCACTATCTCCTCATGCCCGCCGAACTGGCGCAAGCCATGGCTGCCCGCAGCGGCCCCCCTGCAGGCGATGAAATGCCTCTTATCCCTCCCATCACAATTAGCTACTTGCAGGGGGATCAGGCCGCCTTCGATCGCGCCTTTGTGCCCGCGGCTTATACAGACACGCTTCAAATGAATGGGCGGGAGATTCTGGTGCAGCGCCAGGGAGGGGAATACCCGCTGCCTCGCTATGTTTTTCAGGACAAACAGGACCCGCAGCGCCTGCTGGTTGTGGAGGATCTTGTTAACGAATTTCCTGGACGGGAAGAACAGGCTGCGGCTATATTTGACATCCTGGACGGCATTTTGATGACCATATCTTTCACTGAGTAAATAAGAAAAACCTCTGCGGTCTCGTGAGCATAATTCGTCAAGGTTTTGGTCAAGACCTCAGAGGTTTTATTAAAAGGATTGGTTCAAATGCTAATCAACCCTAATCCTGGTCCAAGCGATCATCATCCATTGGCGCCACATCAAAAGCTGCTGCCAAAAACGCCTCGAAATCTGCACGGCTTCCTTTTTCTGCTTCAGCACGCAAGTAATCCACAGTACGTAGAGCGCTGATCTTCTCAGCAGCGGCCAACGTTAAAAATTGGTTGATTGAAACGCCTTCCTCTTTCGCCAATTCTTTGATCTCTCTGTGTAAACTAACTGGTAATCTAATAGTCAAAGTTGTCATCTAATCTCTCCAATTTCAACAAGGAAATCACGTGGTTTGATAGCTTCAACGCCAAAAATTTCAATTCTCTTAAAATCTTTCAGATTAAAGGTAACGATTTTTGCGGCTTGTGCGGCAACGGCTAATTCCAAAACCATATCATCTTTAACATCTTGTAAAAATGGCCGCCAATGATAATAACCTGAGTTCGGAACGGAATGTGTCAATAGTTTTGAGACACTAAAACGAATAAATTAGTGAGCAATGCCTCACTCACCGGGCTGATGGATAAGTGGATAACTCTCTGCTGTGCTCCGAGTTACCCACTTACCCACAGCCGCTACTGCGATTTCAGTTCCTCGCCCTTCGGCGGATTGATCCACACGGCTGTGGGCAGTTGTGGCGGTGTGGGTAACCCCTTTACAAACCGCTCCGGGTGCTTCTCATAAACTGCTTGCAACGTTGCCTGTCGTTGTACGGTCAATTCATCAGCTAGTCCATAATGGACGGTTGCCGGCGTCATCAACCCCAAACTGGTATGCCGATGCTCATGGTTGTACCAGTGAAAGAACGGCCGTGCCCAGGTGCGCGCATCTTCCAGCGAGCCGAAACGATCAGGATAGTCAGGGCGGTATTTCATCGTTTTGAACTGGGCCTCCGAAAACGGATTGTCATCAGAGGTGTGCGGCCGGGAATGGCTTTTGCCCACGCCCAGGTCAGCGAGTAACAAAGCCAGGGTCTTGCTGGTCATGGAACTACCCCGGTCGGCATGCAGAATGAGTTGCTCTGGTTCAATGCCCTGTTTGGCACAGCTATCGCCTACCAACTGCCGGGCCAGGCGGGCCAGTTCCCGATTGGCAATCATATAGCCCACCACATACCGGCTGAAGATATCCAAAATCGTGTATAGGTAATAGTACACATGGGTCACCGGACCACGCAGTTTGGTAATATCCCATGACCAGACTTGATTGGGCGCAGCGGCCAGTAGTTCCGGCTTCTTATAAACGGGATGCCGTTTCTGGTTGCGCCGTTCACATACCTCAGCATAGACCCGGAGGATGCGGTACATCGTACTGACCGAGCACAGATACCGTCCTTCATCTAACAAGGTGCCGTACACCTGTCGGGGTGAACTATCTACAAAACGTTCACTGTTGAGTATTTCCCGCACTGATTCTCGTTCCTGCACCGGTAAGGCCCGCGGCGATGATGCCGGCAATCGCCCGTCATCATCCCTGACTGGTTTGACCTGCTCCTGGCGATAATAGCTGCTACGCGGGTAAGCCAATGCATCACAGGCCTGCTTTGTGCTTGTTTTTTGGGCTAATTCAGTCACCGTTGCTCTCGTTCGTTCTCGTCTTGCGTCTGTTCCAGGGTTATTCCCAGTATCTCTGATAGTTTTTTTTGAGCCTCGATGATCAGCTCTGCTTGGACCAGTTGCCGCGTTAAGCGCTCGTTCTCCCGGCGTAACCGGCTCGTTTCAGCCGCTTCCTCATCCGCTTGGCGGCCTCGTTTTTGCGGTTTCAGTCCGGCCATCCGGCCGGCTTCCCGTTGCCGCCGCCAGCTGGTCAGGTGGGATGAATATAGCCCTTCCCGTCTGAGCAAGGCTCCGATTTGGCCCGGTTGCTCGCGGCATTTATCCGCTTTTTCCAGCACCCACAGTTTGTAGGCGGCCGTGAATGTGCGCCGTTTGGCCTGGGGCAGTACTTCGGGATCGACCTGTCGGGTCGGACCGCCCCCATTTTTGTGGCGTTTGTCTGCATGTTTTTGTGTCATGATCTTCCTCTTTGGCCTCGCATTCTACACTAAATTCGAGGCTTGGAGTGTCTCACTCTATATTGACACAATAGGCATCGGTTTTGGGCTCATTGCTGATATTGGTCAGATTGGAAAACAGCGGCTGCCCTTAATTCGCGCTATCGTTCGC